>DATMHT010000103.1:0-50056 GCA_035554795.1 Gemmatimonadaceae bacterium | reverse complement strand
GATCGCGAAGAGGATGAGCAGGAAGGCGAGCAGGCGCAGCAGGTAGTACCAGGAGCGGTCCTCGACGAGCGACAGGTCGAGCGCGAGCAGGACACGCTGCGAGGCGAGCAGCAGGAACGCCGTCGCGAACGCCGCGAACAGGCGCGCGCGCGTCTGGCGCCAGAAGCGCAGGAAGAACAGCGCCGCGACGACGTAGCCCATCGCGAGCGCGCCCTCGCACAGGAGCACGAGCGACGCCCTCATCGGTCGGCCTCCCAGACGAGCCCGTACAGCAGCAGCCCCACGCCGATGAGCGCCGGGATCAGCCGGATGAGCGAGAGGTCGAGCTGCGGGATGATGCGGACGTCGACGATGAGGAGCACGTTGTTGAGGAACAGGCCGACGAAGCACCAGCCGCTCCAGAACAGCAGCCGCACGCGGGACTGCCGGTAGCCGCGCAGGAGCAGCGCCGCGCAGGCGAGGCTCGTGAGGGCGCAGAGGACGTAGACGATGATCGCCATGCTAGTTGTCGTCCTTCTTCCGGAGGCGGAACGCGTCCTCGAAGCTCTGCACCGCGGTCGGCCGGCTGTAGATGGCGCGCACGAGCGTCACCGGGCGCTCGTTGTAGGCGACGGCGAGGAGCTCGACCGCTCGCCGCAGCACCGGCGTCGCCGGCGCATATCGGTAACGCGACGCGGCGTGCGACTCGGTCGCGATCAGGCCCGCGCTCTCGAGCTCCCGGAACGTCCGCGGAGGCAGCGCACTGTCGGCCAGCCGCAGCTCGGTCCGGATCTCGTCCACCGCGAACCAGCGCTCGGGCGTGCGCGCGAGCAGCAGGAGGACGTCCACCTGCTCCATCGTCGCGAGGCAGCGCGCGATGAGCTGGCGGACCTCGGCCGGCAGGTCGCCCTCAGCCAAGCGGGTGCCTGTCGTCGGGTACCACGCGGTGGAGAGGCATGCGGCTCCGGGTGACGGTGGAAGGCGAGTTCGCAACCTAGTCCCGTCGCCGGCGGCGTCGCAACACCGCGGCCTAACGCGGCGCGCGACGTGCGGAACGGACGGGTGACCCCGCTCGGCCGGCTGGCGCCGTGTCGGTCGCGCCGTAGTTTAGTCCGCCGGCGCCCCGGCCTCGATTTCGCCGTACGATTTCGCCGTACGATCTCAGCGCACGATTGCACCGCACGATTCCGCCGCGCCTCCGCACCGCGCCGCACACCATCACCTCGTGACCGACTCCGGATGCCCACGCCCCGCCATCGCCGCATCGTCGTCGCGGCCGTCGCCCTCGCGACGACCGCCGCCTGCAAGCCGGCTCCCCGCGCGACCAGCGACTCCGCGGCGAGCGCCGCGTCGCCCGCTGTGAGCTCCCCCGCCAAGCCGGGCGTCACGCGCGCGCCGTTCGGCAAGCTCCAGGACGGACGCGACGCCGAGCTGTTCACACTCACCAACGCGCACGGCATCGAGGTCCGCGCGACGAACTACGGCGGCATCATCACGGTGCTGCGGACCCCCGACCGCGCCGGCCACTTCGACGACATCGTCCTCGGCTTCGACAGCCTGAGTGGCTACTTCAAGGACTCGCCCTATTTCGGCGCCATCGTCGGCCGCTACGCGAACCGCATCGCGAAGGGGCAGTTCAAGCTCGACGGCGCCACGTACCACCTCGCGACGAACAACGGCCCGAACAGCCTGCACGGCGGGCTGAAGGGCTTCGACAAGGTGCTGTGGACCGCCGAGCCGTTCCAGAGCGACAGCGGCGCCGGCGTGAAGCTCAGCTACACCAGCGCGAGCGGCGAGGAAGGCTACCCGGGCGCGCTGGCGGTGAAGGTGACCTACACGCTCACCCCGCGCGACGAGCTCGTGGTGGACTACGAGGCGACGACCGACAAGGCGACGCCGCTCAACCTGTCGCAGCACACGTACTGGAACCTGCACGGCGCCGGACAGGGAGACATCCTCGACCACGTGCTGACGCTCGACGCGTCCGCGTTCACGCCGGTGGACTCGACGCTCATCCCGACGGGCGAGATCAAGCCGGTGGCGGGCACGCCGTTCGACTTCCACACGCCGACGGCGATCGGCGCCCGCATCGACCAGCCCGACACGCAGCTCAAGTACGGCAAAGGCTACGACCACAACTGGGTGATCGACCGCCCCAAGGGGAGCACGGGCCTCGAGCCCGCCGCGCGCGTCCTCGACCCCAAGAGCGGACGCACGCTCGACATCAGCACGACCGAGCCCGGCATCCAGTTCTACTCCGGCAACTTCCTCGACGGCACGATTCACGGAAAGGGCGGCAAGGTGTACGGTCACCGCTCCGCGCTCGCGCTCGAGACCCAGCACTTCCCCGACTCGCCGAACCACCCGAACTTCCCGACGACGATCCTGCGCCCGGGCCAGACGTACCGGTCGCGGACCGTCTTCACGTTCGGGGTCGCGAAGTAGGAGTGACGGGTAGGCGGTAGGCGCGAACGTCGAAGGGGCCGGCATCCGTCGCGGGATGCCGGCCCCTTCATGATTCATGGCTCGCGCTTATCGCCAACCGCCTACCGCTTACCCGTCACTCCTTCCCGCTGACCGGCACGCGCCTGTCGCTGACGGGCGTCGCCCGCCGCTTCGCCGGCGCCGGCTTCGCGGTCCAGCTCGGGCCGGCGGTGCGCGGACCGCCGGGCGTCCAGAGCAGCGGATCGATGCACAGCTGTCGCACCGTCAGCTTCTCGTCCCAGGCGTGATAGACGATCCAGTCGCGGCCGTCGGGTCCGGTGACGATCGAGTGATGGCCGGGGCCGCGCACGTGACCGGGCACGCCGTGCAGCACGCGCGCTTCCCGCCCCTGCCCCGTGTACGGCCCCATCACGTGGTCGGCGACGGCGTAGTCCACGCCGTAGCGCGGCGTCTGCCAGTTCGCGCCGCTGTAGAAGCAGTAGTACTTGCCGTTGTGGCGCCGCACGAACGGTGCTTCGATCGTGTGCCAGTCGAACGTCTGGTCGTACACGTTCATCCGCCGGTTCGCCTCGTACAGCGTCCACGGGTAGCGGGCGCGAAGCACGGTGCGGCACTCGCCGGCGAGCTTCGTCATCCCCACCAGCCGGTCCACCGCCAGCCCCGTCCCGGGGAGGAAGCCCCCCTCGGTGTTCGGGTAGTTCCGCGCGTAGAACAGGTACCACTGTCCGTCCACGTCGCGGAACGGGTGGGGGTCGATCGTGAAGCGGTTGCCCGTGCAGTCGGTGAGCGGCGTGCCGGTGTCGGTGTACGGACCTTCGGGCGTGGCGCTCGTCGCGACGCGCAGCGCGAACTTCTCCTCCTCGACGCCGCCCATCGCGTAGTAGAGATAGAAGGTGCCGTCGTGGAACGCGGCCTCCGGCGCCCAGTACTGGTAGCGCGCGTCCGGGCTCGGCGGCGTCAGCGCGCCGCCCAGCTCCTCCCAGTGCACGAGGTCCGTCGACCGCAGCAGCGTGAAGATGCGGCCGTCCGCCTTGCGATCGCCGCCGGTCGTCCCGAACGCGTAGTAGACGCCCTCGTGCAGCATCACGCCCGGGTCGGGCATCGAGCCGGTGTAGACCGGATTCCGGTACGTCTTCGCGCCCGACGACGACGACGGCGACCCGAACGCCTCCAGCGGGTCCAGCAGTGCGCTCGCCGCGGTGAGGCCGACGCCCAGGGCGGCCAACTGCTGCAGAAATTCCCGACGCGACGTGGAGTCCATGGCGTGTCTCAGGCTGAAGGGGGCGTGCGCCGCGGATGCGGCCGCACGCGCGCGCACGCGCGACCGCGTCCGGCGCAGTGGCGCGGCGTGACCGCCTCAACTTGCACGACATGGCACGACGTGAGGAAGCCCCCGCCGTGACGATCGATGCGGGCGCCGCCCCGGTGGCGGGACGCGCCGGCCGCCTAACGCCCGACGACCGGTGGCCGCCGCTCGGCGTCGCGCCGGACGACGCGGAGCGCCGCGAGGCGAATGAGCCGGATGCCGGGCGAGAACACCGCCCAGTAGCGGCGGAAGCGCACCCGTGCCGTCGCGTCGGTCGCGGCGACGCGGGTCTCGACGCGGAAGCGCGACGCGTCGGCGCCGAGCGGCTCGACCGCCAGCGCCGTGACGAGCTTGACGTAGCCCGCGCGATCGAACGCCGCGAACTCGTCCGGCGCGAGGGCGCGGAACTGGACGTCGCCGCGCCACGGCTGCGTGACCGTGCCGAGGACGATCTCGCGCTCCGGCTCCTCGGCGAGCACGCCCCAACCCCACGCGCGCATCTGCGCCACGATGCCGCCCGGCGGCCAGCCGTCTCCCCCGTCGTGGACGCGCATGAGCAGCTCGCGCGCGCGGAAGATCGCCCGCACGACGGCCGACCGCTGCAGGCCGGTGGTCATCGCCACCGAGTAGGTGCGGGCCGCCGGCGCGGCGACGCGCGTCTCGTGGACTTCGGCGACGTCGTACGTCGGCAGGTAGCGGTCGAGCAGCGGATCGCGCCCCGGATCGTGCGTCGCGCGGCCATAGCGTGCCCACGTCACCACCGCCCACGCCGGCCAGCCGAGGATCAGGCCGGCGGCGGCCGTCGCCAGCCCTGCGCCGAGCACCGTCTTCGCTCGCATCTCCCCTCCCGCTCGATCGTGGAACGCCTCGCGGCGATCGCGCGCGTCCGACCGCAACCTACCGGGAGCGGCCCGACGGCGCCGTCAGGCGACGGCCGGCGGCTCGCGCGCGCGGCGGACCGGCGGGGGCAGGGGTCTTGCGAGAGCACGGCGCGCGCCCTGGCGAGGAGCACGCGCCGGTCAGCCGCGCATCATCCCTTCATCGGAGTCGCACCGTGGGATTCGACCAGTATCACGAGCCACCCGGCGAGCTGTCCGCCCAGACCCGTACCTTCGCGCGGATGATCGCCTCGCTCACCGAGGAAGCCGAGGCCATCGGGTGGTACGAGCAGCGCCTCGCCGTCGAGAAGGACAGGCAGGCGCGCGCGATCATGCAGAACGCGCAGAAGGAGGAGTTCAAGCACTTCGGCATGGACCTCGAGTTCCTGCTGCGGAAGAAGCCCGAGTGGCGCGAGATCCTGCAGAAGGTCCTCTTCACGACCGGCGACATCGTCGCCAAGGCGACGAAGGCGGAAGAGGAAGCGGACTAGTGGCCGCCGGGGCGTCTTGTCACCATCCCAAGCGGATACTATATTCCCATAGGGATATATAGAGCATCAGGAGCGCCGCATGACCAGGATCGCGTTGACCCCGCAAGTCTTCTCCCTCATCTCGGAGCGCCTCAAGGCGCTCGCCGAGCCCGCGCGGCTGCAGATCCTCGACACCCTGCGGAAGGGAGAGCGCACGGTGACGGAGCTGGTCGAGGCGACGGGGCTCGGGCAGGCGAACGTCTCGAAGCATTTGCGGATCCTGTTCACGCTCGGCTTCGTCGAGCGGCGCAAGGAAGGGCTCTACGTCTACTACGCCCTCGCCGACGACTCCGTCTTCCAGATCTGCGACATCATGTGCGACCGGCTCGGCGACGAGCTGAAGGCGCGCCGCAAGCTGCTCGCGTCCTGATCGCGGGCGACGTAGCGCCAACCAGCCAAAAGCACTTTCGTCGAACGAACGCCCGGGACGTCTGAGACGTCCCGGGCGTTCTCGTTTCGCGAAATGCAGCCGACGCCGCGGTCAGGCGACGTCGGGCGGCACGGCGTCGCGCCGCGCGCAGCCGGGGAAGCCGGCCCGGCCGAGCATGCGCTCCAGCGGGCAGAACGTGGTCAGGCTCGACTGGAACAGGTTGAAGCCTACGAACGCGGTGAACAGGAACCAGGCCGGATGCACCCACCAGCCGAGCGCCAGCGAGGCGAGGATGAAGACGCCGGCGAAGCGGCGGATGATGCGGTCGTCGCACATGCGAGTGGTCCTCGGTAGTCGTGATGGTGTCGGGCGGAGCAGCGCGCCCGTCGGTCAGAAGAAGCTTTCCGTCGGCAGCACGGTGACGTGCAGACGCTCGCCGGCCGGCAGCCGCTCGCGCTCCTCGCGGAGCGCCGAGACGAGCGCCTCGCTCTGCGGCTCCGGCAGCACGCTCACGATGAGCGTCGAGTCGCCCGGCCACGCGCGGGAGCCCTCGCGCCTTCCCGTGCTCCCCGCCCCGTGCGCGTTGCGGAACTCGGTGTAGCCGCCGGCGTGCTGGCGATCAAGCAGCGCGGTGATCCGGTGCGGGTCGGGGCCGCTGTAGACGAGCATCAACATCTTCATCGCGAGGCGCCTCCGGAGCGCGCGCCGGCGTCTCGCGCCGGCGCAGCTCCCAGTAGAGAATCGGAACGACCACCATGGTGAGCAGAGTCGCGACGACGGCGCCGCTCATCAGCGCCACCGCGAGCCCCTGGAAGATCGGATCGAGCACCATCACCAGACCGCCGACGACCACCGCCGCGGCCGTCAGCGCGATCGGCCGGAAGCGTACCGCCCCCGCCTCGAGTACCGCCTCGCGCAGCGACCGCCCGCGCTCCTCCGCGAGCTGGATGAAGTCCACCAGCAGGATCGAGTTGCGCACGATGATCCCCGCCAGCGCGATCATCCCGATCATGGACGTCGCCGTGAAGAACGCGCCCGTGATCGCGTGGCCCGGCAGGATGCCGATGAGCGTGAGCGGGATCGGCGCCATGATGACGAGCGGCACCTTGAACGACTGGAACCACCCCACCACGAGGACGTAGATCAGCAGCAGCACGATCGCGAAGGCGAGCCCGAGGTCGCGGAACACCTCGATCGTCACCTGCCACTCGCCGTCCCACTTGATCGCCGTCTCGGTGAGCCGCTCGGGCGCGACCGCGTTGTAGCGCGCGATGGCGGCGCCGTTCACGCGGATCGCGTCGAGCTTCTGGTTCATGGCGAGGATCGCGTAGACCGGCGACTCGATCGCGCCGGCGACGTCGCCCGTGACGTAGATCGCCGGGCGCAGGTCCTTCCGCACCCGGACGCTCTCGCGCGTCGTCGGCACCACCGTCACGAACCGCGCGAGCGGCTGCGGCCCGCTGGCCGTCGCGATCGGGAGCGAGAGCAGCGCGTCCACCGACGAGCGCTGCTCCATGGGGAGCCGCGGCACGATCGCGGTGCCCTCGCGGGCCGTCGGCGAGCTGGTGATGCCGGCCGGCGCGCCCGAGAGCGCGAGGTAGAGCGTCTGCGTGATCTGCTCGACGCTCGCGCCCGCCTCGGCGGCGCGCACGCGGTCCACTCGGAAGGAGCGGCCGGGCTGCGGTGCCTCGACCGTCCAGTCCACGTCCACCACGCCTGGCGTCGTCTCGAAGACGCGCTTCACCTGTCGCGCCGCCTCGATGCGCGTCGAATCGTCCGCGGCGTACACCTCGGCCACGAGCGTCGAGAGCACCGGCGGCCCGGGCGGGATCTCCGCGACCTTGGCCGACGCGTCGTAGCGCCGCGCGATCGAGTCGATGCCGGGGCGCACCGCCACCGCGATCGCGTGGCTCTGGCGCTTGCGCTCGCCCTTCGGCAGCAGGTTCACCTGGACGTCGGCGACGTTCGGGCCAGAGCGCATGAAGTAGTGGCGCACGAGGCCGTTGAAGTTGAACGGCGCGGCCGTGCCGGCGTACACCTCGGTGCTCTTCACCTCCGGCACGCGACGCAGGTAGTCCGCGATCTCCTGGCCGAGCGCGTTCGACGTCTCGAGCGTCGCCCCCTCGGGCAGGTCGAGCACCACCTGGAACTCGCTCTTGTTGTCGAAGGGGAGCATCTTCACCTTCACCGCCTTCACGAACAGCAGCCCGACCGACAGCAGCAGCAGCCCAACCACGCCGCCGTAGAAGGCGAGCCGGCGCGGACGCCGGTCCATGAGCGGCGTCATGATGCGCGCGTAGAGGCGGGCGAAGCGCCCGGTCTCCTCCTCCTCGTGGGCGCGGTCGTGCGGCTGCGCGGCCGGCTTCACGTGCCCCTTCAGCAGCCGGTAGGCGAGCCACGGCGTGACGACGAACGCCACCGCGAGCGACGCCAGCATCGCCACCGACGCGCCGACCGGGATCGGCCGCATGTAGGGGCCCATCATGCCGGAGACGAACGCCATCGGCAGGATCGCCGCGATCACGGTGAAGGTCGCGAGGATCGTCGGGTTGCCCACCTCGTCCACCGCCTCGATCGCCGCCTGCTCGGGCGACCGGTCGCCCCGCTTCAGGTGCCGGTAGATGTTCTCGACGACGACGATCGCGTCGTCCACGAGAATGCCGATCGAGAAGATGAGCGCGAACAGCGTGATGCGGTTGAGCGTGTAGCCGAGGGCGTAGTACGCGAACAGCGTCAGCGCGAGCGTCACCGGCACCGCCACCAGCACCACGGCCGCCTCGCGCCAGCCGAGGAAGAGCCAGATGAGCAGCGTGACGGAGACCGTCGCGATGAGGAGGTGCAGGATCAGCTCCTGCGCCTTATCGCCCGCCGTCTCGCCGTAGTCGCGCGTGACGTCGAGGCGCACGTCGGCCGGCAGCAGCCGTCCCTTGGCGGCATTCACGCGCTCCATCACGGCGTGGGTCACCCGCGTCGCGTTCGCGCCCTTCCGCTTGGCGACGGCGATCGTCACGGCGCGCTCGCTCGCGCCGGCGCGGCCGGTGTGCGAGACGTACGACGTCGGCTCGCCGAAGCCTTCGGCGACGGTGGCGACGTTGCGCAGGTAGACCGGCGCGCCGCCGCGGACGGCGACGACGACGCTGCCGACGTCGGCCGGCGTCGCCAGCGGCGCCCCGACCTCGATGCGATAGACCTCGTTCGCCGTCGCGAGCTCGCCCGCCTGGAGCCGCGCGTTCGCGCCCTTCAGCGCCGCCGCGACCTCGCCGGGCGTGACGCCGCTCGCCGCGAGGCGCCCGGCGTCGAGCGTCACGTCGAGCTGCTTCGGCTGGCCGCCGACGACGAACGTCTCGGCCACGTCGGGCACGGTGCGGATCTCGTCCTCGAGATGCACCGCGACCTGCCGGAGCGTGTTGGCGTCGTAGTCGGCCGCGTGCAGCGTCAGCGCGAGCACCGGCACGTCGTCGATCGAGTGCGGCTTGACGAGCGGCGGCAGCGCGCCGGCGGGCGCCTGGTCCGCGGCGCCGGCGAGCTTCGCCTGCACCTTCGTCACGCTGCGCTCCTGGTCCTCGCCGACCTTGAAGCGAACCGTCACCATGGCATAGCCGTCGCCGCTCATCGCGTACACGTGGTCCACGCCCGGGATCTCGAGCATGCGCTGCTCGATCGGGCGCGCCAGCAGGTTCTCCGCCTCGCGCGGGCTCGCGCCCGGCATGGCGACCATCACGTCGATCATCGGCACCGAGATCTGCGGCTCTTCCTCGCGCGGCGTGGCGAGGATGCCGAGCAGTCCGACGGCGAGCGAGGCGACGGTGACGAGCGGCGTGAGCTTCGAGCGCAGGAACGCCTGCGCGATGCGTCCGGAGATGCCCATGCTCAGTTCCTCTCCGCCACGACGTCCCGTGCCGCCGAGGGGACGACCACCTGGTCACCGGCGCGCAACCCCGCAGTGACTTCGACGACGTCGTCCGCCACGCGGCCGAGGCGCACCCAGCGCGTCAGGTCGCCGGCGCTCGTCCGCAGCGTCACCCCGGTGAGGTCGCCGTCACGGGTGACGGCGCGAGCAGGGACGACGAGCGCCGTCCGCTCGCCGAGCGGCAGCGAGAGCGTCGCCGCGCTGCCGGCGAGGATCGCGCCCGCCGGGTTCGGAACGCGGGCGTTGATCGTGTAGAGATTCCCTGCCGCCGCGGGCACGACCCCCTCGATCGTCGCCTGGACGCTGCGCCCCTCGACCGTCGCGGTGATCGGCTGGCCGGCGCGCAGCCCGGCGACCGCGTCGGGAGCGGCGCTCGCCGTCAGGCGGAGCTGCGACGCATCCTGCACCTCGACGAGCGGCCCGCCCGGCGCGGCGAACGCGCCCGGGTCCACGAAGCGGCGCGTGACCACGCCGGCGAAGGGCGCCCGGATCTCGGCGTAGCTGCTCATCGCGCCGACCTCCGCGGCGGCGGCGCGCGCCGCCCGCAGCCCGGCGTCGGCGCGGGCGAGCCCCGTCTCTGCCGCGTCGAGCTGCGCGCGCGTGGCGGCGCTGTCGGCGTAGAGCGAGCGGATGCGGTTCGCCTGCGTCAGCGCGTCGCGGTGCATCGCGTCGGCCTCGGCGACCGATGCCGAGACCTGCGCGGCCTTCGCGCCGAGCTCGCGCGCGTCGATGCGCACGAGCGTCTGGCCCGCGCGCACGGCGTCGCCCTCGTGCACGAGCACGGCGGTCACCGTGCCCATGAGCTTCGTGCTCAGCGTCGCCTGCCGCAGCGGCTCGGCGGTGCCGGACGCCTCGAAGGTCGCGCGGACGGTGGTGTCCTTCACGGTATAGACGGTGCCCGCGACCCGCGTGGGCGCCGCCTTCTCGCTCTCGCGCGTCGGCGCCGCGCAGGCGGTGGTGGCGACCAGCGCGAGCATGCCGGCACGGCCGAGAAAGTTCGACGGGATCTGCACGAGTATGTCCTCGATGGCGCGCGGTCAGCGCGACGAATGGTCGGTGGTGGTGATGCTCGGCGCCGCGCTCGCGACCGGCGCGGCCGTCTCGTCGAGCACGACGAGCGTGCCGGGATCGCCGCCGAGCGCGCGGCGACGATCGGCGGCGGCGGCGATGGCGCCGTAGCGGGCCTGCGCGAGGCCGAGTGCGCTCTGGGTCTCGGCCGCCTGTGCGTCGAGCAGCTCGACGACGCCGGCGAGGCCGCCCTCGTACTTCCGCGCCACGATGCGGTGCGCCTCCGCGCTCTGCCGCACCGCCTGCTCGGCGATCGTCAGCCGCGTCAGCGCGACGGCGAGCGTGGTCCGCGTCTCCTCGGCGTCGAGGCGGGCCCGGGCGCGGGCGGCGTCGGCCGCCGCACGGGCGCTCTCCTCGCGGCCGGCGGCGGTGCGCAGCTCCGCGACGTCGCTCGCGCCGGCGAAGAGACTCCACGACGCCATCACGCCGACCGTCCAGTTCTTGTCGCCGGCGTAGAGGCGGTCGGCCGAGTTCCAGTCGTAGCGAGCGAACGAGTTGAGCCGCGGCAGATACACGCTGCGGGTGCGCTGCGCGTCGGCGCGGGCGGCGCTCAGGCCGCGCACGGCGGCGCGCACGTCGGCGCGGCCCTGCTGTGGTGCGGCGTCGGCCGTGTCGCCGGCGACGACGGCGCGGATGCGATCGGGCTCGGGCAGCGCCGCCTGGGCGGCCGGCGTCACGTCGGCGGCCGCGTCGGGAGCACCGACGAGCGTGGCGAGCTGGCGGCGCGCGATGGATGCCCCGCCGACCGCCTCGGCCAGCTGCGCGTCGATCTCACCGGCACGCACGGCCGCGAGCAGCGCGTCGGACTTCGTGACGAGACCCTGGCGCACCATCGCCTCGGCCTGGGTCACGTGGGCGTGCGCCGCGCGCGCCGCGCTGGTGAGCATGGTCACGCGCTCGGTGGCGAGCGCCGCGCCGTACCAGGCACGGACGACGTCGGCGCGGGT
Source organism: Gemmatimonadaceae bacterium (assembly GCA_035554795.1). GTDB lineage: Bacteria > Gemmatimonadota > Gemmatimonadetes > Gemmatimonadales > Gemmatimonadaceae > DATMHT01. The sequence goes on along the minus strand of DATMHT010000103.1, from coordinate 38,623 downwards.
CGAGAGCCGCGTCCACTCCTCCTGGGCGTGGCTCGCGTCGGCGGCACGCGTCGCCGCCTGCCGGCCGGCCCACGCGTCGGCGTTGAAGATCGGCTGCTCGACCACGACGCCGCCCTGGTAGTTGCCCACCGCGCTCGGGTAGTTGAGCCGGTCGGGCGCGAAGTCGGCCTGGGTGATCGTGCGCTGCCGCAGCGTCGCGCCGAAGGTGCCGATGGGGTCGGTGGTGCGGACGTAGCCGGCCTCGAAGCGGACGCTCGGCAGGATGCCCTTGAGCGGAGCCAGGCTCTGCGCATCCGCCGCGCGCGACGCGCCGGCCGCCATGCGGTTGCCGTACGCGCCGCGCTCGGCGTCGCGCAGCGCCTCGGCGAGCGAGCGCTGGGCCGCGGCCGGTCGTGGCGTGACAGTGGCGAGCACCGCGGTGGCGAGGCCGAGCGTCCAGATGCGTGCAGGGATCATGAACGTGCTCCGTGATGGAAGATACGACTTATATATGAGTATATGGTTATATAGAGAATCGCAAGAGGGCGTTGCCCGACACATGATCATCACTCGCGCGCTCCGCCCGGGCGCTGTCGCCTCGGGCGAGGCGTCGGCTCGCTAGACGGCTGCGCCCTCTCCGGACACGTCCACGCCGTGGCGCGCGACGTAGTCGAGCGCGAGCTGCGCCAGCTGCGGACTGCGCAGTCCGCCGCGCACGGCGAGGTCGATCGCCTCCCGCGGCGTCATGCCGGCGTCGAGGATCATCTGCGCGACGAGAAACGGGCCGACACGATTGCCGCTCGCGCAGTGGACGAGGAGCGGCCAGCGCTCCGGATCGTTCGCGATCGCCCGGTACAGGTCGAACTCCCGGTCGGTGATCGGCCCCGGGCCGACGGGCAGGTTCACGTAGTCCATGCCGATGCGCCGCACCGCGGCGGGCTCGTCGTAGCCACGCGGCTCGCCGGGCGCGCGCATGTCCACCACCGTCCGATAGCCGGCGTGCGCGAGCGCCTCGAGATCGGAGAACGCGGGCTGCCCGCCGGCCGCGATGCCGGCGATCGGGCACGTCGCGTTGGGCATGCGGGGCACGAGTGCCCGGATGTCGCTGCTGTCCTGCGTCACCAGTTTCTGCCTCCGTCCTGTCCGACTTCCACCGCTTGCCGGCGGCCCGCGCCGTCGGCAGACTGCGAATCGTCAGCGGCGGCCGATACCGGACCGGGCGCCGCCACTACATTGCTATATGGCAGTACGGTAATTTCATGCCGTGGCGCGCACCAGTCGCCGACCCCTCGCCGACCCGGAGGAACAGCCGATGATCCAGCAGACCACACGCTACGGCATGAGCGCGACCGTGCCGCTCGCCTACGACGAGGCCGTCGCGCGCACGAAGGACGCGCTCGCCAGCGAGGGCTTCGGCGTGCTGAGCGAGATCGACGTCGCAGCGACGCTGAAGAAGAAGCTCGAGGTGGACTTCCGCCCGTACGTCATCCTCGGCGCCTGCAACCCGCCGCTGGCGTACAAGGCGCTCACGGCCGAGCGCGACATCGGGCTGCTCCTTCCCTGCAACGTCATCGTCTACGCCGACGACGAGCCGGGCCGGAGCGTGGTCGCCGCGATGGATCCGGTGCCGGCGCTCGAGCTCACCGGCAACGAGCGCATCCGGCCCGTCGCGCAGGACGTCCGGGCTCGATTGGAGCGCGTGCTCGAGGCGGTCGGCCGCGCATGACGGCGACGCAGAGTCACCATCACGGGGCCGGCCACGCGGCGGGCCGCCGCTTTCCCGCCGAGCAGTGGGCGCGCCTCCTCAGCGACGAGCGCCGGGCGATGCTCGACCCCGAGCGCTTTCTCGCGCGACTCGGCGTCCGCGCCGGCGCCACGGTCGCCGACCTCGGTGCCGGCCCCGGCTTCTTCACCCTCCCGCTCGCACGGTGCGTCGGCGAGGCGGGCCGCGTCTTCGCCGTGGACGTGTCGCCCGACATGATCGAGGTGCTGCGCCAGCGGCTGGCCGATCATGGCGGCCTGCCGCAGGTGGTCGCCGTGGTGAGCACCGAGCGCGAGCTGCCGATCCCCGACCACGCGGTCGAGCTCGCGCTGCTCGCCTTCGTGCTCCACGAGATCGCCGACCCGGGCGTGTTCCTCGCGGGCGTACGGCGCGCGCTCACGCCCGGCGGGCGGCTCGTCGTTCTCGAGTGGGTGCCGCGGGTGGAGTCGGTCGGGCCGCCGCTCCACGAGCGACTGCCCGTGGCCGAGAGCGAGCGGATCCTCACGCGCGCGGGATTCGAGGTCGTCGAGCGCGGCGAGGCGAACGCGTCGAACTACTTCCTGATCGCCACGGTCACCCGTGGAGGCCGCTCCCGTGGAGCGTGAGCGTCACTGGGAGCAGGTCTACACGAGCAAGGCTCCCGAGGCGGTCAGCTGGTACCAGGAGCATCCCGAGCGTTCGCTGGCGCTCATCGCCCGCGCGCATCCCGGCGTGGACGCGCGGGTCATCGACGTGGGCGGCGGGGCGTCGCGGCTCGTGGATCACCTGCTCGAGCGCGGCTACCGGAACGTCACGGTCCTCGACCTGTCCGCCGAGGCGCTGCGTCTCGCCCGGTCGCGTCTCGGCGCGCGCGCTCACGCGGCCGACTGGATCGTCGCCGACGTGACGACGGCTTCTCTGCCCGCCGCCGCGTTCGACGTCTGGCACGACCGCGCGGTGTTCCACTTTCTGACGAACGCCGACGATCGCGCCCGCTACATCGAGCAGGCCGCGCGGGCGCTGGCGCCGGATGGCGCGCTGGTCGTCGCCACCTTCGCCGACGACGGCCCGGCGCGGTGCAGCGGGCTCGACGTCGTGCGCTACTCGCCGGAGACGCTGGCCGCGGAGCTCGCCAGCGCGTTCGCGCTCGTCGAGAGCGAGCGCGAGACGCACTGGACGCCGGGTGGCGCGGAGCAGCGGTTCGTCTACGGCCTGTTCCGCCGGAAGGCGGCGGGGATCAGCGCGCGATCTTGAAGTTGAACATCGGCGTGCCGAGCGCGCCCCAGAGCCGCACCCAGATCGGGAGCAGCATCTCCGTGCCGCGCGACGTCGTGATGTCGCCGAGGTCGATGACGTCGCGCCAGCCGAACCACTCGCCGAGCCAGCCCTTCACCTTCGTCTTCGCGTCGGCATCGTTGCCGCAGACGAACATCGAGTGATCGCCGCCGGCGACGGCGCCCGGGTTCACCATCACCATCGCGTTCGTCGTGTTCAGCGTCTTCACCACGCGCAGCCGCGGGAAGGCGCGCTGGAGCTGCTCGCCGAGCGAGTCCGTGTTGCACACGGACAGCGAGGGCGGCATGCCGCGCGAGAAGTCGAGCGGGTTGGAGATGTCGAGCATGATCTTGTCGCCGAGGGCGTCCGCGCCGGCCGCCTGGAGCGCGGGGAGCGCACCGTCGCCCGACGTCGCGTTCACGAGCGCGTCACCGAACCGCGCGGCGTCGGCGAAGGTACCGAGCTGGATGCCGGGGTTGGCGGCGTGCCACGCCTTGAACGGCGTGCTGCTGAACGCGTTGCCCGTGTCGCGGCCGAGGGTCGCCTTCGGGTCGCGCGTGCCGATCATCACGGTGTGGCCCTTGGCGGCGAGGGTGGCGGCGATGGTCTGGCCGACGACGCCGGTGCCGAAGATTCCGATCTTCATGATTGCGGTAGTGAGAGCGGTGTGAGCTGGGGCGGCGCATGGCGCCGCCGGAATGGAACGGATGATACAGACCTGTCTGTCTTGCGTCAAGACCGATCTGTCTCGTATCTTTCCGCCATGCCGCGAGCCTCGTCCAACACCGCGCCGCGCGCCGCCTCCGCCGCCACCGCCACCGAGCCGGCACGCCCCATCGCCGAGCACATCCTCGACGTCGCCGGCGCGCTCTTTCATCGCCGCGGCTTCGGCGCCGCGGGCGTGGACCTGATCGTCCGCGAGTCCGGCGTCGCCAAGATGACGCTGTACCGCTACTTCGCGTCCAAGGACGATCTCATCGCCGCCTGGCTCGACCGGGTGGACGCGCAATTCTGGCGCTACTTCGAGACGTGGGCCGGGCCGGCGGATCGCCCGGCGCGCGACCGGCTGCTCGGGGTCTTCGCGGGGCTCGAGAAGCTGGTCTCCTCGCCGACCTGTCTCGGCTGCCCCTTCCTCCTCGCCGCGGCCGAGTTCCCGGAGCCCGAGACGCGGGCGCACGACGTGGCCCGTCGCCACAAGGAGCAGCTCCGCGCGCGGCTTCGCGATCTCGCCGCCCAGACCGGAGCCGACGACGCCGATGCCCTCGGCGATCAGCTCCTGCTGCTCATGGACGGCGCCTTCATGGCCGCCCGTCTCTTCGGCGCCGACGACCACCCGGGCCGGCACGTGCTGGGGGCGGCGACGGCGCTGGTCGGGCCCACCCGGCGTGAGGCGCGAGCGAAGACCGCCGCGCCGCGCGCGGCGACGCGCCGCTGAGCGACGCACCAGCGACGCGCCCGACGGAGGAGCGCTACCGCCCGAGCGCTGTCCCCGCCACCGTGGCCGGCGTCCCGCCCGTGCGCAGGAAGTCGGCGAACTCCTCCGGCAGCCCGGCCGCGCGCACACCGGCCGCCGCGGCGGCGACGTCGTATTCCACGCGCACGTGCTCCACGCGCGGCGCGCCGTCGCCCAGCGTGACGAGCGCGTAGCCCGCGCGCCAGTCGCCGTCCTTCGGCCGGCCGACGCTGCCCGTGTTCACGAAGTGGATGCCCGCCACCTCGCGATGCCAGGGCTTGTGCGTGTGGCCGAAGGCGATCGCGTCACCCGCCTTCAGGCCGACCACCGCCGCCATCTTCAGGCAGAAGTCGTCCGTGCGGTCGGCGGTCCAGTAGACGGTGTTGAGCGTCGGCGTCCCGTGCACGAGCACGAGGCGCGGCCCGCTCAGATGTCCGCCGAGCGGGCGCAGGTCGAGCGAGAACGGCAGGCCGGCGAGCCAGCGCTTCGTCGCCGGCGTCACCGCGCGGCGCGTGTACTCGTAGCTGACGTGCGCCAGCTCCTCCTGGCGCGCGCTCTCCGACTTGCAGCCGCAGTGCTTGTAGTCAGTCGCGACGGTGGAGTCGTAGTTCCCCGCGACGCCGGCGATGGCGCGCTCGCGCAGCCGCGCGACGACCTCGTTCGGGTTGCTCGAGTAGCCCACCAGGTCGCCGACGTGATGGATCGCGTCCACGTCGCCGCGGCGGTCGATGTCGGCGAGCACGGCGTCGAGCGCCTGGAGGTTCGCGTGGACGTCGGAGATCAGGGCGTAGCGCATCGGTGAGTCCTGTCGTGAATCGCGCGAGCGTCAGTCGGCGACGGGCGCCGCGACCGGCGCGCCGCCGGGCACGACGCGCGGCACGAAGCCGAAGTAGCGGCGCCCCGCCCAGAGCGACACGTACACCAGGCCGATGAGCGCCGGCACCTCGATCAGCGGCCCGACGACGGCGGCCAGGGCCTCGCCCGAGCCGATCCCGAACGTCGCGACGGCGACGGCGATGGCGAGCTCGAAGTTGTTGCCCGCGGCCGTGAACGAGAGCGACGCCGTCTCCTCGTAGCCGAAGCCGAGCTTCGCCGAGAGCACGAAGGCGAGCCCGAACATCACGACGAAATAGACGAGCAGCGGCAGCGCGATGCGCAGCACGTCGAGCGGGAGCTCGAGGATGCGGTGCCCCTGCATCGCGAACATCAGGACGATCGTGTAGAGGAGCCCGACGAGCGCCGTCGGGCCGAACTTCGGCATGAAGGTGCCGTCGTACCACGCCTCGCCGCGGCGCGCGACGAGGATGCGCCGCGTCAGGTAGCCGGCGAGCAGCGGGATCCCGAGGAAGATCAGGACGCTCTTCGCGATCGCCCACATGGACACGTGCACGACCGCCGTCTGCCCGCCGAACCAGCCCGGCACGACGCTCAGAAAGAGCCAGCCGAGGACGCTGTAGGTGAGGATCTGGAAGACGGAGTTGAGCGCCACGAGCACCGCCGCGAGCTCGCCGGAGCCACAGGCGAGCGAGTTCCAGATGAGCACCATCGCGATGCAGCGCGCGAGCCCGATCAGCACGAGGCCGTTCCGGTACGCCGGCAGGTCGGGGAGGAAGAGCCACGCGAGCGCGAGCATCACGAGCGGCCCGAGCACCCAGTTGAAGAGGAGCGAGGTACCGAGGAGCTTCGTGTCCGCCACGTGCCGGCCGATGCTCTCGTAGCGCACCTTGGCGAGCACCGGATACATCATCCAGAGCAGCCCGATGCCGATGGGCACGGAGACGCCCGCCAGCTGCACGCGATCGAGTGCCGCGCCGAGGCCGGGAAAGGCCCGTCCCAGCGCGAGGCCGAGGCCCATCGCCGCGAAGATCCAGAGCGGGAGGAAGCGGTCGAGCGTGGAGAGCCGGCGCACGACGGACGCCGGCACCTCGGCGGGGGACGCGGAGCGCGGCGGGCGAATGGGCGCGGCGGTGGTCATGAGTGTCTCGCGCGTCGGGAAGCGACGTCGTCGGGTTCGACGGAAAGGTAGCAAGCCGCCATTCCCGCCGCGCGTCGTGTAAGATTCCTCCGTCGGCGTGCGCGGCCGGGCGACCGGCGAGGAACGTAGCTCGCTCCGCCGCACGGCACACCATTCTCCCGGGAATCTCCCCCAACACCGCACATGAACGCGGCTCCAGCCCAGGTCGGCGCGTGCCCGACCGCCCTCGTCCCGCGTCGTGACGCCTCCGCGCGCACGGCCCTCCGGCGCGGGCGGCGATGACGATTCTCCTTCTCGCGCTGCTCGTCGGCATCGGGTCGTTCGGCGCCGGGCTGCTGGGCGCGCTCACGGGGCTCGGTGGCGGAATCGTCGTCGTGCCGATGCTGACGATCCTCTTCCACGTGGACCTGCGCTACGCCATCGGCGCGTCGCTCGTCTCGGTGATCGCGACCTCGTCGGGCGCCGCGGCGGCGTACGTGCGCGAGGGCTTCACCAACGTCCGCGTCGGCATCTTCCTCGAGGTCGCGACGACCGTCGGCGCGCTCGTCGGCGCGGCGCTGGCGGGCGTGATCCCGACGAGCGCACTGGCGGTGCTCTTCGGGCTCGTGCTGCTGTACACGGCCTACCGCTCGTTCCAGGCGCCCGAGGAGCACGTGACGACCGCGCCCTCGCACCCGTGGGCGACGCGGCTGCGCCTCAACGACGCCTACCCGGTGGCGGGCGCGATGCGGCCCTACTCGGTGCAGGGCGTACCGGCGGGCTTCGGTCTGATGTTCGTCGCCGGCGTGCTGTCGGCGCTGCTCGGGATCGGCTCCGGCGTCGTCAAGGTGATCGCGATGGACCGCACGATGAAGCTCCCGTTCAAGGTGTCCACGACGACGAGCAACTTCATGATCGGCGTCACGGCCGCGGCCAGCGCCGGCGTCTACCTGCACCGCGGCTACATCGACCCGGCGCTCGCCTTCCCCGTCATGCTCGGCGTCCTCGCCGGCGCACTGCTCGGCGCCCGCATCCTCACGATCGCGAAGACGCGCTCGCTGCGCGTGCTCTTCACCGCCGTCGTCGTCGTGCTGTCGGTCGAGATGCTCTACAAGGGCATCACGGGGGGCCTGTGACCGCGCCCCGCGAGCGACCCCGCGCCACCACCGCTTCGTCGGCCGCGGGCGCTCCGCGCGAGCCGCGATGGAGCGATCACCAGATGGAGCAGATCGTCGGCCGGCTGCTGCAGGTCGGCGTGCTCGTGGCGGCGGCGGTGGTGCTGATCGGCGCGGTCGCGCTGCTCGTGCAGCACGGGCACCAGCCGGCCGACTTCCGCGTCTTCCGCGGCGCGTCGTCCGGGCTGCGAAGCGTGGACGACATCGTCCGCGCCGCTTTCTCGCTCGACAGCCGCGCCATCGTGCAGCTCGGCCTCGTGCTGCTCATCGCCACGCCCGTGGCGCGCGTCGCCCTCACGCTCGTCGCCTTCGTCGTACAGCGCGACCGGCTCTACGTGGCGATCACGGCGCTCGTGCTCGCGTTGCTGCTCTACGGCCTGATCTGGGGGCGCGCCTAGGCGGCGACGCCGCTCAGTCGAGCCAGTAGGCGACCTTCATGAGGAACGTGTTCGCGGGATGCAGCGCGAACAGGTCGTCGTACTCGCCGCGCCAGGGGCGGCCGCGGAAGCGCGGGTCGTAGCCGTCGCGACCGTGACTCCAGACGAGGAAGAGCGCGGAGCCGGGCCGGAACTCCCAGCGCAGGACGCTGTTCGAGCGGAGCTGCAGCGCGTCGAAGCCGAGCGGCGTGTCCGGCGGCGGGGTGTACGGGGTGTAGCGGTCCTCGTAGCGCCGCGCGCGTGGCGCCGCGCTCAGCTCGCGCGGCGCCGTGTAGCGGCCGCGGCTCAGGAAGGGCGCCGCGTAGAGCTGGAAGCTGAGCCCCGGCGTCGCCGTGTAGCTCACGCGCACGCCCAGCGAGCGCGTCTCCTGCTCGAGCCGGGCGAACGTGTAGTGGGTCACGCCGCCGGCATCCACGATGTTGTCGAGCCACTGCGAGTCGTCGTGGTTGACGCTCCAGTCGGCGGTGAGGTCGAGCTGGAGCTGCGACATCGGGATCAGCTGCAGCTCGGGCGTCACCTCGACGAAGCGCGACGCGCCGTAGTCGCCGCGCGCGCCGAAGACGAAGACGCTCGGCACGACGTGCCGGCGGTCGTCCCCCGCCCAGCCCACGTTCACGCTGGCGAGCGGCGAGCGGCGGAAGGCGGGACCGCCGCGCGCGCAGTTGTCGCAGTAGGTGCCGGGCAGCTGGCTGATCGTGCTCCCCGCGTGGACCCACATGTTGTTCGCGAGGTTCATGTGCCAGTTGGTGTTCACCGCGCGCTCGGTCGGCAGGCCGGCGGTGGTCCAGTAGCCCCACGCGTTGAAGTTCCCCGAGAGCTGCCGGTAGAGCCGCGTCGGCTTCCGGAAGCTGAGCCCCATCCAGTTGTTGAACCGCTGCTGGTTGGCGCGGCGCAGGAAGCCGAGGTCGTTCACCTCGAAGCCGGGCGACTGCCGCTCGTAGCTCGTCTGGAAGTGCACCATGTTGCCGCCGTACTTCCCGAAGCTCACCTGCTCGGCGTCGCCGCCGAGCACGGTGCGCGCGGAGTCGAGCGGCAGGCCGCCGTCGGGGCGCTGGTAGAAATGGACGGGGCTCGTCTGCGTGAGAAGGATCGCCTCCGGTGTCCCGCGCACGTCGCTCGCGGCGAGGCTCGCCGTCGCCTCGTAGCGGCTCGCGCCCCAGCGGTGGCGCAGGTTGGTCGCCGCGGTGAACGCGTCGCGCCGGAGGTAGCTCTCTGACCACGAGTCGAGCGCGCGGACGACGCCGGTGGCGATGACGCCGACGCTCGTCTCGCCGTTGCGCAGGTCCTGCTGGGCGCGGAGCACGGTGTAGCTCGTGCGCGGCTCGGTCGTGCGGTCGGATGCGCCGGTGACGCGGTCGGTGACCGCTTCGAGCGCGCCGACGTTGAGTCCGCGGGCGAGCCGCCCGGTGAGCTTCGTCGCGCCGAGGATCGGCGTGACGTTGGGCGACGCGTCGCCGGCGTAGCGGTCGTAGAGCTGCGGCTCGCGCCCGATCCGCCGCGAGTAGAAGAGCCCCTCGCCGTTGCAGGTCACGATGCTGCAGTTGACGTCGAACTTGTAGAGCCCCGTCCCCTCGATGAAGAAGGGGCGCTTCTCCTCGAAGAACGTCTCGAACGCGGTGAGGTTCAGCACCGCCGGATCGGCTTCCACCTGGCCGAAGTCCGGGTTCACCGTCGCGTCGAGCGTGAGGTTGGGCGTCAGCCCGTACTTCACGTCCGCCCCTGCCGACAGCTTCTGCGAGCGCTCCCAGGGCGCGTCCGAGTGCGGGACGGAGACGCTCTTCGCGACGCCGTACGGGACGACCTCGAGCCGGTGGAACGGCGTGATGTCGCGGATGCCCTGGAGCAGCCCGAGCTGCGACGAGACGCCTCCCTGGGTCGAGCGGTAGAGGGGCCAGCTCGTGCGCTCCTTGAAGCGCTCGATGTCGCGCCAGACGGCGAAGCCGAAGACGTGCTCGCGCATGTTGGCGTAGCGGAGCTGCGAGAACGGGATCCGGAACTCGGCCGTCCAGCCTAACGAGTCCACCCGCGTGCCGACGTCCCAGACGCCGTCCCACGACTGGTCCTCGTCCTGGTCGTTGTACATGGCGTAATCGCGCTTGACGCCGACCGGGTTGACGGCGAACTCGAAGCCCGAGCGCCGGTCGTGGTAGGAGTCGAGCATCACCTTGAGCTGGTCGGACGGCCCGCGCACGTCGCGCCGGGTGAGCGCGGTCATGATGCTGTCGGGATGCGGGTCGAACGCGCGCACGAAGACGTAGAGGTTGCGGTCGTCGTAGGCGACGCGGAACTCCGTCCGGAAGCGAGGCGCTTTCCCTTCGGCGGGCTGGAACTCGAGGAACTCGCCGGTGGCGGGCGCGTCGCGCCAGACCGGATCGTCGTCGCGGCCGTCGATCACGGGCGCGGCCGTCGCGCGGACGGCGGTGGCGCTCGGGGCGGCGGCGGACGCGGCGACGGCGGCGGTCCCGCCGAGCCGCGGCTGCTGCGCGGGGAGACGCCGGACACCGGACAGGGCACAGACGACGGCGACGACGACGATCGGGCGCATCGTGGTTCTCTCGGGTGAGATGGTGCGTCGTCACCCTTGGACAACGCGACGCGCCGGATGGTTTCGACCGTTGCAGCGGGCGTGTGCTCGCACCACGCCGCGCCGCTCCGCTCAGCTTGCCTCGCCCGATGGGCCGACGTACGCTGGTCCGCGATCGAATCCCGGTGAGTCGCTCGCTCCGGCACGCCGGAGCGACCGTCGAGCCATGGTGGCATCGAGTGAGGAGCAGATCATGATCACGCACGCATCCGAGACGGCGGCGCCCGACACGATCGTCCTGATCCACGGGCTCTGGATGACCCCCCTGAGCTGGGAGCACTGGGTCGAGCGCTACACCGCTCGCGGCTTCCGCGTGATCGCGCGAAGCTGGCCCGGCATGGAGGGCAACATCGAGGATCTGCGCCGCGATCCGTCGGCGATCGCCGGGCTCGGCGTGACCGAGGTCGTGGACCACTACGACCGCATCATCCGCGCGCTCGAGCGGCCGCCGATCATCATCGGGCACTCGTTCGGCGGGCTGATGACGCAGATCCTCGTCGACCGCGGGCTGGGCGCCGCCGGCGTGGCGATCGCGCCGGCACCGGTGAAGGGCGTGTTCGTCCTGCCGTTCTCGACGATCAAGTCCGCGCTGCCGGGACTGAGCAATCCGTTCGACACCCACCGCGCGGTCCCGCTGACGCTCGAGCAGTTCCACTACGCGTTCACGAACCACCTCAGCGAGGCGGAGTCGGAGCCGATCTACGAGCGCTACGCCGTGCCCGGCCCGAACCACCTGCTCTTCCAGGCCAGCTTCGCGAACTTCAACCCGCACGCGGCGACGGCCGTGGACTTCCACAACGCCAACCGCGCGCCGCTGCTGCTCATCGCCGGCGGCAAGGACCACGTCAGCCCGGCGTCGGTGGTGAAGGCGAACTACAAGCTCTACGCGAAGACGCCGGCGGTGACCGAGTACAAGGAGTACCCGGAGCGCACGCACTACACCCTCGGCCAGGACGGGTGGGAGGAGGTCGCGGACTACGCCCTCGACTGGGCGGTGGAGCACGCCGCGGGGCGCGTGACGGCGCCGGCGCCGGAGGCGCGGATGCCGGCGATGCGCGCGGACGCTCCGGACCGGGTCGAGCTGCGGTGAGGCGGGCGCGCGTCCATCGTCGCCATCCTACAGGAGACGCGCGCGCCGCCGAACCGTCGTCTTCCCGCTAGCGGAGGTCCACCAAGTACAGGTCCTTCAGCGGGCCGCATCCGAAGGAGTTCGGGCCGATCTGCGTGCACTCCCGGCCCTGGGCGAAGAGCAACGATCCGTCGCTCGCCAGCAGAATCTTCTCCGGAACGATCGGCAGCTCCTGCTGCTCGAGCATCACCCCGTCGGAGGTGCGGATCTTCGCGAAGCCGTGGCCTGTCGCGGACACGTCCCCGCTGGAGAAGTACGCCACCTGGCCGTCGGCCGAGAGCGCCGAGATGTTGCCGGTGATGTGGGGCGCGGTCAGCGTGCTCCGCTGCCGCAGGTCGCCGTCGAGGAGCTGATTCGCGAGCAGGAAGGTGGACCCGTTGGCGTCGCCGGTGAAGTCGCCGCTGGTGAACAGTGCCGGCGCGCAGTCCGTGAACTGGTCCGACGACGCCACGTACAGGCGCGGACAGCTCGGCCAGAAGTGCATCGCGACTTTCTGGCGGTCGAGGCTCTCGCCCATCGCGATCATCGTGTGGTCGCCGATGACACCGCCCGTCTCGCGCAGCGTCTGCACCCCCGTCGCGAGGTCTACCGACACGATCGCGCTGCCGACGTCGAAGGTCGGCGGACGCATGACGACGATCGCGGTGCCGTTCGCCGCGGCCGCGATGCCGCCCGCGATGCGGCCCTGCGCGGCCTCGGCGAGGATGTCGATCGTGGACACCGACGGCGTGGGGGCGCGCAAGTCCACGATGGCGAGCGCCGGGCGGTCGGCGAACAGGACGAGCAGCGAATCGCCGCCCGGCGTCAGCTCGATGCGAGCCGGCACGCCGGGAAGCGCGATCGGGGTCTCCCACGCGAGCGACGCGAGCGAGAGCACGGCGACGTTGGTTGTGTCCGCGCGCGTGACGTAGAGGCGCTGCCGGGGCCCGTCGTAGAGCATCTGCCCCACCTCGGCGGCGAGCGAGGCGACGCGGACCCGTCGGTGCGCGACCGGGTAGACGTGCACCTTCCCGGTCACGACGCTCTCGTTCCCGACGGCGTCGCGCGCGAAGATCGTGAGCGGCAGGTCCCCCACCCAGGCGGACCGCAGCGGGATCGTGAAGCTCGGCTGCAGCGCGGTCCCCGACGTCCCCACGGAGTCCCCGGTCGCGGCCGGGCCGCCGAGCCGGTAGCCCACCCAGGCCAGCGCGTGGTTGTCCTGGGCGAGCACCTTTAGCACCAGCGTGTCGCTCTCGGAGCGTACGATGCTGTCGAGCGAGGGCTGCCCCCATCCGGCGGCGACGTCGCCAGTGGCCGCCGTGAGGACCGGCGCGATGTGGTCCACGACCGGCACCGGTGCGGCCGTGCGCGTCCCGACGCGACCGAGCGTGTCCACGGCTTCCACGCGCAGCGTGAGCGACTCACCGGGCGATGCGGAGGCGGGCGTCGCGAAGCTGATGGTGTCGTCCAGCGCGCGCGCGCCGCGCGCGCCGATGCTGTCGGCGGCCACGTACGCGCCGGTCCGGAAGAAGCGCAGGCGGCGCAGCGGGGTGCCGGCGCGGACGACGTAGTGCACCGTCGTGCGCGCGCCCGGCTCGACGCCGTCGGCCGGGCTCATGTCGAGCGCCGTGATCTCGGGCGCCGGTCCGGCGTCGGGCGGAATCGGGTGCTCGCGCGGCGCGGTGGTCCCGTCGCCGCCACAGCCGAGCGCGAGGACGATCAGCGACGCGGCGACGGCGGGCCGCGGCCAGGAGCGGACGACGACGCGGCCGCGACTCGTCACGGGATCCACTGCGGCATGTCGTCGTAGCTGCCGCCGCTCGTGACGGGCGTGAGCCCCGTGGTGTCGGCGTTCATCACGTAGGGCTTGGGCGTCCCGGTGTGATTGGCGAGAAAGAGGATGCGCCCGTCGCGGGACCACGTCGGATGCGGATAGGGGTAGCCGGCCGCGACGACGAGGCGCACGTCGCTCCCGTCGGCGTTCATCACCGCGACCGGTCCCGCGTACACGTACACGGCGAAGCGCAGCCCGTCCGGAGACCAATGGGGATACTCGAACTGCTGGCCGGCGCAGGCGCTCCCCGCGGGGCACTGGGTCACCACCTGTCGCGGGTCGGTGCCGTCGGCGTTCACCGTCCAGATGTGCTGACCGTCGTCGTAGGCGAGCTCGGTCGCGTCGGGGTGCCAGGTCGGGTGCGCCGCGGGCCCGGGGAGGCCGAACAGCGTCACGGCGCCACGCACGAGGTCGATGACGCCGAGGCGGTAGTCGCTGGTATTGAACGCGATCTGCTTCGAGTCGGGCGACCACACGGGGAACCAGATCTCGCTCTGCGCGACACGGAAGACGGCGGTCGTCCCCGTCGGGTTGCGCGGATCGAGGACGATGAGCGTTGCGCCATCGTTGAAGGCGAGCGAGTGACCATCCGGCGACCACGCCACGAACGCCGCGTCCGACGAGGTCGTGGTCGCGATCACGTGGTGTCCGCTGCCGTCGGCGGCGATCGCGGCGATCTGGCGCTGGCCGTTCACCGCGTAGGCAACGGTGCGTCCGTCCGGCGACCAGCTGAACGCGCCAACGGCCTCGCCGATCGGCGTCAGCGTGCGCGGGTCCGTGGCACCGATCTCGGCGATCATCAGTCGTCCCGACTCGCCGTAGGCAGGGCGGCGGATGAAGCTGACGCGGGTCTGATGCGCGGTGTGGGCAGGTCCGGTGGCGCCGTCGCCGCAGGCGGCGAGCAGCGCCACAACGGAGAGCAGCGCGGCGCGGGCCGCGGCGCGAGCGCGTGTCGGCATGGCGTGCGTCGGGATGTGGGTGGCTCGGCTCATCGCGGCGAGATCACGAGGAGCTTGTCGCCGTTCCACGTCCAGCCGACGAGACGGTCGCCGCCGGGAAGGGCGATGAAGCGGTAGAGCTGCTCCATGGGTGAGGTGTCGGACGAGGTGGTGGAGAGCGTGACCGCTTCGACCATCGAGCCGTCGGCGACGTTCACCGTCTTGTAGCCGAGGCCGGAGACGAAGTAGGCGTGAGCGCCGTCGGGGGAAAGGGCCGACGGGGAGTAGTAGTACGCGTGAAAGTCGGGCGGCGCGATCCAGCGCGAGCTCGTGAGGTCGGCGGTCAGGTAGCTCCCGCCGTTCACGTAGCCGCGGCCGACCGAGTCGGCGGTCGCCGGCAGCCCCGGCGCCACCTCTGCCCCGGCGCTGCGGGTGAAGACGTCGCGGGCGGAGACGTACACCATGCCGCTGCCGCCACAGCACGGAGAGCCGTTGATGGCCAGGATCTGCGTGCGGTCCCACGAGTGGACGAGCAGCGTCGGCGCCGCCGCCGACCCGTCGAGCCCGAGCTCCGTGCGCGGGTGCTGCAGGCCGGTGCCGAGGTCGTACTCGATGAGGCGGGGCCCCGCCGTGACGTCGCCCGCGCGGAGCGAGACGATCGCCTTGCCGTTCGCCGCGACGCGCACCCGGTCCGGCTTGCGAGCGTGCGTCGTGTCGTAGACGAGCGGGATCTGCGAGACCGGCCGGCCCGTCTGCGCGACGGCGACGACGCCGAGCGCGCGCGCCTCGGGGAGCGTGACGAGCAGCGAGTCGGCGCTCAGACTGAGATCGATCCCGGCGGGCGCCTCGTCGAAGACGATCGGCGTATCGTACGTGAGCGTCCCGACCGAGAAGACGGCGACCGAGCGCGCGTTCGGGAGGAGCAGGTAGAGCAGGTCGCGCCGTGCGTCGTACGCGTAGTCGGTGGGAAGCTCGGCGAGCGACGCCGTCCGTGGCGTCGCGCTGCGCACGGGGTACACCTGAAAATGGTCGGCGCTCGGCACCATCTCGGTGAGCCTGCCGCCAGCGTCGCGCGCGAAGAGGGTGATGGACGAGGTGCCGAGCCACGCCGCCGGCACCACGAGCCGCGGGTCGAAGGCGCCGTTCGCGCTGTTGACGGCGATGGAGTCGGCGACGTTGGCCGGTGGGCCGAGACGATACCCCATCCAGGTGATCTGGTGGTTGTCGGTAGCACGGATCTCGAGTCCGAGGGTCTCGCCCACGCCCTTCGCCACCTCGGGTGCGGTGCCGGCAACGTAGCCGCTCAGCGCCAGCGGCCCGCCGGTCACGCGCGGCGCGACGTCGTCCACGATGGCGATCGGCGGCGCGGTGCGGGATGCGCTGTGGCTCTTGGCGTTGTAGATCGTGAGCTTGACGGTGAGCGCGGCACCCGGCTGCGCCTCGTGCGGGATCGGCACGCGGATCCCGAGGTTCCCCGTCCGCACGCCGTGCTCGTTCGTCTCGATCTCCTGCGTGAAGGCACCGGAGAACGACAGCACGCTCCGCGTGACACCGGCGGTATCGAAGACCGAGTACAGAATCCACAGCTCGTCGCCCGGCTGCGCCGAGTCGCCAGGCATGACCTGCAGCGACTCGAGGAGCGGCACGTCCTCGGGCTGCGTGGGGGACGAGTCGCCGCAGCCCGCGGCGAAGGCGAGGGCGAGGAGCGCCGCGGCGGCGGCCGCGATGCGTTGGCGACGAAGCACGAGCGTCACGAGATTCACCGGAGGTCGACGAGGGCGGCCTGGGTCGCGCCGAGCGAGAGCAGCGCGGCGCCGCCCTCGACGACGAGGAGGCGCGTGGAGGAGCTGGGGAGGTAGACCTTCTCGAGCACGCCACCATCGGCGAGGCGGAGCGCGAAGTAGTGGTCGGCGACGGCGAAGTAGCCGACGTCGCCAGCCGGCGCCATCACCGTCGGGGTGGTGCCGACGACGCGGCCGTGGGCGAGGTCGAAGCCCGGTGGGTCGAACGTGCGGAGGTGCTCGAGCGACGCCCCGTAGAGTCCCGACGCGATGAGGAAGGCGTCGCCGTGCTCGTCGGTCGAGACGTGCACGCCGTAGGTGTCGATCGTTCCGATCTCCGGTCCGAAGCTGTTCGTCGCCGCGTCGTAGATGCGTGCCGGGACACCGCAGCACGACCACACGTCCACCAGCGCCACCCTGGTACGGTCGCCGGACGCGGTGAGCTGAAGGTCCGAGGACGTGGCGCCGCTCGGGCCGGCGTCGGTGCGCACGCGCTGCGCGCCGGTGGCGAGATCCAGCTCGAGCAACTGCCCGCCATAGCCCGACCCGTTGAAGGTGAGGGCGACGAGCGCCGTTCCGCGCGAGGTCGTCCGCACCGACGAGGGCGCGCGGACGGTCACGGCATCGTTGGTGATCTCGAGGTGCAGCGTATCGAGCGTGCGCGTCGCGGCAGTGAGGTTCACGACGCCGAGCGCCGTGGTGCCGCGGAGCGCGACGAGCAGCGTGTCGCCGCCGGGCGTGAGATCGAGTCCCATCGGCCTCCCGGGCGCGGCGATCGGCGGCTCGTACTGCATCGTTGCCGTCGAGAGCACGAGGACACGGTCGCTGTCGGGCTGCGACAGATACGCGACATGGCGCTTCGGGTCGTAGACCGCGGCCGCGACGCTTCCCGCCAGGTCGGCGACACGCGTCGGACGCGCGACCTCGCCGTACACCGACAGCGGGAACGCCGTCGACTCGGTGAGGTGTCCGGCGACGTCGCGGGCGAAGAAGGTCACCGAGGAAACGCCGCGCCACGTCGCCGGGATGGTGAGCTGCCGCGTGGCGGAGTAGGTCGCGGCGCCGCCGACGGCGACGGAGTCGGCGAGGCTCGCGGGAGCGCCGAGCCGGAAGCCCACCCACGCGAGGGCGGCGTTGTCGCTCGCGTCGAGCTCGATGGTCAGGTTGTCACCGACGGCGAACGCCGCCTCGCCCGCGTACTGCACCGGCGTGCCGGCCCAGCCGACGAGCGCCGAGCGTTGGGCCGGTGGCGCGTCGTCGCGCAGCGTGAGCGACTCGAGCGTCGTGCTGGCGACGTTGCCGACCGCGTCGCGCACCTCGACGGCGACGGTGAGCGGACGCGCGAAGTCGGCGCCCGCCGGTACGGCGCGCCGCAGGCTGCCGCTGCCCGAGCGCCGAAAGTAGAAGGGGATCGTGTCGGTCGCCGTGAACGCGCCGCCGAAGTGGACCAGCCCGACCGCGACGCCGGCGTTGTCGCTCGCCTGGATCTCGACCGTGATCGTGTCGCCGCGCGCGTTGATGCCGCGCGTTGCCGACGCGATGGTCGGCGAGATGGTGTCGTCCACTCGCACCACGTGCTCGGCGCTCCCCGACTTCCCGCCCGCCGCGGCGCTCGCGGTGAAGGCGAGCTCGCCGCGTGCGCTGCCTGCCGGGACGACCACGGTGCGCCGGACCGTCTGGGGGCCGGGCGCGCTGAACGGGATGGAGTCGAAGCCGGCAATCGTGCCGTGCACGAACACGAGGATGTAGTCCACCGCCGCGCCGTCCCGCGGGCTGGCGGTGATCGTCGCCGTCACCGTGTCGCCGGGCAGCGCCGTCTCCCGGTCCGTCGTCACGGCGATGGGGACGCCCTGCCCCGGCCCGGTGGGCGAGCTGTCGCCGCAGCCGAGCGCGAGCAGCGGGACGAGGGCGAAGACGGCCAGCAGCGGTCGGGGCGTCGCGCGGCGCGGCGCGGCGGAGAGACGCGGCATGCGATGTCGGCGGGACGGGGGGGCGCCTGACATGGAGGCAGGCGCGAGCCGGCGTTAGGTGCCGATGAATAGACGATCACCGGCGCGTTTCCGCAATACATATGAATTCGGGAGCCGCCGCATCGGCCGGCAGCGGGGCGAGGCTCGCGCGACGAGGGCCGGCGCGGCCTTACCTTGTCTCTCGGAGCGGGCGCCGGCGGCGCCGCATCGCATTCACCCACGCGGAGGTCGGGAACGGTGAGAATCGTCGGCGGGAAGTTCGCGGGGCGCGACCTCACCTCGCCGAACGATTTTCGCGTGCGGCCCACCGCCGAGCACGTGCGCGCCGGACTGCTCGACATGCTCGCCGCGCAACTGCCCGACGCGCGCGTCCTCGACCTGTTCGCCGGCACCGGCGCGCTCGGCCTCGAGGCGATCTCGCGGGGCGCGCGCAGCGCCGACTTCGTCGAGTTCCGGCCGTCGAGCCTCCATGCGCTGCGGGCGAACGTCGCCGCGCTGCGGCTGCGCGACCGCACCCGCATCTTCAAGCGTGACGCGCTCCCGTTCGCGGCCGCGCTCGCGCCGGACAGCTACGACCTCGCCTTCGTGGACCCGCCTTACGAGTCGCGGATGCTCGACCGCGTCATCGAGCGGTGGCAGGCGAGCCGCTTCGCCCGCATCCTCGCGGTGGAGCACGCACGCACCCACGAGCTGCCAGCGGCGGCCGGCGCGCGGCGGCGGACCTTCGACGACACGACCGTCACGATCTACGGCCTCTGATCCGGGCCGGAGTGTGACGGCCAGCGCTTCCCCCGCGCGCTGCGTAACCGCTACGTTCCCTCCAGGCGCCTCGCGGCGCGCATGCGCGGGCGCCGGACGGGAATGCCGGCGTCGCCCGCGACCGGGCGCAGCTCCGCCGAGCCCACCAGCAACCGGACCGCATGAAGACATCGCCACCGCGGCGGATCGTCGCGGGATTGCTCGCCCTCGCCAGTAGCGCCGCGGCGTGCCGCACCGCGCCGACGCCCGCACCGTCGGTTGCCGCGCACCCGGCCGCGACCGTCGCCGCCGCCGCGGACACCGCGCGCGCCGCCACTCCTCCGGCACACGTCCGGCACGGCTACACCGAGGCCGACGTCCGCTTCATGCAGGGGATGATCCACCACCACGCGCAGGCGCTGGCGATGGTCGCGCTGGTGCCCACGCGCACGACACGCGAGGACATGCGCCAGCTCGCGCGGCGGATCGACGTCTCGCAGCGCGACGAGATCGCGCTCATGCGGCACTGGCTCGAGGATCACCACGAGGACGCGCCGAGCCTCGACGCGCCGAGCGCCGACGCGCCGATGGCGCATCACGACAGCACCGGCCACCAGATGGCCATGCCGATGCCGATGCCGGCCGCGATGCCGATGATGCCGGGGATGCTGAGCCCGGAGCAGCTGGCGCAGCTCGGAGCGACGTCGGGCGCGGCGTTCGACCGGCTCTTCCTGGAGGACATGATCCACCACCACGAAGGGGCGCTCAAGATGGTCGCGGAGCTGTTCGCGACTCCGGGCGCCGGCCAGGATCCGGAGATCTTCCGCTTCGCCGCCGACGTGGACGCCGACCAGCGCGCCGAGATCGCGCGGATGCGCGCGCTGCTCTCGGCGATGCCGAACGGCTAGCGCCACCGCACCGGCGCATCGCGATCGCAGCACGTACCGCAGGAACACCGCGGGTGTACCGCACGCACGTCCCCGACACCTCAACGAGATCCACCATGAGATTCGAACGTTCGGCCCGGCTCTGGCACCTCGCCCTATCGGCCGCACTGCTCTCGACCACCGCCGCGGGCGTGGCGGGCGCGCAGACGGACACCACGACCGCCGCGAAGTCCACCGATCCGCGCGTCGGGCTCGCCGGCGGCTGGCTCGACGCGAAGTCGGCGGCGCTCAACCTCGAGCTGGTCGCGCACCGCGATCGCCCCGAGGGCTTCGTCAACAAGGAGAACATGGGCGACTTCGCGTTCGTGAACGCGGACCTCGCCTTCAAGGGCAACTACGTCTACCAGGGCGGCTACCACGGCTTCCAGATCTGGGACGTCTCGAGCCCGAGCAACCCGACGCTGCGCGCCTCGCTCGCCTGCCCCGGCGGCCAGGGCGACGTCTCCGTCTACAAGAACCTGCTCTTCATGTCGGTCGAGGAGACGCGCGGCCGCGTGGACTGCGGTGCCCAGGGCATCCAGGACACGGTGAGCACCGACCGCTTCCGCGGCGTGCGCATCTTCGACATGACCGACATGGACCACCCGAAGCAGATCGCGGCGGTCCAGACCTGCCGCGGATCGCACACGCACACGCTGGTGACGAGCCCGAAGGACCCGGCGAACCTGTACGTCTACGTGTCGGGCACGAGCGTCGCCCGGTCGGGTGCCGAGCTCGCCGGCTGCTCGGGACGCGCCGTCACGATGGACACGGCCTCGTCGTACTTCCGAATCGAGGTCATCAAGGTCCCGCTGGCGGCACCGCAGAACGCGAAGGTCGTCAGCATGCCGCGCATCTTCGCCGACTCGGCGGGGAACGTCGCCGGCCTGTGGAAGGGCGGCCACATGGGCGACAGCACGACGACGCAGAGCACGGCGCAGACGAACATGTGCCACGACATCACCGTCTACCCGCAGCTGGGGCTCGCGGCCGGCGCGTGCTCGGGGAACGGCCTCCTCCTCGACATCAGCGATCCGGCGCACCCGAAGCGCATCGGTGAGGTGAGCGATCCGAACTTCGCCTATTGGCACTCGGCGACGTTCGCGAACGACGGCAGGAAGGTGCTGTTCACCGACGAGTGGGGTGGCGGCATGGGCGCCAAGTGCCGCGAGACCGACAACCCGAAGTGGGGCGCGGACGCGATCTACACGCTCGCCAGCCGGAAGCTGAGCCCCGCCGGCTTCTACAAGCTGCCGGCGCCGCAGTCGGCGCAGGAGAACTGCGTCGCCCACAACGGCAACCTGATCCCGGTGCCGGGCCGCGACATCATGGTCCAGGCGTGGTACCAGGGCGGCCTGTCGGTGTTCGACTTCACCGACGCCGCGCACCCGAAGGAGATCGCCTTCTTCGACCGCGGCCCGATGGACTCGACGAAGCTCGTGCTCGGCGGCTACTGGTCGGCGTACTGGTACAACGGCAACATCTACGGCTCCGAGATCGGCCGCGGGCTCGACGTGCTCGCGCTGAAGCCGAGCGAGCTGCTGTCGCAGAACGAGATCGACGCCGCGAAGCTCGTGCACGTGGACCTGCTCAACCCGCAGGACCAGCAGCGCATCGTCTGGCCGGCGAGCTTCGTCGTCGCCCGCGCCTACCTCGACCAGCTGAACCGGAGCAACGGGCTGGCGAGCGCGCGCACGGCGAAGGTCGCGGCCTCGCTCGACCGCGCCGAGAAGCTGAAGGGCACGGCCCGGCGGAGCACGCTGACGGCGCTGGCGGCGCAGCTCGACCGCGACGCGAAGGGCGCGGCCGACGCGGCCAAGGTGCGCGCGCTGGCCGGCGCGGTGCGCGACCTGGCGAAGGCGAAGGGCTGACGCGCTCCGCGTCACCGACGTGAAGAAGCGCCGCGGGCATCGCTGCCCGCGGCGCTTCTTCATGTCGCGCAGCGCTCTCGGGAATCATCGCCCGTGGCGGACGCCGTTCTCCGCGCCGCTCAAGGCCGAGCGCTTCCGTGATGCGAGGCGGCGCCAAGCGGCAGCGCGCCGATCTGGCGGAACACGCTCAGAAAGCCGACCTCGCTGTTGTACTGCACGATCCGGCCGCGCTCCACGCGGCAGATGCTCAGGTTCTGGAACTGTACCGCCTTGCCGGTGGGCGCGACGCCGTACAGGTCACCGCGGTGTGTGCCGCGGAAGATCCAGTGCGACGCGACGCGGTCGCCGTCCACGAGCTGTTGCTGCAGCTCGGCGCTGAAGTCGGGGAACGCGCTGAGCAAGGCCGGCAAGTGCAGGCGCAGCGCCTCGAGTCCCGGGTGCGCGTCGAAGGGCGACGGGTCGCCCGCGAAGACCGCCTGGAAGATGGAGCGCACCATGGCGGCGGGGTCGCCGGCCATCGCGTCGAGAGTGCCGTCGGGCATCGTCGTCGCCCCGCTCACTCGACCACGAAGTCGTGCACCATCCCATGCGCGAAGTGCGGCTTGTGGTCCTTCGCGTCGGGGAGGAAGCAGAGCATCACGTAGTGGCCCGGCGCGAGGGCGAGCGACAGCTCGTTCTGCTGGCCCGGCGCGAGCGGGGCGACGCCGCCGAGGAAGCGCGCCGGCGGCGGGCCGGCCATCTTCTTCGTCCACGCCAGGAGGTCGGCCGGCGTCTTCCCAGGGAGCAGCCGCACGAGCTCGATCTCGTGCCACTGCGCCGCGCCGTTCTCGACGATCACCTCGTGAGTGCCAGCGGTGATCGGCCGCGACGCCTGGAAGCCGTAGTCCTGGAGCGTGACCGTGACGTCGGGCCGATGGGCGAACGCCGCGGCCGAGACCGCGTGCGGCGTCACCACGAGATCGGAGACCATCCCCTTCATCACGTGCGGCACGCCGTCGGGGCTCGGGATGATGCACAGCGCCGCGTAGTGGCCGGGGAGCAACCGCACCGTCGTCCAGAGCGAGGTCGCGCCAGGGTCCACGCCGTTCGGCCCGCCGATCCCCGTCGCCCACTCCGGCAGCGGCCCCTCGCCCGCCGCCTTCATCGCGGCGACGAGGTCGGTGACGGACTTGCCGGCGTCGAGCCGCACGAAGAAGAGCTGGTGCAGCTCGCGCCCGCGGTTCGTCAGGCGGAACGTCGTCGGGCCGGCGGGGAGCGTGTCGGGGAGGGCGAGGTGGTAGTCCGTCGCGACGACGGTGACCGCCGGCGGCACGGGGGGCGCGGCCGGCCGCGGCGTTAGGCGGTCGTGGCCGCCCGGCGCGAGCAGCGCGCTGGCGAGAGCGGCGGTGGTCAGTCCGAGTCCGGTCATCGTTGGCCCTCCGGGATCATCGAGTTCGACGTGGACGCGGCGCCGCGGGCGGGGGCGGACAGCGCACCCGCGCGGACGGCGCCGCATCTTGCGCCTCGCCCGCGCAGGGCGCAGGCTGCAAGGGTGGGTTCGTGACGGCCCGCACGGGGCGGGCTCGTCATGCCGAACTTCGTCTCCGGCCACGGCACGCGCCGTCCCCAAAACGGGGGACGGCCGCCGGCGCGCCGAGGAGGGAGCTTCCCGATGGACGCGGCGCTACGAAGTGTCAAGCGGGTGTGCTACGCCGGCCTCGACTCGGTGACGCTGCGGCGCGAGGTCGCCGCGCGGACGGCGCGAGCCGTCGCCTTCGACGCGCACGCCTTCAGCACCTGCGACCCCGACACCGGCCTGATGACGCACACGCTCGCCGCGGGCGTCCCCTTCCCGCTCGCGAAGGCCTACGTCGAGCAGCTGTACCCGGAGGAGTGCGCGCGGATCGCCATGGACATGCCGCGCAAGGGCGCGGCGGTGTTCTCGATGCTCGAGGAGTCGCGCCGGACACGCGCCGAGTTCGCGGGGTGCGGGCTGCACTTCCAGCTCCAGGTCTCGCTCGCCACCGGCGGCCGTCTCTGGGGCACCTGGTGCCTGATGCGCGCCGACGGCTCGCCGCGGACCTCCGCGCGCGGGCGCACCTTCCTGGAGCGCATCGCGCCGCACCTCGCCCGCGGTCTCCAGAGTGCCGCGCTCGTGGACCGCGGCCGGGCGGCCGGCGCCGCCGCCGCCGCCGCCGCTGCCGTCCCCGCGAGCGACCGCCGCGCCGCCGACGGCGCGCCCGGCATCCTCGTGCTCGACACGCGCTGCCGGCCGGTCGTCCGCACGCCGCTCGCCGCCGCGTGGCTCGACGACCTCGCCGACGTCGGTCTGCGCACGCCGCACGGGCTGCCGCTGTCCGTCTTCGCGCTCGTCTCGCAGCTGCGCTCCGCGCGCGCGGACGTGGCGCCCGAGGAGGTGCGCGTGCGCGCCCGCGGCGCCTCGGGGCGCTGGTACGTGATGCGCGCGTCCCTCGCCGAGCCCGACGCCGCCGGCGAGTGCGCGGCCGTCGTCGTCGTGCGGCCGGCGCTACCGCGCGAGGTCGCGGCGATCCTGACGCGACTCTACGACCTGTCGGCGCGCGAGCGCGAGATCATCGCCGCGATCGCGCGCGGCGATTCCACCAAGACGATCGCCGCCGCGCTCGGCGTCTCGCCGTACACCGTCGCCGAGCACGTGAACCGCGCCTGCCGCAAGATCGGCGTCCGCGGCCGCAAGGCACTCGTCGCGCGCCTGTTCGTGGACGGCTACGCGCCGCGCCCCACCTCCGGTACGCCCGCCCTCGCCGCTACCACGCGCTGAACGAAAAGGCGCTCGGCGACCCGCGCTCAGTCGGTCGCCTGGATCCGGAACAGGTAGCTCAGCTTCACGAACACGGCGTCGTTCACCCGCCGCAGGTCGCGCATCGCGAGCGGCTCGGGCTCGGTGAGCGTGTTGCCGTAGCCGACGAAGAACACCGTCCCCGGGTTCGGCCGGTAGGAGAAGAGCCAGTCCGTACGCAGCGCGTTGTTCGACCGCTCGGCCGACGGCGTGAGCGTGCCGCCGGTGGTCGGATCGCCGAAGTAGAGCACGCCGCCGGTGCGCGGATCGCGCAGCGGCGCGCGCCGCGACGACTCGTACTGCGAGACGAGGCGCACGAAGACGGGGCGCGCGATCTGGTACTCCACCTTGAGGCGCGGGATGCGCGTCGAGAGCGTCCGCTCGCCATCGATGCGGCGGGTGAAGCTCGTGCTCACGTACGTCGCGCTCACCCGCAGCCGGTCGTTCGGGCGCAGGTCGAGCGACGCGTTGTAGTCGCGCCGCCGCACGCGCGACGTCTCGAGGAAGTCCACGTCGTTGCCGACCGTGCTGCCGACGCTCGCCGCGAAGCGGCGGAACTGCGGCGTCGCGATGGCGAAGGCGCTCGTCAGCGTCGGGATGCGGTCCGACGGCGTGAACGGATCGTAGAGCGCGCCGAGCTGGGTCCACACCCCGCGGTACGCGGCCGGGTCGAAGGCGAAGCTCTGGAGCTGGGGCGTGACCGTCACGCTCCAGCCGCCGCGGAAGGTGAACTGGTTGTTGAACGTCGCGCGGTCCTCGAGCAGGCTCCGTCCCACGAAGAAGTCCTGGTAGCGGAAGATCGCGGTCACCGTCGCGAACACGTTGTAGCGCTCGAAGAGCGAGTTCGGCCGCCCGTAGACCGTGAAGCGGTTGGAGACGTTCGGCTGGACGAAGCCGATGCGTGGCACGAAGCCGTTGTCGGTCTGGAAGCGGGGCGCGATCCCGAGGAGGTTGTAGTGGAAGCCGAAGCTCCGCCCGGTGCGGTCCACGACGGCCTCCCACATCGGCGCCGAGTGCGTGTCTCCGCCCTGCGTCGTCACGCTCTGCACGGCCTGGAACTGCGCGAAGTAGAGCCGGCCGAAGATGATCTTGCTGTCGGCGCCGACGACGTGGTTCGCGCGCGTGCCGCTCGTCCGCCCGCTGTACAGCACGCCGGCGGTGGACTGCTCGGCGAAGTCGCGCCGGAGGCGCACGATGTCCACGAGCGGGCGTGAGCCGTCGGGCGTCGTCGTCCGGTCGTCGAAGGCGGAGAGCAGGGCGAAGTCGTTGCGGCCGAGCTTCCCGGTGAGCTTCGCCGCCGCGTCCGGCTGCACGATGCGCCGCGTGTAGACGAGCGTGTTCGGGACGTTGAACTGGTCGCTCCCCTCGACGAAGAACGGGCGCTTCTCCGGGTAGAAGAGCGCGAACCGTTCGTCGGCGGCGATCTGCGTCGCGTCCGCCTCGACCTGCGAGAAGTCCGGCTTCACCGTGCCGTTGAGCACGAAGTCGCTGCCGAGCGCCCATCGTACGTTGCCGCCGAGCTGCGCGTCGTTGGCGTAGCGCCACTGGTCGCGGGTGACGGTGCCATCGGCGGCGACGCAGCACGGCGCGCCGGTGGCGGTGTTGGTGAGCTCGGGGTTGAGCTCCACCGTCTGCCCGTGCCGCATCCCTTCGAGGCCGACGAGCCGGCCGGCCTGCGCGATGAAGCTGGCCGACGCCTTTCGAGCCGGCGTCCACGTCTCCTCGTAGCCCGAGTGCTGCACGTGGCGCACGACCTGGAGTCCCCACCGCTGCGGCATCGTCACCGGGTAGCGCAGGCTCGCGAACGGGATGCGGATCTCGACCTCGTAGCCCCAGTCGGTGACGTGCCCCTTCGACTGCCAGCGGAAGTCGGCACTCAGGTCGTTCTGTCCCGGCATCACGTTCGAGCCGGGGATGAAGCCGCCGCCCTCGTTCTTCGTCCCGTCGGCCTGGACGCCGAGCGGGTTGACGATGAAGACGAGCGCGCGCTTGCGCTCGTCGAACGTGTCGAGCTGGATCTCGACGTTGTCGTCGGCGCTGACGCGGTCGCGGTCGGCGAGCGTGGCCCGCGCCGCACCGTGCGGCTCGTAGGCGCGGACGCCGAAGTGGATCGCCGTCGCCGAGTACCAGACGAGGACCTCGGTGGAGTCCGGCGACGGCCGCCCGTCGATCGGCTGGTAGAGCGAGAAGCCGGTGAGCCGCGCCGCGTCGCGCCAGACCGGCTCGTCGAGCCGGCCGTCCACCGCGATCGTGGCGTCGGCGCGCACGGCGCGGACGGCGAGCTGCCCCGCGCGGCCGTCGTAGGTCGGCGGTGCGGTGTCGGGAGGGACTGCGGCGACCTGCAGCGCGGCAGTGAAGAGGAACGGGACGAACGGTGGTGTCATGCGGACAAAATAGTGGGGCGCGTAGCGGGTGGCGCGTAACGCGTAACGCGTAGCGCGTAACGGGAGCTTGGAGCCCCACCCCTTATTCGCTTCGCGCGACTCGCTGTCCGCTACCCGCTACGCGCTACGCGCTACGCGCGCCCCTACCTCCCCACCGCCGCCGTCAGTCCCACGAACAGCGACCGCCGCGGCGCCGGCTCGTAGTACTTCCCGCCAGCGGCGTTCACCACCGCCGAGCCGGCGTAGCTGCGATCGAGCAGGTTGTAGACGCCGACCACCGGCGAGAGCCACGGCTTGCCGAACGCGGCGACCGCGCCGGCGCGAACGTTCACCACCGCGTAGCCGGCGATGCGGTGCGCGTTGGCGTCGTCCACCGGCGCGCTGCTCGCGGCGAGCATCTCCGCCGTCGCGTAGGCGGCGCGGTGGTGCAGCGTCAGGCCGAGCTGCCCCTGGTGCGCCGGGATCCCCGGCACCGTGCGGCCGGCGAAGTCGCTCGTGCCCACCACGTAGCGCGCGAAGCGGAAGCGCGAGTAGCTGTACGCGCCGCTCACCTCGAGCGGGCCGGCGAACGCGCCGAGCCCGAGCTCCGCGCCGCGGCGGTCGGTGCGGCCGGCGTTGCGGTAGTAGCTGCGCCCCGGCACGCTCGGCACGTCGTACTGAATCAGCTCGTCCTGCACGCGCGTGTAGAACGTCGCGACGTCGTAGCGCACGCGTGGGGCAGCGAAGCCCTTCACGCCCAGCTCGTACGTCGTCGCGAACTGCGGCTTGAGGTCGGAGTTGATCCCACCGCTGCCGTCGGGCTTCGTCGTCAGCTCGCTCGCCGTCGGCGTCTCGAAGGCGCTGGCGACGTTGGCGTAGGCGGCGTGGAAGCGGCCGAGCCGCGCCACCGCGCCGACCATCGGGCTCACGCGATGGAGCGTGCGGTCGCCCGAGTCATCGGGGTTCGTGCCCGACACGAGGTGGTCGCGCACGCCGAAGCGCACCCAGTCGCCGCGCGCGCCGACGGTGAGCCGGTAGCGGTCGCCCACGTCCACCTCGTCGCGCGCAAACGGCCCGACGCTCGTGACGCGCTCGGTCTGGTCGAGCAGCCGCGCCCCGCGCTCGACGCCGGGCGTGGCGCAGTTGGCCGTCGGCGTCGCGACGCCGTTGCAGTTGGCGTCGTTCCGCCGGTCGTCGGCCTGGTGCTGCGCATCCACGCCGGCGCTGAGGCGGTGCGTGAGCCCGCCCACGCGCACCGGCCGCGTGCCGCGCACGCTCCCGCCGTAGCTCGTGCGATCGAGGTCGATGACGAACGTCGGCCGCGCGTTGAAGAGCGACCGCGTGCCGCCGTACACGTTCGCGCTCGCCTCGCTGCCGCCCACCGTGCGCGTCGCGCTCAGGCCGACCTGGTTCTGGCGCGCCGACTTGCGCACGCGCCGCAGGACCCAGAGCGGGTCGGCCATGCGCGGGTTCGTGTCGAGCTGCGTCGCCGTGAGCGCGCCCGGGTCCTCCGCGTACGGCGAGTCGTAGACGATCGCCGTCGCGCCGAAGGTGGTCGCGCCGGCCCTGAGCGTCGCGCGGCCGAAGCCCGTCGTCGCGCGCTGCGTCGCGTAGTCACGGTAGCCGTCGCTCTCGGTGTGGGCGACGTTCCCCTGGTAGCCGAGCCGGCCGGCGCTCCCGCCGAGCGCGCCGACCCAGCGCCGCAGCCCGTCGCTGCCGCTCAGTCCGCGCAACCGCACGGCGAGAGGGTCGCTCGACGGCGGCGCCGAGCGCACGTCGATGACGCCGCCCGCGCCGTTGCCGTAGAGCGCCGCCGCGCTCCCGCGAATGACCTCGACGCGCCCCACGGACTCGAGGTCCATGTAGTCCACTGGCGTCTGCCCGTCGGGGAGCGTGAGCGGCATCCCGTCGCGGAGGATGCGCACGCCGCGCACGCCGAACGCCGAGCGCGAGCCGAAGCCGCGTATGGAGACCCGCGGGTCCTGCGCCGGGTTGTTGCGGTTGGCGACGGTCACGCCCGGCAGGAAGGTCAGCATCTCGTCGAGCGAGAGGTGACGCATCCCCGGCCGCGCGCTGTCCGGCCACACCGACGTGATCGCGTACGGCAGGTCGAGCGGCGAGCGCGCGGTCTCGCGGGTCGCGCGCACCTCGACCTCCGGCAGCCGCGCCGTCGTCGTGGCCGTGTCCTGGGCGCGGGCGGCGGTGGCCGGCGCGGCCAGGAGAGCGGCCGCCGTGAGCGCCGCCCCGGCGAGCCGCCGCCGCCGCCGGGATCGGCGTCGCGCGGGCTCGCGAGTGAACGGCGTAGCGTCAGTCGTGCACGATCCCATCGAGCGTGGTCCTCGTTCGCGTGAGCGTGGCGGAGCCCGCCGGTCGTCGTCGTCAGGCCGACAGGCGCGCGCTGCCGCTCGCGCGCGCTGCTCGCCCGCGCAGCATCGGCCGCCGCGCGGGCAATGTCAAGGCGCCCGATCACCACTCCGTGGACGGACGAACGTTCGACGCGCGCGAACCGCTCCCAGCGCCCGCGCGCTACGCCATCCGCGTCACGGCGTCGACTTCGCCGGGACCTTCGCCCGAACCAGGTCGCCGACGAGAATCGCGGCGGGGTAGAACATCTCCTCCTCGCCCTGCGCGTGGAGCGCGAGCTTCTCGGCGAGCTGCGCGACCCGGGCGTTGCCGCGCGCACGCGCGGCCTCGCCCATGCGCAGCGTCGCGGCGCGGATCGTCTTGTGCTCCTCGAGCATGCGCGGCAGCTCGGCGCGGAGCGAGTCGGTCATCGGCAGCACCGCGCGCATGTCCGCCGTCGCCTCGCCGCGCGCGAGCGGCTCCAGCAGCCCGAGCGGCGGCAGCGCGATCTGCTCCTCGCGCACGAAGTGCGGATGCAGCACCTTCGCGAGCGCCCGCGCCGCCACGCCGACGCGGCCCGGCGCCTTCGTGGCGCGCTCCAGCTCGGCGTGGATCTCCTCGTGCTCGGCGCGCATGGACGCCGGGATGACGATCGGCCGCGTCGCGGCGGCGGCGACCGGCGTGGAGACCGTCGCCGCCGCCGCGGTCTCGCCGCCATCGGCCGCGATCGCGGGCTGCGTCGAGCGAAGGTGGGGCAGCGCCAGCGCGGCGGCGGCGAACGCGGCCGCGGCTGCCGCGAGACGTACCGTGAGAGAGCCTGACATGAGCGCCTCCTGCGAATGCCGTCACGTCGTTCACGAACAGTCTTCACGATGGCGCGATGCCGGCGCGGGCGGCGTCGGGCGACAGCGGACGGACGCGCGAAGCGCCGCTGCCCGGCTCGAGGGCAGCGGCGCTTCGCGCGCTCGGGGCGGGACGGACGACGCCTAACAGGTCACCGTCGGATTCCACGGGTAGAACATCCCGAGCGGGTTGTCCGACCAGATCCAGACGTGCAGCTCGTAGTGCGGGATCGGGTTCGGGTTGCCGGGGAAGGTGTGGCTGCTCGAGAGCAGCGGCTGGCCGAACACCGTCGGCGGCGCGGCGCCGGCGCCGTGCACCCGCTCCCACGCCGCCTGGAAGACGATGTACTCGACGCCCACGAGGTGCATCTGCCCGTCGGCGCGCTTCTCGTACAGCAGCATCTCGGGCTTCAGCGGGTCGATCACGGCATCGCCGGCGGCGGGGTTCGCGGCGCCGCCGCGCAGCGCGACGTTCACCAGGTGGTAGCCCATCTTCCCCTCGGCGCTGCTCGGGCAGGTGGCGTTGGGCGCGAACGGGTTCGGCGACCACACCGTGTAGCCGTCGGCGATCGCCTTGTCGAGGTCGTGATAGGGCGCGGTGACGCGCCGGACTTGGGCGAGCTCGGCGAGCACGGCCGGGCCGTAGATGCCGCGCCCCTGCACGGCGACGGCGTGGGCCGCGTGGTCCATGTCCGCCATCGTCGCCGCAGACTTCGGCGCGGTCGGCGTGTCGCCGGCGCAGGCGGCCGCGGCGACGACGGCGGCGGCGACGATCGTGCTGGCGATGATCAGGGTGAGTCGGGGTGCGGTGGGACGCGGCATCATGACCTCCGTGAGTGAGAGCCTGACGAGTGCCGGCGACCGCCCGCGGCCGCGGCGTGCTTGACTCGCCGGGAAAGCGCCCGTACCCTAGCCTGCCCCCCTCACACGGCTCTCACACCCCACTCACAGCGCCGTTTCCGGGCACGAGATGTTCGCCCTCAGGCTCCTCGGAGGCCTCTCCCTCGAGAACGGCGCCGCGCCGGTGCCCGCGAGCGCGCTCCAGCGCCGCCGCCTGACGCTGCTCGCGCTGCTCGCCCTCTCCGGCGAGCGGGGGACGTCGCGCGAGCGCATCCAGGCGTACCTGTGGCCCGAGAGCACCGCCGACCGCGCGCGCCACGCGCTCGACCAGCTCCTCTACGCCACGCGCCGCGACCTCGGCCACGACGCGATCCTGTCGAGCGCCACCGACCTGCGCCTCAACCCGGCGGTCGTGCGCCCCGACGTGTGGGCGTTCGACGACGCGATCCGCGACGCGCGCTGGGCCGACGCCGCGGCGCTGTACGGCGGGCCGCTCCTCAGCGGCCTGCACCTGATCGATGCCGTGGAGTTCGAGCACCGGCTCGACGGCGAGCGCGCCCGCATCGATCACGACTACCACCGCGCCCTCGAGTCGCTCGCCGCGGCGGCGGCCGCGCGCGGCGACCACGCCGGCGCCGCGCGGTTCTGGCGGCAGCGCGCGAACGCCGACCCGCTCTCCGCCCCGGTCGCGCTCCAGCTCATGCGCGCCCTCGCCGCCGCCGGCGACCGCGCCGGCGCGGTCCGGCACGCGCAGGTCCACCAGCGCCTCGTGCGCGATCAGCTCGAGATCGACCCGGACCCGGCGGTCGAGACGCTCGCCACGCAGCTGGCGGAGTCGCGGGCGGAGACCACGCACACCGATTCCCCGGCGCCGGCCGCGCCCGCGTCGCCCGCCGCGCCCGCGCCGACCGTCGCCGTGACGGACGCGGCGTCGTCGCCCGCGTGGCGCGTCGGGCGGCGCCAGACTCGGTTCGTACGCGCGGGCGCGCTCGCGGTCGCGCTCTGCGCCGTCGCCGCGGCGCTGCTCGTCGCGAGCCGGCCTCGCGACGCGTTGCCCACGCCGCCGCCGCCCCGCGCGGCCGGTGACTCGGTTCCGACCGCGGACGTCGAGGCGCGTCCGACGAGCGCGGCGCGCCACACGGCGGACGCGCAGGCGCGCCTGCTCTACCTCCGCGCGCGCGCCTCGTGGGAGCGGCGCACGAAGCCCGCGCTCGAGGAGGCCGTCGTCCTCTATCGCCAGGCCACCGACCGCGACCCGGAGTACGCCGACGCGTACACCGGGCTCGCCGAGTCGTACGCGATGCTCGGCTACTTCGGCTTCGAGCCGGCCGACGCGATGTTCCCGAAGGCGCGGGCCGCCGCCATGCGCGCCCTCGACCTCGACCCGGCGCAGGGCGAGGCGTACGCCGCGCTCGGCCAGGCGCTCGCGTGGCAGCACCGGTGGGCGGACGCGGAGCGCGCCTACCAGCGAGGGCTCGCGGTCGCGCCCCCGAGCCCGACGGTGCACCAGTGGTACGCGCTGCTCTGTGCCTACCTCGGCCGCACCCACGACGCCGCGGTGCACACGGGCGAGGCGGCGCGCCTCGACCCGCTCTCGGTGCAGATCAACAACATGTACGGCACGATGCTGTACCACGACGGCGACGTGCAGGGCGCGCTGCGCCAGTTCGAGCGCACGGTCGTCGCCGAGCCCGACTCGGCGTGGGTGCGGCAGAACCCGTGGGTGCTCGACAACTACGGCTCGATCGTCGCCGCCACGGGGCGCCACGCGGAGGGACGCCGCCTGATCGAGCGGGCTCTGAAGGTGGTGCCGACGCACCCGCGCGCGCTGCTCGACCTCGCCGAGGTCTACGTCCTGATGGGCCGGCCCGACCAGGCGCGCGCCGCCTTCGCCCGGGCCGACACGACGCACCCTCACTATCTCGTCTACCGCGCCGAGCTGTACGCGCTGCTCGGCCAGACCGACTCGGCGTTCGCGACGCTCGACCGCGTGCAGGAGTGGCCGCTGCCGGCGCTCGTCTCGCTCAACAGCTCGCAGCGCTTCGCCGCGCTCCGCGCGGACCCGCGTTATGCGGCGATCCGCGAGCGGCTCGGGATGCCGCCTAACGACGGGGGAAGCGGTAAGCGGTAAGCGCGAGCCGCTCTCCTTTGCTGTCATCCTGGGGGAGCGAAGCGACCGAAGGATCTCCGGACCGTACGCGCTGGAGATCCTTCGCTGCGCTCAGGATGACAACGAGAGGGGCCGGCTTCGGTGTGCTGAAGCCGGCCCCTCGGACGTTCGCGCGACGACGCGCTACGCGCCTACCAGATCTTCACCCGGTCCGCGGGCGCGCGGTACATCCTGTCGCCTTCCTTCACGTCGAAGGCGCGGTCGAAGGCGTCGTTGTTGACGAGCGGGACGAAGGCGCGGGCCATTCCCGGCGAGTGCGGGTTCGAGAGCAGCTGCTGGCGCAGCGCCTCGTCGCGGAACTTCGCGCGCCAGATCTGCGCGTAGCCCATGAAGAAGCGCTGGTCGCCGGTGTAGCCGCCGATCACCGGCGCCGGCTTGCCGCCGAGCGAGATGTGGTAGGCGCGGTACGCCTGCGCGAGCCCGCTCAGGTCGCCGATGTTCTCGCCCATCGTCAGCTTGCCGTTGATGTGCGTTCCCTCGAGCGGGGAGATCGCCTCGTACTGCGCGCCGAGCTTCGAGGTGCGCTCCTCGAACGCCTGCGCGTCGGCCGGCGTCCACCAGTCGCGGAGGTTGCCGGCGCCGTCGGACTTGCGCCCCTGGTCGTCGAAGCCGTGGCCGATCTCGTGGCCGATGACGGCACCGATCGCGCCGTAGTTCACGGCGTCGTCCGCGGTCACGTCGAAGAACGGCGGTTGGAGGATGGCGGCGGGGAAGACGATCTCGTTGTTCGTCGCGTTGTAGTACGCGTTGACGGTCTGCGGCGTCATCCCCCAGCGCGTGCGGTCCACCGGCTTGCCGAGGCGGCCGGCCATGTCGGCGTACTGGAACTCGTTCGCGCGGAGCTCGTTGCCGAGCAGGTCGTCGCGCTTGATGGCGAGCGCCGAGTAGTCACGCCACTTGTCGGGGTAGGCGATCTTGACGGTGAAGTGCGCGAGCTTGTCCTTCGCCTGCGCCTTCGTCGCGGGGCTCATCCACTCGAGGCTGTCGATGCCCACCTCGTACGCGGCGCGAAGGTTCCGGATCATCGCGTCCATGCGCGCCTTCGCCTCGGGCTTGAAGTTGCGCTCGACGTAGAGCTTCCCCACCGCCTCGCCGAGCGCGCCCTCGACCTCGTCCACGCCGCGCTTCCAGCGCGCGCTCTGCTGCTGCTGGCCGGAGAGGGTGCGCCCGCGGAACATGAAGCGCGCCTCCTGGAACGCGGACGGCAGCTCGTCGGCGTACGTGTCGAGGAGCTTGAACGTCAGGTACTCGCGCCACGTCGCCGCCGGCGTGTTGGCGACGATGGAGTCGAGCGCGTGCACGTAGTCGGGCTGGCGGACCACGACCTCGGTCGCCTTTCCGAGCCCGGCCGCCGTCAGGTACGCGTGCCAGTCGTACGACGGCGACAGCGCGGCGAGCTGCGCGACCGACATCTTGTTGTACGTCGCGTTCCGGTCGCGGCTGCGCGCGCGGTCCCAGTGCTTGCCGGCGATCGCCGTCTCGAGCGCGAGGATGCGCGACGCCGCGCCCTCCGGATCGGGCTGGTGGGCGAGCGTCAGGAGCCGCGTCACGTAGCCCTGATACGCCTGCCGCAGCGTGACCATCTTCGCGTCCTGCAGCAGGTAGTAGTCGCGATCCGGCAGGCCGAGCCCCGACTGGTTGACGGTGACGACGTTCACCGACGACTGCTTCTGGTCCGGGCCGACGCCGACGCCTAGCGGCCCCTGGACGCCGACGCGCGCGAAGTGCGCGAACGCCGCCGGCAGCTGCGCCGGCGTCTTCACCGCGGCGACGGCGCGCAGCTCGCCCTGGAGCGGCGTGAGCCCGAGCGAATCGACACGCGCCGAGTCCATGTAGCTCGCGTAGAGATCGCCCACCTTCCGCATCTCGGAGCCCGCCGGCGCGTGCGACGCCATCGCCTCGTCCACGATCGCGTGCAGCGCGGTGCGGCTCTTCTCGCGCAGCTCGTTGAACGCGCCCCAGCTCGACGCGTCCTGCGGGATCTCGGTGCGCTGGATCCAGCCGCCGTTGACGAAGCGGAAGAAGTCGTCCTGCGGCCGCACCGAGCGGTCGAAGTTCGTGGTGTCGATGCCGAGCGCGCGGACGCCATCCTGCGCGCCGGCCGGCGCGGCGGCGAGCACGCCGGCGCCGAGGGCGACCGCGCCACCGAGCACGAGGCGGCGGCCGAGCGCCCGGGGGGAGCTCTGGGACATGGTGAGTCTGTTTTCGGGTGAGGTACGGCCGGGGTGCGGCATGACGACGGGGCGTCGTCGGGGGAACGACGAAACTACACCTGACTACGCCCCGGTGGTCCCGGCCGTTGGTGGCGGGCTGGCGCTCGGCGAGTCGGTCGCCGCCTATTGCGCCGCCTCGATCCGGATGCCGCGCTCCAGCGACTGCTTCACCGGACAGCGGTCGGCGATCTGGAGCAGCCGCTTCCGCTGCTCGTCGGTGAGCGGGCCCGCGAGCTCGATCTCGCGCTCGATCCGCGTGATGCCGACCTCCTTCGTGTCGCACTGCTCGCAGTCGGCCTCGTGCGAGCGGGCGGTGCGCATGCGCACGATCACGGCCTCGAGCGGCCACGCCTTGCGGTCGGCGTACATCCGCACCGTCATCGCGGTGCAGCCGCTCAGCGCGCCGAGCAGATGGTCGTAGGGCGTCGGCCCGGCGTCGGTCCCTCCGAGGGCGACGGGCTCGTCGGCCACCCAGCTGTGCTCGCCGGAACGGAGGTCGGTGCGAAATCCGTTCGCGCCGACGTGCGCCGTGATCCATCGCCCGCCGCCCTCGCTCGCCGCGGCGGCCGCGTGCGTCCCGGTACGTGACTCCGTCATGTCGCGCTCCCTAGCTGGGCGTCGTCATGGACCCGCGCCGTGGCGGCTGCGGGCTGCTGCCCGGCGCGCGCCGTGAGGCACTGCGCGATCCAGCGCCGCGCCGCCTCGAGCTCGTCCTTCGTGATCGTGTGGCCGCCCGGCTGCCAGTGGAGCGTCACGTCGGCGCCGGCCTGGCGCAGCAGCTCGGCCAGCCGCTCGGCCTGCGCCGCCGGCGCGATCGGATCGCCGCGGCCAGCGCCGATGAACACGGAGGTGCCCGCGAGGTCGGGGAAGGCGTCGGGCTCGAACGGGACCATCGGGCTGAGGAGCACCGCGCCGCGGAGCAGGCCGGCGCGCCGCAGCAGCATGCTCGCGGCGATGTTCGCGCCGTTCGAGAAGCCGACGGCGACGATGCCGCCGCGATCGAGCTCGTACGTCGCCGCCGCCGCCTCGACGAATCGCGCCAGCTCCTCGGTGCGCAGCGCGAGGTCCTCCTGGTCGAACACGCCCTCGGCGAGCCGCTTGAAGAAGCGCGGCGCGCCGCGTTCGAGCACCTTGCCGCGCGGGCTCAGGATGCCAGCGCCCGGCAGCAGCGTCCGTCCGAGCGGGATCAGATCCTCCTCGTCGCCACCGGTGCCGTGCAGCATCAGCAGCGTCGTGCTCCCCGCGAGCTCGGCGCCGAAGGTGGGCGGGACGTAGCGGTGGACGAAGCCGAGCGCGTCACCGCTCACGTCCTCGGGACCGGTGACGCTGGCGAACACGGTGGACGCGGACGGCGACACCGGCAGGTGGATGCGCGGGAGCACGGCCTCGATCTGCGCGCGGTGCGGCTCGTACTGCGGCGGCAGCATCAGCCGCTCGCCGAGCCGCTCCACCGGCTCGTCCACGG
Source organism: Gemmatimonadaceae bacterium (assembly GCA_035554795.1). Taxonomy (GTDB): domain Bacteria; phylum Gemmatimonadota; class Gemmatimonadetes; order Gemmatimonadales; family Gemmatimonadaceae; genus DATMHT01. The sequence continues at coordinate 1,826 of DATMHT010000103.1, read as the reverse complement.
TGAACCCGGGCGGGTTCGTCGCCAGCTCGAAGAGCACGCCGGCCGGCTCGCGGAAGTACACCGAGTGGAAGTACTGCCGGTCGATGACCGGCGTCGGCCGCAGGCTCGCGCGCGTGACGCGCTCGCGCACGGCGAGCTCGGCGTCGTCGTCCGCGACGGCGAAGGCGACGTGGTGAATGGTGCCGGCGCCGCTCGCGCCCTCGACGAAGCCGCCGATCGCGCGCAGATCCACGATCGTACCGGGACCGCCGTCGCCGATCGCGAACCGCCGCGTGCTCGCGTCGTCGCGCACGGCGCGAAAGCCGAGCGTGTCCACGAGCACCCTCTCGGTGGCGTCGCCGGTCTTGACCCAGAGCGTCACGCCGTGGAAGCCGTGGATGGCGTGCTCGCGCGGAATGCCCGGCGCGTCGCCCCACGCCGGCCGCGACTCGGCGGCGGCGCTGGCGACGATCTCGACGAGCAGGCCGTCGTGATCCTTGAACGCGATCACCTGCTCCGCGTCCGCGCCGGCGCCGCGCTTCGTCGGGCCGTCGTACTTCACGCCGTAGCGCACGAGGCGCTCGATCCAGAAGCCGAGCGCGCCCGGCGGCACCGCGAACGAGGTGACGGCCACCTGCCCCGTCCCCTGGCGACCGCGCCGCGCGCCGGGCCAGGGGAAGAAGGTCATGATGCTGCCCGGCGTGCCGGTCTCGTCGCCGTAGTAGAGGTGGTAGGTCTCCGGGTCGTCGAAGTTGACCGTGCGCTTGACGAGCCGGAGGCCGAGCAGCCCGGCGTAGAAGTCGAGGTTGCGCTGCGGGTCGCTCGCGATCGCGGTGACGTGATGGATGCCGAGGATGGTGCTCACGCTGCGCTCCGGGTGAAAGGCGGCTCTCGGCTTTTCGACAGGATGAACAGGATGAACGGGATGTGGCCGTGCTGTCATCCCGTTCATCCTGTTCATCCTGTCCAGGACAGCCTTGAGCCGAGAGCCGAGATCTGCTCTAGTCGATCGGCTTCAGGTTCGCGACGATCTGCTCGCGCTGTGGCTCGAGGAACGGCGCGAGGACGATCTTCTCGCCGAGCGTCGCCGGATCCTCGTCCACGGCAAACCCGGGTCCGTCGGACGCGATCTCGAACAGGATGCCGTTCGGCTCGCGGAAGTAGAGGCTGCGGAACCAGTAGCGGTCCACCTTGCCGCTGTTCGGGATGCCGAGCGTGTTGAGCCGCTCGGCCCACGCGTCGTAGTCGGCGTCGGGCGTGCGGAAGGCGACGTGATGGACGCCGCCCGCGCCCTGACGGGTGACCGGCAGGCCAGGCTGGACGGCCACATGAAGCTCGGCCGGCGCGCCGCCCGCGCCCATCTCGTAGACGTGCACGGTGTGCTTCGCGTCGTCCGGATGCGCGTACTCGCGCACCGGGCGCATGCCGAGCGCCCGCTGGAGGACGACGTCGGTGAGCCGCAGATCGGGCACGCTGAGCATGATCGGTCCGAGGCCGCGCACCTGGTGCTCGGCGGCGACGGGGCTGCGCTCCCACGGGTGCGCCTCGCCGACGCCGCCGTCGTCCACGAGCGAGAGGCGCTGTCCCTCTGGGTCCTCGAGATCGAGCGTGAGGCGGCCATCGCGCTCGACGACCTCGCCAGCGGCGACACCCTTCTCCATGAGGTGCTCGCGCCAGAACTGGAGCGCGTCGAGCCCGGCGACGCGGAGGTGCGTGCGCGTGATCGCGTGCGTGCCGCGCCGCTCCGACGGAACGGGCCAGTCGAAGAAGGTGAGGTCGGTGCCGGGGCTCCCCTGCGCGTCGGCGTAGAAGAGATGGTAGGCGCTGACGTCGTCCTGGTTGACGGA
>DATMHT010000102.1:0-14958 GCA_035554795.1 Gemmatimonadaceae bacterium | reverse complement strand
GCGCCGCGGTCGCTCTTGTTGCGCACGAGCGCCGAGTCGAAGGCGACGATCGCGTTCTGTCCCGCCGCCTGCTGCGCCTTGCGCGACGCCGAGTCGGACGCCGGGTAGCCGTAGGCGGCGCGCGAGTACTCGGCGCCGGCACGGGCGTAGTCGCCGGTGCCGAAGAGCGCCTCGGCGTAGTAGCCGTTCACGGCGCGGGCGCTGTCGGAGCTGGCGAACTCGCTCAGGTAGCGCTGGTAGAGCTGCGCCGCCTCGCCGTAGCGGGCGCGGTCGCCGCCCTGCGCCTTCGCGAGCAGGAACTGGGCGCTCTGGCGGAGCGCGTCCTCACGCGCCTTGCTCGCCTCGGCGGCGAGGCCCGGGTTCGCCTGCGCCCACGCCGAATTCGGCGCGTAGTGCTCGACGAGCGCGAGCCGCGCCGCCTGCGCCTTGTCCGGCTCGAGGGTGCGGTTCTGGTAGATGTCCACGATCTCGCGCTGCGCGGCGAGCGCGGCGGAGTCGGTGGGCGCGTCCTGGATGACCGCCTGGTAGGCGGTCACGGCGCGACTGTAGTCGCCCTGGTCGCGGAGGTTCTGGGCGACCCGGCGCAGGATCGGCCGCTTGAGCGAGTCGCCGCCGGGCTGCGACGCGAAGTACGTGTTCGCCGCCTCGGCGCCACCGACCTGCGTGAACGCGACCGCCATGTAGTCGATCGCCTCGGCGCGCAGCCCGAGCCGGTTCTGCTGCTCCGGCGAGAGCTTGTTGTACGCGGCGACGAGCTGCCCGAAGGTCTGGACGGCCTTCCGGTACTCCTCGGAGTTCTGCTGCGAGGCCTGGTTGTAGTGCGACCAGCCGAGCTTGTAGAGCGAGAGGAAGTAGATGTCGCCCTGCGGCGGCGCCTTCGTGGTCGCGCGCTCGTAGGCGGCGGCTGCCTTGGCGAAGGTCGCGCGGCGCACGTCGCCGCGCTGGGCGGCGGCGAGCTCGAAGTACGCGTCGCCGAGGCGGAAGAGCGACTCCCCCTGGTAGCGCGACGAGTCGCGCCCGGCGACGAGCTCGAACATTCGCGCGGCGTCGGAGTGGCGCCGCTCGAACGAGTAGAGCGTGCCGAGCGTGTAGGCCGCGGCGTCGATCTTCTCGAAGTTCGGGTACCGCCGGACGAGCTCCTCGTAGCGGGAGATCGCGGCGCTGTAGTCGGGGTGGATCGGCGCGTCGCCGGCGGTCGCGCCGCCGCTGCGGGCGCGCGCGCTCGTGTCGGCCGGCGCGGTGGCCTGCGTGCCGGCGCGCTGCTGCTCGGCGAACTGCTCGTCGGCGCGGCGCACGAGGAGCTCGCCGAGCTGGAAGAGCGCGTTCGGGCGAAGCGCGCTGTCGGGGTAGCGCTGGAGGAACGCCTCGAGGCGCGTGATCGCGCTGTCGGCCGCGTTCGGCGCGAGCCGCGACGTGGACGCGCGCCGGCCGGCCGCCGTCGCCACCTGCTGCGACGGAACAGTTCCGGCCTGGGCGCGGGCGGCGTCGGGCGCCCCGATCAGCAGGAGCGCCGTACCCACGAGCGCGCTGGTGGCGGCGCGGGGCGAGAAGAGCGTAGTCAACGAGAACCGCGTCATGCGCTACTTCCGCGGAGAAGTGGGGGCCGTGGGCGCGGGACTCGCCGCCGCCGGCGCGGCCGGCGCGGCGGTTCCGCCGCCCGTGGTGGTACTGGCACTACCGCCCGTCGCGTTCGAGGTTCCCGAGCTGTCCGAAGTTCCGGCCGTCCGCCCCGCGTCGATCGCCTGGAAGAACGAGGCGCTGGCGGCGCCGAAGTCGGCGGCCTCGCCGTCGCGGCGCAGGCTGGCGAGCATCAGGCCGGCGCGCGCGTTCAGCTCGCGCTCGACGACCGCGATCAGCTGGCCCTCGACGGCGGCGCGGCGCGCCTCGGCGGTAGCCAGCGTCGCGCGGGCGGCGCGGACCGGCTCCCCTTCCCCACCGGCCTCGAGGCGCGCGACCTCCTGGCCGACGAGCGACTGCGCCGAGGCGAGCGCCCGCTGGGTCTCGCCGAGCAGACCCGCCAGCCGCTGCGCCTTGAGGCGCAGCGAGTCGCGCATCGCGAACACCGGGTGGCGCGAGAGGGCGCCGTTCATCCCGGCGTCGATCGCGTCGGCGAGCCGGCGGTACGTGGCCGACGTCTGCGCCTCGAGCTGCAGCACGGCGGCGTCGTTCGACGCGATGCTGCCGCCGAGCGAAGTGCGCACGCTGTCGATCATGCGCGTGTTCTCGTCGGCGAGGGTGCGCGTCTCGTTCGAGTTCTGCTGCAGCATCTGGCGGATGCGCTGGCCAGCCGCGTCGATGAGCGAGGAGAGACGCGCGAGTGAGTCCTGGGCAGCGTTGAGCTGCGTCGCGAGCGGGCTGATGATCGCGTTGCCGTCGGCGAGCTGCTGCTGCAGGGCGCGCAGCAGGGCGATCTGGCGCGCCTGCGACTCCATCTGCTGCTGCAGCCGGTAGCGGGCGAGCGCCACCTGCGCGTCGGCCGCGTAGAGCGCCTGCGAGCGGCTGGCGTAGTCGGCGAAGTTCGCCGGCGACGACGCCGGCGTGAAGATGGCGCGCTTCGGGAAGTCGGCGCCGAGCGCGCCGCTGACCGTGTCGAGCCGGGCGCTGATGTCGGCGAGCGAGACGAGCTCGGGGGCGGCTGCGACCGCGGCGCCGCCGCCGCTCAGGATCGCGCCGGTGTCGGCGACGACGGCGGTGAGCAGCGAGTCGCTCGTCCCCGTGCGGTCCTGCAGCGCGACGGTCTTGCCGCTGGCCGGCGCCGTGACGAAGAGGAGTCCGGCGGCGCGGGCGCCGACGAGGGCGCGGGCGGCATTGCTCATCACGCCCGCCGCGCCGGCCTGGAGCCCGCGCGTCTGCGCGGCGACCGAGTCGGCGACGCTCTGGAAGGCGCGGCCGGCCTCGTCCGAGCGCCCGAGCTGCAGGAGCACCTGGGCCGACATGAGCCGGGCCTCGTTGCTCTCCGGGAGCTGCGGATAGCGGCGGGCGAAATCGGCGAACGCGTCGCCGGCCGGCCCCGTCTGATCGCTCTTGTAGAGTGCCCACGCGCGCGTCATCAGCGCCTCGGCGCCCAGCCCGCTCGTCGGCGCGATCGCCTCGGCGAGGCTGGCCGCCTGCGGGTACTGCTTCGTCTCGTAGGCGAGCTGGGCGGCGGTGAGCCGCACCTGGTCGGCGAACTCGGCGCTGACCCCGGTCGACGTCGCCAGCGACGTGAGCGACTGGATCGTGGCCGCCGCCTTCGACGTGTCGGCGCGGAGCTCCGCCAACACGTCCATGTACCTGGCGTACGGCGTGTACGGCGAAGTCGGCTGCTGGACGCGCGCGAAGGCGGCGCGGGCCGCGGCGTAGTCGCCCGTCTGATACGCGGTGAGCCCGGTGACGAGCGCGCCGAGACCGGCGTCGTCCGGCTCGGGCGTAGTGCCGATCGCGGCGGCGATCTTCTTCGCGCCGGGATAGTCGCCGCGGCGGTAGGCCTCGAGCAGCAGCTGCGAGCGCAGGATGGATGAGTACTTGCCGCCAATGCTCGTCCAGACGAGCGGTTCGGCGGCGGCGCGGAAGGCCGAGTCCATGCCGAAGCGCAGGTACGTCTGCGCGAGCAGGAAGCTGACGTCCTCACGTCCGCGTAGCGCGCCGGGCGCGCCGGCGGGCGAGAGCGTCGTGGGCGCATTGCGCAGCCACTCGAGCCGGCTCAGCGCCGGGATGTACTGCCCGCGCGTGAGCTCGTAGAGTGCGACGCGGACCTCGGCGTCGGTGCCGCGCGCCTGGTCGAGGGCGGGGATGAGCGGCGCCGGCGCGGCGGCCGCGCGCGCGCCGGCGGTGTCGCCGGCGGTCACGGCCGGGCGGTTCGTGCTGTCGGGCCGCGTCGGCGGCGTGCCCTGCGCGCCGAGCGGCGCCGTCGCCGCGACGAGCAGCGCGAGCAGCAGCGGCGCGAGCGCCGGCGTCACGGGACCGCGGGCGCGGCCCGCGGCGGCTCCTCTGCCAACGGTGTCGGTCACGGGCCGGATCGTCTCGCTCAGAATGGGGTGGTCCCGCGGCTCGACCAGGTGGTCGGCGTGAGCTGCCCGTTGCGGAAGGCGAACTGTACGTAGGTCACCGACTCGCCGGCCGCGGTCACGTTGATGGACTGCGAGAGCGGCTGGCCGCCCACGGTCACCTGGAGGGCGATCGTGTGCGTCGTCGGCAGCGTGTTGGCGCGGTAGATCTGGTCCACGGCGCCGAGGCGCAGCGCGCCGTTCGCGGTCGCCGAGTAGGTGCGCGTCTCCGACGGCGCGTTGTCCACCGTCAGCGTCGCGCTCTGGATGTCGGTCGGCGTCTGCGACGAGTCGGCGCGCAGCAGCACGACGAGCACCGCGCCGGTGCGGCGCCGGACCGCGTCGCCGATCGCGAGGAAGCGGTCGCGCTGGGCGAGGAGGTTGTCCTGCGACGAGGTCATGATCGCGTCCAGCTGCTGGAGCGCGTTCGACTCGTTGCTCATGAGCAGCGCCTGGGCGCGCTCCTGCATCATCTGCGCGATGACGCTCTCGATCCGCGCCTGCAGCTCGACGCGCTGGCTGCGGATGTCGGCGAGCTGCTGCTGCGTCTGTTCGAGCTCCTTGAGGAGCTGCTCGCGCTTGCTCTTGTATGCCTGCTGGTTGACGTCCTGCTCCTGCTGCGCCTGCGCGCCACGCACGGGCGCGCCCACGGCGGCAAGCGCAACGAGCGCGGCGACGGCGAATCGCGTGGTCGACGGCATCACGGGGTTCTCGGCTCCAGTGGAGCGGGTTGCGGGACGGAAGCGGGGCGCGGCGGCGTTGACCACCGCCGCCGCCGATCGCCGCCGCGTCGGCTCACGCACCCGACGCTCGGGGCGTCGGCGCGCGGACGGCGGGCGGCGTCAGCAGCAGTAGCGACGGCGGCGGACACGGTGGGCGCGCCCCTAACGCTGCGGGGGACGCGAAGGCGTCTGCGACTCGACTCGCTTCAGCCGCTCCTCGAGGCGGCGCAGCGCCTCGCGCTCGGCGCGAAGCTCGGCCTCCGCCTGTTGGCGGCGCTGCTCGAGTTCAAGCAGATTCTGTGCCTCGTACCGATTCAGCTCGAGCTCCAGCGCGGCGATGCGCTGCTGACGCGCCGTGATCTCGGCGAGCAGCGCCTGGCGCTCCTTCTCGAGGCGCGCGACGCGCGTCTGCAGGAAGTCGCCGCGTAGCAGCGCGAAGATGTTGCTCTGCCAGCCGAGCGTGAAGGCGAACTTCTGGTAGTTGTAGAACGCCGTCGCCGGGTTGCCGGTCCCGGTCTTCGCGCTGCCGGCGCCGATCTCGGTCAGGTAGAGCCCCGCCCGGAGTCCGCGGTACACCACCGACCCACCGACGTTGAAGTCCCACGCGTTGTTCTCCGCCATGAGCGAGAACGTCGTGTTCGGCCCGCCGGAGAAGTCCGTCTTCACGCCGTAGAAGAGACCACCCGTGGCGTTCTTGGCGTACTCCGCCCGCGGGATGCTGCCGTGGTTCTTGAACAGCCCGTTGCCGTACCCCGCGGTGAAGCTGAACGACATGTCGGGCCACGACGGCCGGATGTCGGTGAGGAGGATCGTCTTCGTCGCGACGCCGTAGATCGTGTTGTTCGTCTTGAAGTCGCGATGCAGCGAGTCGGGCACGTGCTGCGCGTTCGGGTTGGCGCCCGGCGGGAGCAGCACGTAGCCGGCGCCGAAGCGGTCGATCTTGTCGAAGCCCGAGACGTTCAACGCGCCGACGGCGAGCGACGGCACGAGCAGCCGCGCAGCCGTGCCGCGATTGCGGAAGTCCTCCTCGCGCAGGAGCAGCCCGCGGGCGAAGAGCCCCTCCTCCGGATTGCTCGAGTACGCCGCCACCCCGACCTCGGCGCGCCCGCCGAACGACACGGCGAACGTCAGCTGCGAGTTGAGGCTACCGCTGTAATTCAGCTTCGCGGCGGCGTCGGGGTCCTTGGTGAACTGCTTGCCGCTGTAGTTCAGCGCGAAGTCGCCCGACAGTGGCGCGACCCAGGCGACGGGGATGTCGATGAGCCCGGAGCCCCAGTAGAGGGTCGCGGGATATTCCTGCTGAGCGCCCGCCTGCCGCGGCGTCGCGGAGAGGGCGGCCGCGGTGACGGCGAAGGCGGTGGCCACCGCGGCCAGACTGACTCGTGTCGTGCGCATATGCTGGATGGTTCCTCGCTTACGGCGCCGGCGTCATGGAGGGCGGCGTCGCCGGCGGCGTCTGCGACGGGCTTGCGGTCGGGGGCGTGGCGGGCGGCGTGCTCGGCGGGACGTTGGGCGGCGACGTCGGCGGCACCTTCCCCGACTGCAGGTCGCGCAGCCGCTCGGTCGCCCGGCGGATCGCGTCGCGCTCCTGCTGCAGCTCCGACTCGAGCGCCTGACGCCGGCGCGCGATCTCGGCGAGCTCGCCCGCCTGTGCCTTGCGCAGCGCGATCTCGAGGCCGCGGATGCGCCGCTCGCGCGCCGCGATCTCCGCCTGCAGCCGCTGCTGCTCGCGCGTCAGCTCGGTGATCCGCGACCGCAGGATGACACCGTGCGAGATGTCGAGGATGTTGCCGTTGTAGCCGAGCGAGACGTTGGCCTTCGTGTAGTTGTAGAGGTTGAAGCCTTCGTCGAAGCCGTGGCGCCCGCCCTCCTCGAGCTCGGACGCGTACACGCCGAGCGCGATGCCGCGCCAGTCGAAGAGCAGACCGGCGTTGTAGTCCCAGCCGTCGTTCTCCGCCATGGCGGTGAGCGTCGTGTTGAGCGTCGGGTGCGTCACGTAGCGCGCGCCGAGGAAGAGACCCTTGGCGATCGTGCCCTTCTGGTTGTACTGCTTGCCCAACCCGCCGTCCTCGCTGAACAGGCCGTTGCCGAATCCGAGCGTCAGGCCGATCGTGGACGAGGGCAGGCGCCCGAGTCCGCCGCCGAGCGCGAAGTCCTTCGTCGCGACGCCGTAGATCGTCGGCATCGTCTTGAAGTCGGCGTAGCGCGTGTTCGTCACGCGCCGGTAGCCGTTCGGGCCCAGGACGACGTCGCAGGCGAGCAGCATGCGGTCCTGATGCGAGCAGTTGCCGATGTTGCGTACCCCGACCGCGATCGCGGGCGCGCCACCGAACTGGTTGTCGCGCAGCAGGAGCAGCTGCCCGAAGAAGCCGTAGTCGGGATTCTGGTCGTAGACCGAGATGCCGGCCGCGACGCGACCGGCGAGGTGCACCTCGGTCGCGATGTTCGTGTTCCAGAGGCTCGCGAAGCCCTGCTTCACCGGCGCGTCCGGGAAGGTCGGCGTGTAGCGCCCCGAGGTGTTCAGCCACGCGTCGGTGTTGCGCGGCGACACCCAGGCGACCGGGATCGTGATCAGTCCCGTGCCGAACTGCAGCGTCGCCGGGTATGGGTCGCCCTGTTGCGGCGACGGCTGCTGGGCGACCGCCGGTGACGCGGCGAGCAGCGCCAACAGACCGGCACCCCCCAGACGCGTGACGGCCGAGCGCGTGGTGCGCATGAGTCCTCCCGAACTCGGTAGATCGAACGTCGCGGCCGCGGTGGTCATGACTGCGGGCCGGACGGGGTCGTTGTGGCGGAAAGGCCGGGAATAGGGCGAGGCACACGAGTGCGCGCAAGGCCCGCGCTCGCTCCCACCGTCGCACGCGGGAGCGGCGTCCGCGTCGATCGGCAGGAGGAGTCGAGTCTCGAGCGATCGCTCGCCTGCCCCATCGTGATAGCCGGTGCGGGGGTGCAAGAGACATGCCTTGCACAGGCCGTTGCCGTCCGCGCATCGTGCGCGCGATCCTCGTGTTGCATCGGCGCCGCAACGGACCCGCGCCGACGGTGACGCGACGCACGAGAACCGACGATCCACGCTCCGCGGCGTACGTGCGCTGGCCTGCGGGGTGCAGCGGAACTTCCGACGGCGTCGTAGAATAGCAACTGTTCCGGTGCACCGCTCGCCCCGCGCCCGCGCGCCGCGCTCGCGGCGCACGCGTTCCGCGAGCTGGCGTCGTCGTGTCCCTCGGTATCCCGTCGTCGTTCTGTCGTCGCGTCCGGCCGACCAGCGAGAGCCCATGTCCACCCGCCTCCGACTCGCTCGACTTCCTCGCCCCGCGCCGTGGCGGCGTTCGACCGCGGTGACTGCCGCGGTGCTTCCGCTCTTGCTGCTGGCGGGCGTGACGACGGCCGCGCGGCCCGCCGCTGGCCAGGGCACCGCCCGCCGCCCCGGCGACGCCCGCACGTCGAGCGCCGACTCGCTCGTCGAGCTCGCGCTCACCCGCGCTCGCGCCGGCGACACCACGCTCGCCCTCTGGACGCTGGAGCGCGCCACCAAGATCGCGCCCGACTACGCGCCCGCCTTCTACCAGCGCGGACTCCTTCTGTCGCGAACGACGTCACTCGGGCTGAGCGATAGCTGGCGGCGACACCAGGCCGCGAAGGAGATCGACCACGCCCTCGACCTCGATCCGAACAACCCGTTCTACCTCCTCGAGCTCGGGCGCATCCGCCTCAAGACGCCCCTCCTGCGCCTCGAAGCCGAGCGCATGTTCCACAAGGCGCTCGCCGCCGCCGAGTCGCGGCACGACCCGCGCGCGCTCGCCGACATCCGCTTCGAGATCGCCGAGATTTACGGCCGGCGCTACGAGTCCATGGCGAACCGGCGCCTGCTCTCGGGCACGCAGGAGGCGTTCGATCCGACGGCCGCCCTCGCCGACCCGCACTACACGAAGCAGGTCCTGCTCGAGCTCTCCCAGCCCCTTCCCGACGCCGGAGAGCTCGACTACCGGCAGGCCGAGGACTACTACCGCGCCGCCCTCCTCGCCGACCCGGCGCACGAGCCGGCCGCCCTCGGCCTGCTCAACCTCCTCTCCGAGGCCCGGCGCTACGAGGAGATGGAGCGCACCGCGCGCGCCTTCCTCGCGGCGCAGCCCGGCTCCGCCCGCGGCCACCTGGCGCTCGGCCTCGCCCTCCATCGTCTCGACCGCGACGCCCCCGCCCAGGCCGACTTCGACACCGCGCTCGCCCTCCTGCCGGCGGACGAGGTGCGCGACATGACGGCGCTCTCGTCCATCCTCGACGAGGAGCGCGCCGCGACGTACGACCGGAGCGGCGACGCCGCGCGCAGCCAGGTGGACTCGGCCTACTGGGATGCCGTGGATCCGCTGCGCCTGACGCCGGGCAACGAGGCCCACACCGAGTTTCTCGCCCGCGTCGCCTACGCCGACCTCCGCTTCTCGTCGGCCGAGTTCGGCCACCAGGGCTGGCGCACCGACCGCGGCCAGATCTACATCCGCTACGGCGAGCCGACCAAGGTCGCCACCTTCGCCCCCGATCCGGACAACGCGGGCGGCGGCGAGTCGTTCGGGCGCGTGACGACGGTGTGGTGGTACGACCCGTCCAACCTCTACTTCGTCTTCGCCGGCCCGCCGGCGATGAACGTCGCCACCTTCGCCGGCGACTTCCGCCGCTACGCCGCGAACGCGCGCTACCACGCGCCCGTGCTCTTCGACGACGTCGCCAAGCGGCTGCGTCTCGACACCGTCGCCGTGCAGATCGCCCGCTTCCGACCCGAGACGCCGGGCACCGCGGGCGCCGAGGTCGTCGTCTACGCCGACGTCCCCACCGGACGGATGCTGCGCGACGTGGACATCAATCAGGCGCCGCTCGAGACGGGCATCTTCATCTCCGATACGTCTCGACATCTCGTCCTCGCGGCGCGCGATTCCGCCGTCGTCCGGCCACGCGGCGGGGACCGCGTCGCGACCCGCACGTGGGCGCGCACGCTCGCGCCGGGCGAGTACGTCTATCGCGTGGAAGCCCACGAATCCGTCAGCGGCTCGAGCGCCCGCGGCCTCGGCCCGCTGCCGGTGACGAGCTTCCCGAGCGATTCGCTCTCGATGTCCGACCTGCTCGTCGCCCGCCACATCGCGCCCCGGTCGGCCGGGCTCACGCCGCGCAACCGGCGCGACTACTTCATCGCTCCGAACCCGGCGTTCCGCTTCGCCGGCGGCGACACGCTCTTCCTCTACTGGGAGGAGTACGGGCTCGCCCGCGACGCCGCCGGCAACGGCAAGGTGCGCGTGCAGCTCACGCTGCGGCTCAACGAGGTCACGCGCGCCGGCGACCTGCTCACGCGCGTCATCGGCGGCGTCGCCGACGCCGTGGGGCTGAGCGCGAAGGGCGACGACCGGGTGGCGCTTCGCTTCGACCGCACGGTCGCGCTAACTTCGGAGAACCGCACCCCGAACTACCTCGCGATCGACCTCGGGCACGCCCCGCCCGGCACGTACACCGTGGAGCTCATGGTCACCGACCTGGTCGCCGGACGATCGGCCCGCCGGCAACGCCCGATCCGCCTGGTGTCGCAGTGACGGACGACGCGCTGCACCACACGGCGCGTCGCGTCCGTCCGCGCGGCCGGCGCCTCGGCGACGCGCGCGCCGTGCTCGCCGCCGCTCTCCTGCTCCTGCCCACGGCCGCCGCGGTGCTCCCGGCGCAGCTCGGAGCGCAGAGCACGCAGGCCGCGGCGCCCGCGCACCACCGCGTGCCGCGGCGTCTGCTCTACGCCGCGATCGGCGCCGGCCTCGGCGTCGGACTCTCGAGCCTGTACGCCGAGGGCGGCAACCAGCAGGGCACGTGCAACTCGGTCGCCTGCGTACGCATCGTGTCCATCGGCACCGGCACGTTCGTCGGATTCCTCATGGGGCGCGAGGCCGACAAGCTGCACTCGATCCGCTACCGCACCGGCACGCCGCTGTCGCCGAAGATGGTGACGACCGACGTCGCGCCCGATCCGGCGGTGCTCGCGGTCGCCGACAGCGTGGTCGCCGTCGCCGGCCCTGGCGGCGTGGACGTCTTCACCGCTGCACGCGCCGGATTGCGCACGCCGCCCGTACACCGTGCGGGCGGCGTCCACGGCATCACCGCCGTCGCGGTCCAGCCGCGCTCGGGAGCGCTCGCCGTCGCCTCGCCCGCGGGCCTGTACCTCTACCCACCGCGCAGCGGGCCGGGATCGTTGCTGCGCGAAGGCGCGGCGACGGCGGCCGCGGCCTCCGGCGACGGACGCGTCTTTCTCGCCGTCGGCACGCGCGTCGAAGCAGCGCGCGCCGCGACCACCGATAGCGCGCACGGCTGGCCCGGCCTCGACCTCGGCCGGCCCGTCCAGGAGCTCGTGTACGATCCGGCGCGCAACCTCCTCTGGGCCGGCACCGACAGTACGCTCTACGCCCTGCGACCGGTCGGCGACTCGATCGAGCGGGTCGGCCAGCTCGCGATGGGCGCCGCCGTCCGCCACGTGGCCGTCGAGGGGACGCGCGTCGCGGTCGCGCTCGGCGAGAGCGGCGTCCGGCTCTTCGACGCACACGATCCGGCCGCGCCAGTCGAGCAGCTGCACTGGAGCGGCGCCCGCTTCGCGTACGACGTCGCGCTCTCGCCACGCCGCCTCTTCGTGGCCGCGGGCAGCGAGGGCCTCTACGTCCTCGACGCCGCCGGTGGATCGCGCCTCGTGCTCGGCCTCGCCCGCGAGCTCGGCTTCGTCATCGGCGTCGAGACGCACGGCGCCGACACGTGGGTGCTCGACCGCGCCGGCCCATCGCTGCACCGCATCGCGACCCAGTTCTGACCGTCGCGCGGGACGCGGCGGCGACCGGTGGCGGTCGCCACGAGTTGAGCCAGCCGTAACGACGCGCCATCTTCAGGCGTCTGTTGCGCGTTCCCCGTTCCGCGTCCCACGCCCTCGCGTCGCCCCTCGCCGCGATCCGTATCCTCCACTCCGTCCGTCATGCCCTACTCGCTCTCGATCCGCGCCGCCGCGCTCGCCCTCGCCCTCGGTGGCGGCACGTATGGCACCCTCGCGTGCGCGCGCACGGACACCGCTCGCGGCACCGAGGGATCGGCCGCCGCGGCCGCGACGCCGGGCGTCGTCGGCGGCGCCGCCGCCCCTGGCACGACCGACTCGATCTCGACGCGCGCCGACCGGTCGCGCATCCAGGGCGACAGCGGCGCCAAGGTGTGGATGGTGGTCATCAGCGACTTCCAGTGCCCCTACTGCCGCATCTGGCATGACTCGACGTACCCGGCGCTTGTCAACGAGTACGTCAAGCGGGGCAAGCTGAAGATCGCGTACGTCAACTTCCCCCTGCCGATGCACCAGAACGCCTGGCCCGCCGCCGAGGCGGTGATGTGCGCCGGTGTGCAGGGGAAGTTCTGGGAGATGCAGGACAAGGTCTTCTCGACGCAGGCGCAGTGGGCGACGCTCGCGAACGCGGCGCCGGTCTTCGATTCGCTCGCCACCAGCGCCGGGCTCGACGCGAAGCGCCTGCGCGGCTGCGTGGACGCGCACCAGACCAAGCGTCTCATCCAGGCCGACTACGACCGCAGCGTCGCCGCCGGCGTGAACTCGACGCCGACCTTCATCATCGGCGACCGCACCGTCGAGGGCGCGCAGCCGATCGAGGAGTTCCGCCAGGTGCTCGACTCCGCGCTCGCCAACGCGAAGTAGGGAGACGGGACAAGAGACGGAGGACGTGAAGCGTCGCGGCGCTTCGCTCGCTCGTCCGCCCCGATCGCACGCTTCCCCTCCCTCGCACTCGTGAACCCCGCCTTGCGCTTCGGCTACGCGGCCGCCGCCCAGCTCGCGCGGGCGGCGGCCGCCGTCGTTCCGGCGGGATCGTCGAAGGTGACGCGGGCGCTCCACGCGCGGCGCGGCATTCGCGAGCGATTCGCCGCCTGGGGACGGACGGCGCGCGATCCGCGCCGCCCGCTCCTCTGGGTGCACGCGCCGTCGGTCGGTGAGGGGCTGCAGGCCCGCCCGATCATCGAGCTGCTTCGCCGCGAGCGCCCGGACGTGCAGCTCGTCTACACGCACTTCTCCCCGAGCGCGGCCGCCTTCGCCGCCTCGCTCGGCGCCGACTTCGCCGACTACCTCCCCTTCGACACGGCCGGCGACGCGGACGCCACGCTCGATGCGCTGCGGCCGACGGCGATCGTCTTCAGCAAGCTCGATGTGTGGCCGACGCTCGCCGAGCGCGCGGCGGGGCGCGGCGTGCGCCTCGGGCTCGTCAGCGCGACGCTGAGCGGCGAGTCGTCGCGGCGCTCGGGGCTGGCCGCGGCGCTGCTGCGCGACGCCTATCGGCGGCTCGACGCCGTCGGCGCGATCGACGCCGAGGACGCCGAGCGCCTCGTCGCGCTGGGCGTGCGCCGCGAAGCGATCGCCGTCACCGGCGACACGCGCTACGACCAGGTCTGGGCGCGCGCGCAGGCGGCGCCCACGCGCGCCGCGGCGCTGCTCGCCCCGCTGCGCTCGCCCCGGCCGACGCTCGTCGCCGGCTCGACGTGGCCCGCCGACGAGGCGCCGCTGCTCGAGGCATGGCGGGCGGTGCGGGCGCGGGTGCCGGAAGCACGTCTCGTCATCGCGCCGCACGAGCCGACGCCCGCGCACCTGTCGCCGATCGAGCGGTGGGGTGCCACGTCAGGCGCCGGGCTCACCCTCGCACGTCTCGGCGATGCCGCGCGCGCGGCCACGGCGGACGTCGTGCTCGTGGACCGCGTCGGCGTGCTCGGCGACCTTTACGCGCTCGCCGACGCGGCGTTCGTGGGCGGCGGTTTCCACGCGGCCGGTCTGCACTCGGTGCTCGAGCCGGCGGCCTTCGGCGCGCCCGTCCTCTTCGGGCCGCGATTCGCGGGCAGCCGCGACGCGCGACTCCTGCTCGAGGCGGGCGGCGGCGCGACCGCCAGCACGGCGGCGGATCTCGCCGCGCATCTGGTCACGTGGCTCGGCGACGCGCCGGCCCGTCACACCGCCGGCAGCGCCGCCCGCGCCGTCGTCGAGCGCGGCCTCGGCGCGGCGCGGCAGTCGTACGAGCTGGTGCTCGGACTGCTGTAGGCTCTCGGCTCTCGGCCCCTTTGGACAGGATGGACAGGATGAGCCGAAGGTGCCTCATCCTGTCCATCCTGTTCATCCCGTCCAATCGCCGAGCGCCCGAAGCCGCTTCTTCACTAGCCGAGAGCCGAGAGCCCAGAGCCGAGAGCCGCCGTGTCACCCCGCGGCCGCTTTCTCCCGCGGAATCTCCTGCTGGTGCTGCTGCTTGCCCGGGTGGTGAATGAAGAAGCCCTGCACCAGGTGCACGCCGAGCGACTTGACGGTGTCCATCTCCTCGGCGCGCTCGACGCCCTCGGCGATGACCATCGCGCCCATGTCGTTCGCGAACTTCACCATCGTCTCGACGAGGTTCTGCTTGATGAAGTTCGTGTCGATGCAATTGATCAGCGACATGTCGAGCTTGATGAAGTCCGGCTCGAGGTTGGCGATCGAGCCGAGGCCGGCGTAGCCGCTGCCGGCGTCGTCCACCGCGAAGCGGTAGCCGAGGGCGCGGAAGGCCGCGAGCTTCTCGCGGAACTTCGGGTAGTCCTTGATCGCCGTCCGCTCGGTGATCTCGATGACGACGCGACTCGGATCGCGGACGTCGCGCTCGAAGGTGGCGGCGAACTCGGGGTCGGCGAAGTCGGAGGGATCGACGTTCAGGAAGAGCAGCTCGTCCCCCGTCAGGCGCGTGTCCATCCCCTCGATGGCGCGGCTGCGGCAGAGGCGGCTCAGCTCCCAGATGAGGTCCGCCTCGGCGGCCACCTCGAACATCACTTCCGGGCTGCGCAGGCTGCGCGGCACGCCGCGGGCGAGCGCTTCGTAGCCGAAGACCTTCTGCGTCTCGGCGTGGACGATCGGATGGTAGTCCACGTAGACGGCGCGATCGCGCAGCGCCGAGCGGAGGTCGGCGACCTTGCGGGCGCGCTCGCGCTCCTCGACGCTCTTGGCCGCATTGGCGGCCTCGCGGATGCCGCGATAGATCAGCCGCTCGAGGCGCGTCTTCGGGTTGTAGTAGACGTGCGAGCTGCCGACGTAGATGTCGAACAGCGCCGCGATCTCCTCGCCGTGAGCCGTCTCGATGCGGGCGGCGACGAACTGCTGCAGCCGCCCCATGATCTCGGTGATCTCGGCGTCGCTCGCCGCGTCC
>DATMHT010000101.1:0-13720 GCA_035554795.1 Gemmatimonadaceae bacterium | reverse complement strand
CACGACGGCTGCGGCAGGACGACCTGGCGCACGCTGAACGCCGCGCGTCTGCGCGCCGGGGACCGCATCGGCATCACGACGCACGTCGGCTCGATTCTCGGCAGCTTCGGCCATACGTCGCCGACCTACTTCGCCTCCCCGGCCGACGTCGTGCGCGGCAACGACGAGATGCTCGCGATCGAGGCCGGCGAGCGCGGGCGCGTCCGCAGCTACGTCCACGTGAACCCGAACGAGGGCGACGGCGCGCTGCGCGAGATCGAGCGCTGCGTCGCCGTGGGCGCGATCGGCGTGAAGCTGAGCGCGAGCCGCCGCGCCGACGACGCGCTCGTGGACCCGATCGCCGCCGACGCCGGACGGCGCGGGCTCCCCGTGCTGCATCACATCTGGCAGTGGCGCCGCCACGAGTGGGGCGCGCAGGAGGCGTCCGACGGCGTCGAGCTCGCGCGACTCGCCGCGCGCCACCCGCGCACGAACTTCATCCTCGCTCACATCGGCGGCGGCGGCGACTACGCGCACACCTTCCCGGCCGTGCGCGAGCTGCCGAACGTCTACCTCGACACCTCCGGCAGCGGCGTCGACCGCGGCATGCTCGACGACGCGCTCGCCGCCGTCGGGCCGGGTCGCATCCTCTGGGGCTGCGACCTCACGATGTGCACGGGTCTCGCGAAGCTGCGCGCACTCGAGGTCATCGGACTGAGCGCCGACGAGATGGAGAGGATTCGCTGGAAGAACGCTGCGCAGATCTTTCCGGAGGGGAGCTTCGATCTCTCCGCCCCTCTATCGGGACGGGCGCAGGAATGAGGAATGAGGAATGAGGGCTGCGGTCCGACCCACTCAGACCTCGGCCTCTTCCTCGTAACCCTCCCTCGTCAAAGCAGAGGGGCGTGCGCGGCGCCCCTCATTCCTCATTCCTCATTCCTGGTTCCAAATCCATCCCATCGGCAATGCCTGCCCCGACGACGGACGTCAGCACCTTCATCGGCCCGTATCCGTTCCGCTATCTCCCTCACCCCGACCCCGAGGTGCTGGTGCGTGTGCTCGCGCGCGAGGGGATCGCGGACGCGTGGGTCGGTCATCTGCCGTCCGCCTTCTACCGCGACCCGACGCACGGCAACGACGCGCTGTACGCCGCGCTCGAGCCGCATCGCGACGTGCTGCACGCGACGCCGGCGGTGCGACCCGACTGGCCCGGGTGGGAGCGATCGCTGCGCGACGCCGTGGACCGGGGCGCTCCGGCGGTGCGCGCCTTCGCGCCGCAGTGGGGCATGGGACCGGGCGATCCGGCGATGTCGCGTCTCGCATCGGCGTGCGGAGAAGCCGGCGCCGTGCTCGCGCTGACGGTGCGCTTCGAGGATCTGCGCCAGCGCCACTGGATGGACACGGCCGGCGATCTGTCGGCCGCCGCGGTGCGCGCGATCGCCCGCGCCGACACGCGCGCGCACGTCGTCGTCAGCGGCGCCGGGCGCGAGATGATCGAGGAGGTGCACTGGGGGCTTACCGCCGGCGAGCGCGCGCGCGTGTGGTGGGACATCTCGTGGATCTGGGGCCCGCCCGAGGATCATCTCGCGCACCTGCTGCGCACGGTCGGCGCGGAGCGATTCGTCTTCGGCACAGGCTGGCCGCTGCGCCTGACGCAGACGCCGTCGGCGAACCTCGCGCTGCTGCCCGACGACCTGCGCGACACGCGTCTCGCGACGGCGCGCGACGTCGTCGCGGCGGCGCGTGCGCGCTCGATGCGTGCGTGATGAGCGAGCGATGAGCGCGCCTCGGCGGGGATGAGCGCGTACACATCCGACGTGCATCGCGCGTCGCGCGCGCGTCGCTCTCTCGACGTTCCGAAACGGACCGGGTGCGGCTCTTGCGCCGCCCCCGCACCCGGGTAACTTTCCGCCGCTTGCGCCCGAGCTTGTGAAATCCTTCACAAAGCCGAGCGATTGATTCGGTTTACACACGCGGCTCTGCCGCTTACTCGACACAGGTCGCAGCGATGACGAGAAGGAGGAAGTGGGCGGTCGTTCCGTCGTTCCTCGCGGTCGGTGCGCTCCTCGCCGGACTCGCCGCCTACAGCGGCGCTCAGGCGAAGGGCCCGGGCGCCGACCGGCCGCACGACGAACGGCTGAACCTCCGTGACACCGTCTTCAAGGGCGTCGCCCTCGAGGCGCCGAAGGGTCCGTGGGGCTACAGCGGCGCGTCGTCGGGGCAGAACAACTCGCCCGCGCAGCCCGTCGCCTTCCCGCACCCGCTGCACGTGCAGAAGCTCGGCATGAACTGCGTGTACTGCCACTTCGCGGCGAACAAGTCGCCCGATCCGGGCATGCCCGCCGTCAGCACGTGCATGGGCTGTCACACCGTCGTCGCGACGCAGAAGCCGGAGATCAAGCGCCTGGCGGCGTACTGGAACAAGAAGCAGCCCGTGCCCTGGGTGCGCATCCACAAGGTGCCCGAGTACGTGCACTTCCCGCACATGCGCCACGTCAACGCCGGCGTCACCTGCCAGACGTGCCACGGCCAGGTTCAGAAGATGAACCAGGTCTATCAGTACTCGTCGCTCAACATGGGCTGGTGCGTGGACTGCCACGTCAACGGCTACGACCCGAAGGAGGGCGACAAGGCGGCCGGCTACACGAAGACGGCCTCCGGCTACAAGCCCGCCGACGCCACGACCGGCGGCGCCGCCGCCGCGACCGGGCTCGCGCTCGTGCGCGAGGCGAACGCGCAGACGACACCGTCCGCGGCCGGCAGCAATCCGATGGTGCCCGGCGGCTCGTCGCTGACCGGGCCGCGCAAGAAGGCGCGCTACGACTGCTCGGTCTGCCACTACTAGCACGGCGACGAGGGATGCCGGACGCGCGACGACCGCTGCGCCCGCATCCCTCATCGCGCATCGCTCTCTCACGTCGCTTTCCCGCTCACGGACTTTCATCGCATGAGCACTGATTCGGAGTCCACCGGCGTCAAGCGCCGAGACTTCCTCAAGGTGTTGGGGGTCGCCGGCGCGGCCACGGCCACGATCGGCTGCGGCTCCGACAGGGTCCAGAAGCTGATCCCGTACGTGAACCACCCGGACGAGACGGTGCCGGGCGTGTCCACGTACTACGCGACCACCTGCCGCGAGTGCGCCGCCGCGTGCGGCCTCATCGCCGAGACGCGCGACGGGCGCACCATCAAGCTCGAAGGCAACCCGGCGCACCCGCTCAATCGCGGTGCCCTCTGCGCGAAGGGACAGGCCGGGCTCCAGGGCCTCTACAACCCCGACCGCTTCCGTACGCCGATGGTCCGCCAGGGCGGGAAGCTCGTCCCGACGACGTGGGACAAGGCGATGCAGCTCTTCACCCAGAAGCTCGGTGAAGTGCGCAGCGCCGGACGCGCCGGTGCGGTCGCGTTCCTCAACCAGCACGAGAGCGGCAGCTTCCCGGCCTTCCTCGATGCCTGGCTCGCCGCCTACGGCATGCCGGCGCACCTCAGCATCGACACCGAGGCCGACGTCGCCGCCATCGCCGCCAACCGCCAGAGCTACGGCGTCGCCTGGCCGCGCCTCGACTTCTCCGCGGCGCGCCTCGTCGTCTCGTTCGGCGCCGACTTCCTCGACAACTGGGGCGCCGTCGTCCCGCAGCAGCTCGACTGGGCCGACGCCCGCGCGAAGGTCGAGGGCGCGCCGCGCGCGATCTACGTCGGCGCGCGCCGCTCGCTCACCGGCCTCAACGCCGACGAGTGGATCCCGGCGAAGCCGGGCAGCGAGCTCGCGATCGTCAACGCGCTCCGCGGCAACGGCTCGCTCGACGCGGCCGCCACGGCGTCGGGCGTGCCGGTAGCGCAGCTCCAGCGGCTGCAGCAGGAGCTGCAGAGCGCGAAGCCGAGCCTCGTGGTCGCCGGCGGCAACACCGCCGTCGCCACCGATCTCGCCCTCGCCGTCAACGCGCTCAACCAGTCGCTCGGCAACGTCGGCACGACGATCAAGCCGGCCGAAGCGGTCGTCGCGTACGAGCGCATGAACACGCACGCCGACCTCCGCGACGCGGTGGACCGCATGAGCGCGGGCGGCGTCTCGATGCTGATGGTGCGCGGGGTCAACCCGGTCTTCTCGCTTCCGAAGAGCGCGAACGCGGCCGCCGCCGTCGCCAAGGTCCCGTTCAAGGTCAGCTTCTCGAGCTACCCCGACGAGACGACCGAGCTGTGCGACCTCGTGCTGCCGGACCACCACGCGCTCGAGCAGTGGGGCGACGCCGAGCCGGTGCGCGGCACGCTCTCGCTCCAGCAGCCGACGATGGACCCGGTCTTCCAGACGCGGGCGACGGCGGACGTCCTCATCGCCGCCGCCAAGGCCGACACGGCCAACGCGGCGAAGTACCCGATGGCCGACTACCGCGCCTGGCTGATGAGCCGCTTCCCCGGCGGCGAGGCGGGCTTCGTCGCCGCGCTGCCGAAGGGGATCGCCGCCGGCTCCGTGGCCGCCTCCGCGGCGCCGGCGCGCACCGCCGCCGCCGCGCGCGCCGCGACGCCGATCGAGCAGACGCAGGGCGACTTCTACTTCGTCGTCTATCCGTCGTCCACGCTCGGCGACGGCCGCGGCGCGAACAAGCCGTGGCTCCAGGAGCTCCCCGATCCCGTCACGAAGATCTGCTGGCAGTCGTGGATCGAGATCCACCCGGCGACGGCGCGCAAGATGGGCGTCGAGCAGGGTGACCACCTCACCATCACGACGGCGGCCGGCAGCGTGACGGCGCCGGCGTACCTCTACCTCGGCATCCGCCCCGACACGGTGGCGATGGCGCTCGGGCAGGGGCACCGCAGCTCGACCAACACGGTCGCGCGCCTGTCGGCGTCGCAGACGCACTTCGTCGGCTACGGCCGCTACGCCGACGGCGTCGGCGTGAACGCGCGCGACGCGCTCCCGGTGAGCGAGGATCGCTCCGGCCTGTTCGTGCTGACGGCGTCGAAGGCGCGCGTGGCGAAGGCGGCCGGCAACTCCGAGATCATCAGCACCGAGGGCTCGGCGCGCCAGAACGGGCGCGGCGTCGGCCAGGCGGTGCTCGTCACGCAGGTGGGCGGCCGCACCGAGCTCCGCGACGACAAGGGTGCGCAGCACGCGCAGGAAGCCGCGCCGACCGCGACCGGCGGCGCCAACGCCGAGCGTGGCGCCGAGCCGCAGGGGAAGAGCGGCGCGCTCGGGCACGAGACGGTCGGCGAGGGCGGCCAGCCGGGACGCGGCAGCGGTGCGCCGCAGGGCGCCCCGGGCGAGGGCGGGGAAGGGGAGAATGCCGAGGAGCACATGGTCGGCGACGCGTCGCACGCGTTCCTCCCCGGGCTCCGCTCGCCGGTCGCCAACGACGCGCAGGGCAACTTCGGCGATCCCGCCTCCAAGGACCAGGGGATGTACGACCCCAAGCACTGGAGCGGGATGGCGCGTCGCCGCTGGGCGATGACGGTGGACCTCGCGCGCTGCACCGGCTGCTCGGCGTGCGTCACCGCCTGCTACTCCGAGAACAACCTGCCGACGGTCGGCGCGCCGTGGCAGGGCCGCGCGCTGCGTCCGGCGTCGGGTAACGACGACAGCGCGTGGGACATGCGCCCGGGCGCGAACGTCGCCAAGGGGCGCGAGATGAGCTGGCTGCGCCTCGAGCGCTACTTCGAGGGCGCGGAGAACGCGGACCGCGAGTTCGACGCGAACTTCGACACGCGCTTCGTCCCGATGATGTGCCAGCACTGCGGCAACGCGCCCTGCGAGCCGGTCTGCCCCGTCTACGCGACGTACCACTCGCCCGACGGGCTCAACGTCCAGGTCTACAACCGCTGCGTCGGCACGCGCTACTGCTCGAACAACTGTCCCTACAAGGTCCGCTACTTCAACTGGTTCGGCTATGGTGAGCCGGACCGGCGCCAGTACGCCTTCCCCGAGCCGCTGCACTGGCAGCTCAACCCGGACGTCACGGTGCGCGGGAAGGGCGTGATGGAGAAGTGCACGTTCTGCGTGCAGCGCATCCGCGAGGCCGAGCACCGGGCCAAGCTGGAGAATCGGCCGCTGCAGGCGGACGAGTTCACGACGGCGTGCGCCCAGGCGTGCCCGTCGCGCGCGATCACCTTCGGCGACGCCGCGGACGACGCGTGGACCGTCGCCCAGCTCGCGCTCGATCGTCGCGCCTATCACGTCTTCGAAGAGCTGAACACCTACACGGCGGTGGTCTACTTGAAGAAGGTCAATCATCCGTCGCCCGCCGCGGCGCCGGTCGCGGGCTGAGGAGGCGACGCGCATGGCCACCATCGCACGTCCCGTCCCGGCGCCCTCGGAGGAGCCGTACCGGCGCCCGAACGTCTCGTCGGCGAACGTCCAGCTTCCCGGCGTCCGCGACTACGAGCAGGTCGACAACGAGATCATCTCCACCCTCCGCCCCACCAAGGCGTGGTTCGCCGCGCTCGCGGTGGCCGTGCTCTGCATGCTCTGGGGCGCGGCGATGTGGACGTACCAGATCTACTGGGGGCTCGGCAACGCCGGCTATCAGCCCCCGGTCATGTGGGGCGTCTACATCATCACCTTCGTCTTCTGGGTCGGCATCGGCCACGCCGGGACGCTGATCTCGGCCATTCTCTATCTCTTCCGGGCCGGCTTCCGCACCACGATCTATCGATGCGCGGAGGCGATGACCGTCTTCGCCGTCATGACGGCCGGGCTCTTCCCGATCATCCACATCGGGCGCCCGTGGAAGTTCTTCTGGCTGATTCCGTACCCGAACTGGCGCCTCATCTGGCCGCAGTTCAAGAGCCCGCTCGTCTGGGACGTCTTCGCGATCTCGACCTACCTCACGATCTCGACGACCTTCCTCTACATCGGGCTGATCCCCGACATCGCGACCCTGCGCGACCGCGAGACGAACCCGGTCCGCAAGCAGATCTACTCGGTGCTCTCGCTCGGCTGGCGCAACTCCGAGCGTGAGTGGCGCCACTTCGCCAAGGCGTACCTCTTCCTCGCCGCGCTGTCCACGCCGCTCGTGCTCTCGGTGCACTCGGTGGTGTCGTTCGACTTCGCGATGGCGCTGACGCCCGGCTGGCACACGACGGTCTTCCCGCCCTACTTCGTCGCCGGCGCCATCTTCTCCGGCATCGGGATGGTGTTCACGATCATCATCCCGATGCGGAAGTGGTTCCACCTCGAGCACTACGTCACGATCAACCACCTCGACGCGGCGGCGAAGCTCTGCCTCTTCACGTCGATGGTCGTCGGGCTCGGCTACATCTCCGAGTTCTACGTCGCCTGGTACAGCGGCAACATCTTCGAGCAGGACTACTTCTGGCAGCGCGTGTTCGGCCAGTGGTGGTGGGCCGAGTGGACCATCCTGACCTGCAACTGCATCCTGCCGCTGACGCTCTTCTCGCAGAAGCTGCGGCGGAACGTGACCTGGCTCTTCACCCTCTCGATCTTCATCAACCTCGGGATGTGGTACGAGCGGTTCACGATCGTCGTGCCGTCGCTGTCGCACGAGTTCGAGCCGTGGCAGTGGACCGGCTACATGCCGTCGTGGGTGGACATGTCGCTCCTCCTCGGCAGCTTCGGCTGGTTCTTCATGTGGTTCCTGCTCTTCGTCCGCCAGTTCCCGATCGTCGCCATCGCCGAGGTCAAGGAGATCGTGCCGCCGCGGCTTCGCGTGGCGCACCCGCACGTGGACCGCATCGACTCCGCGTCGCGCCACCTCGATTACGAACCTGAGACTCCGGGGGAGCACGAGTGATGCGCGGCGTCCTGGGTGCATTCCGCGAGCTCGACTCGGTCGTCGAGGCGATCGAGGAGCTCAAGCAGCAGAAGTACGTCGACATCAACGTCTACACGCCGACGCCCCGCCACGAGCTGGAGCACGCCGTGCACCCGCCGGCGAGCCCGGTGCGCCGCTTCACGCTCATCGGCGGCCTGCTCGGCTGCTCCTTCGGGTACTGGATCGCCATCTGGTGCTCGAAGTACTGGCCGCTCGTCGTCGGCGGGAAGGCGATCGCGTCGTGGATCCCGTACACCATCTTCGGCTTCGAGGTGATGGTGCTCATCGGCGGCCTCTCGACCGTGGCGGGCCTGTTCATCACCTCGCGCATCCCGAAGCTCACGATGACTGTCGGCTACGACCCGCGCTTCAGCCACGGCGACTACGGCATCTTCGTCGAGGCCGCCCCCGACCGGCTGCGCGCCGTCGAGGACGTCCTTCGCAAGCACGGAGCGGTGGAGGTGCGCGGTGAGCGCTAAGATCGAGGGACGGGGGACGGGGGACGCGGGACGCGTCAGCCGCTTCGTCCACGCGTTCGTCCCACGTCCCGTGTCCCACGTCCCCACGCGAGCCCTGCTCGCCGTGCTGCCGCTCGCCCTGTCCGCCTGCTCCTGGTTCACCGACTTCAAGCAGCAGCCGAAGGTGGACCCGTGGGAGTCGGTGGCCGACTCCATCGCGACGCGCGGTAATCCGCAGAACTCGGTGCCGATCACCGGCACCGCGGTCGCCGGCTTCCAGGTGTCGCGCCAGCAGCTCCCGGCGACGATCGACTCGATGTCGTCGCTGCGCAATCCGACGCCGGTCTCCGACGCGTCGCTGATGAACGGGCGGAAGTACTTCCAGATCAACTGCGCCGTCTGCCACGGCGACCAGGGGATGGGGAACGGCCTGGCGACGCACTACGGCATGCCGGGCATCAGCATCGGCGTTGGCAGCCCCGCCGCGAACACGCGCACCGACGGCTACATCTTCGGCATGATCCGGAACGGCCGCGGGCTCATGCCCACGTACGACCGCATCGAGGAGATGGACCGCTGGGACGTCGTGAACTACATCCGCGCGCTCCAGGGCAAGGTGCCGAACACCGCCGGCGTCGGTCCGGTCGGCTACCCCGGCCAGACCGGTGACGCGCTGCCCGGCTACTCGCAGACCGGCCCGCAGCGTCCGTCGCCCTATCTCAAGCCAAGCCGCGCGAGCTCGGCCGAGGCGAGTGCCGGCGCCGCCGCGACGACCGCGGCCCCGGCGCGCGACAGCGCGGCCGCGGGCGCGACCCAGCCCGCGGCAGCCCCCGGCGCCGCCCACCCGACCACCGATACCGCAGCCGCCCGCAACCGGGGGGGCGCCCAATGAGCCTGCACGACGTCCACGTCCCGACGCGCGAGGAGCTGCTGCGCTTCACCGAGCGCCGCGTTCCGGCCGCCTACAAGACCGCGAGCCTCGCGCTCGCCGCCATCGGCGCGATCGTCTTCATCGCCGGGCTGTTCCTCGCACCCGACCGCGCCTGGCGCGCCTTCCACTGGAACTGGCTGTTCTTCGCCAACCTGTCGTCGGCCGGCGTGATGTTCGTCGCCGTGCAGCGCATCGCGACGGCGCGCTGGTCGCGCCCCGTCGTCCGCTTCCTCGAGGGGTACGCGGCGTTCCTGCCCGTCGCCTTCGTGTTCCTCGCCATCGAGCTGCTGGCGAGCGGACACCACCTGTGGCCCTGGACGCACGAGCGGCCGCCGGTAGCGGAGAAGGTGTTCTTCATGAACCACACCTTCGTGACGGTGCGCAGCCTGATCATGTTCGGCGTGCTCACCGTCATGGGCGTGTGGTACGTCTACACCTCCCTCCGGCTCGACGTCGGTGGCTCGCCGGAAGGCGGCGCGTCGTGGGCGCGCGGGCTGCGCGAGCGGATGCGCCGTGGCTTCGGCGAGGAGCGGCGCGAGCTGCACTCGACGCATTCGCTGCAGGGGAAGATCGCCGTCGTCATGGCGATCCTCTTCGGCTACTTCTGGTGCCTGCTGGCGTGGGACCTGAGCATGTCGCTCGACCTGCACTTCCAGAGCACCCTGTACGGCTGGTGGTTCTTCATGACCGGCTGGGTCGGCGCGCTCGCGAGCTGGAGCCTGCTGACGATGGCGTGGCGGAAGCGGCTGAACGCGTACGACCTCATCACCGAGAACCACTTCCACGACCTCGGAAAGCTCTGCTTCGCGTTCACGGCGTTCTGGGGCTACCTGACGTTCGCCCAGTACCTGATCATCTGGTACGGCAACATGGGCGAGGAGACCCACTTCTTCCGGCTGCGCCTCGTCGCGCCGTGGCAGTGGGTCACCTTCTCGGTCGCGATCCTCGTGTTCGTGATGCCGTTCTTCGGCCTGATGTCGCGCGCGGCGAAGGTCTTCCTGCCGACGTTCGTCCTGTTCGCCCTGTGCACCGTCCTCGGTACCTGGCTGCAGCGCTATCTCGAGGTCTACCCGTCGCTGTACGGCGTCGCCCCGTCGCTGCCGTTCGGCCTCTGGGAGCTCGGCGTCACCGCGCTCTACCTCGGGAGCTGGGCGCTCTGCTACATCGCGTTCATGGACGCCTTCCCGAAGACCCGGGTGACGCTCCTGACGTCGCCCTTCCGCGACGAGGTCCAGGTCCCCGTGGACCCGAAGACGATGGAGCCGCTGCCCGCGCACGAATAGCGGGACGCGGGACGGGGGACGCGCAAGCGGAGGGGCCGGCATCCGTGACACGGAGCCGGCCCCTCGTGCGTTCGCGCCCACCGCCTACCGCTAACCCGCCTTTGCCAACAACTGCTCCAGTCCCGCCAGCGGCACGGCGCCGGTCTGCCGCGCGACTTCGCGTCCGCCCTTGAAGACGATGGTCGTCGGGATGCCGCGGATCTGGAAGGCGGCGGCGGTGCGCTGCGAGCGGTCGGTGTCGAGCTTCGCCACGAGCGCGCGCCCCTGGTGCCGGGAGGCGATCTGGTCCACGAAGGGGGCCATCATCTTACAGGGGCCGCACCAGTCGGCGTAGAAGTCCACGAGCACGGGGATCTCGCTCCCCTCGATCGTCCGCTGGAAGCTCTCGTCGTCGAGTGCCACCGGCCGGTCGAGGAGAAGGGGCTTCGTGCACTTGCCGCACTTCGGCCGGTCCGCGGCGCGGGCCGCGTCCACCCGGTTCCACGTTCCGCAGAACTGGCAGCGAAGCGTCACACGGGAGCCGGCCCCGCCCGCGGTGGTCGCGTCACTGGCGCTCGTCGTCGTCGGCATTCTCCATCCTCCGCCGTGGTGTGGTGCGCTCTGGCACCGTCGTGATATATTCCGGCGCGTCGTCCGGGGCGGTAGCTCAGCTGGGAGAGCACCTGCTTTGCAAGCAGGGGGTCGTGGGTTCGAGCCCCATCCGCTCCATGATCCCGGGTGCGTCATCGTCGGCATGCGAGATGAGGGCCAGCGGCAACTCCGCTGGTCCTCTTTGCGTTCCATCCCCGCGGCGGTCCCGCGATCGTCACCCGCCGCCTCTCCGCCACCCCCGAACCCGAGCTACCTGATGACCGCTTCGGCCGTCGAACAGCAGCAGCACCACCAGCGGACGCCCGCCGTCGGCGAGCGTGCACCCGACTTCACGCTGCAGTCCACGAGCGGGGAGGCGGTGACGCTCTCCTCGTTCCGCGGGAAGCACCCGGTGCTGCTCGCCTTCTTCCCACTCGCCTTCACCAGCACCTGCACCGCGGAGCTGTGCGAGATGACCGAGGACTACGACGGCTACGCGGCGAAGGGCGTCGTCATCCTGCCGATCAGCGTCGACTCGGTCCCGACGCTCAAGGAGTACCGGCGGCAGCACGCCCTGCGGACGGAGCTGCTGAGCGACTTCAAGCGCGAGGCGACCAACGCCTACGGCACGATGTGGCAGGACGCGTTCTTCTCCAACCGGGCGTACTTCCTCCTCGATCGCGACGGCGTCGTTCGCTGGGCGCACGTCGAGGCGACGCCGGGGCAGAAGCGGAGCACCGCCGAGATCGCCGAGCAGATCGCGAAGCTGGCGTAGCGGCGAGGCTCGCGCCGAAGGACGGCGCCGCGGACTCCGCGGCGCCGTCCTTCGTGTCGTGAGGCACCGAAGCGGCCGCCGTTCGCACCTCGAGTGCCGCGTCAGGGGCGACGGGCAGTTGCCGGGGGGATAACGGCTTGGCCGCTTCGCCTCGCGTGACTTCTCAGCGGGATTCCTTCCCCGCCTCGACGCCTTCCTTGCCGCGGTCGGCCTCTCCCGCGCGGGCGCCGGCCTTCGCGCCGCCGACGTTGCCGCGCACCTGCTGCTGCTGGGCGGTGCCCTGCGCGCCGCTCCGGATCTCGATCTTCCGCGGCTGCGGCAGCGCCGCCTTCGGGACCCGAACGTGGAGCAGCCCGTTCTCGAACGTCGCCTCGATCTTGGTGTCGTCGAGGCCCTGCGGGAGCTGGAACGAGCGGGCGAACGATCCCGAGGTCCGCTCGATCAGATGGTAGCGGGTCTGATCCCCCTCCTTACGCTCTTCCTGGCGCTCGCCGCGCACGGTGAGGACGCCGTTGTCGGCCGTGACCTCGACCTGGTCGGGACGGAAGCCGGGGAGCTCGAACTCGAAGGTCAGACTCGTGTCGTCTTCCAGAATGTTGACGGCCGGCGACCATCCGGACCGCCCGGCCTCGCTGCGGCCGAACGTGTCTTCGAAGAGTCGGTCGATCTCGCGACGCAGGCCGAAGACGGGCGCGGTGATAGCGGTGCGGTAGACCATGTGCCTTCTCCTGGTTGAGGGTTCGCTGGAATGGTGCGTGTGACCTCCGGCATCGCGGCATCAGGCATTCCACGCGGCTTTGCTGAACCGGCAAACCGGGTCTGCCGGCCCGACGCCCGGTTGGTCAAAGCTGCAGCGCCTCTCGCCCATTAAAACCCGTGACCTTTCGACGGGCTCGTCGGTCACCTTGTCCGAGGGACGGAGCGCGGATCTGCTGCGCCCGGTAGTCCACCCATCCCACTCAAGAGTGGCCTCGACCCTGACCCCTTCGTCCTCCCGCGCGGTGCACCGTGGCGGGCGCCGGAACGCGCTCGCGAGTCTCGCTGACGTCGCCGCCCTCGTCGCGGCGGCGGAAGCGGTCTGGGAGGTCGTGCCCGACGTCCTCGAGCGTCTTACCGTGAGCCTCGACGCCGTCGGCGCCGCGCTCTGGCTCTCCTCCCCCCAGGGGCTCGTCCGCGCCTCGGCCGTGCCTTCTGCCGGGCCCGAGGGGACGACCGCGACCGACGTTGCCCAGCTCCTGCTCGACTCGCACGCGGCCTCCGGCGGCGGACGCCACGCCGAGCGAGGGAGCCTCGTCGTCGAGCAACTCGTGGCCGCCGCCCATCGCATCGGCGTCGTCAGCGTGCGGCTCGGCGACACTCCGCTCGACGACACCGGCCGGTCGCTCCTGCGGGCGGTCGCCGACGTGCTCGCGCCGGCGCTCTCGCACGCCGAGCACTCGCACCAGCTCGAGGGCGAGGTCGCTCTCCGGACTCGCCAGATCGACGAGCAGCGGCGCTTCATCGAGAAGGTCGTGGACTCGCTCCCGGTCGGCCTCTACGTCATCGACCGCGAGTACCGGATCCAGGCCTGGAACCGGAAGCGCGAGACGGGCATGCAGGGCGTCTCGCGCGAGGAGGCGATCGGGCGGACGATCTTCGAGATCCTCCACCGGCAGCCGGCGGAGATGCTGCGGCGCGAATTCGAGGAAGTGTTCGCGACCGGGCGCATCCAGCAGTTCGAGATGGAGTCGAACGCGACCGGCGAGACGCGGACCTTCCGCATCTCGAAGATCCCGATGCGCCTCGACGGGTCGACGATCACCCACGTCATCACCATCGGTGAGGACGTGACCGACTGGAAGGAGGCGCAGGAGCGCTTCGCCCAGGCCGAGAAGCTGGCGGCCATCGGCCAGCTCGCCGCCGGCGTCATGCACGAGATCAACAACCCGCTCGCGACGATCGCCGCCTGCGCCGAGACGATG
>DATMHT010000100.1:0-7596 GCA_035554795.1 Gemmatimonadaceae bacterium | reverse complement strand
CAGGTCGTCGTAGGCGACGCCGCCGCCGCTCGAGCTGGAATGGATCATCCGGCCGTTGCCGGCGTAGATCGCGACGTGGTCGATGCCCGGCCGCTTGCTGCTCGCGTCGAACAGCATCAGGTCGCCGGCGCGCAGCTCCTTCACGGCGACGCGCACCTTCTCCCCGGCTCCGCCCTGCTGCGCGGCCGTGCGCGGCAGCGTGACGCCCTGCCTGCGGTAGACGTACTGCACGAATCCCGAGCAGTCGAAGCCGTCGGGCGTCGTGCCGCCGAACACGTACGGCGTGCCGAGATAGCGGTCGGCGGTGGTGAGCACGCGCGCCGCGGTCGCGGAGCTGCGCGTGCTGGTGGTGGTCGTCGTCGGCGTCGTCCGCGGCGTGGTGCGCGACGAGGTGCGTCGCGAGCGCCGCAGCAGCACGTCGCTCCCGATGCGCACGAGCACGGCGAGCGGCACGCCGAGCTCGGGGCGGAGCGCGGAGGCGGTGGCGACGCCGGCCGCGCGCACCGAGACCTGCGCGGCGACCGTGCCCGGGATGAGGAGCGCGACCGCGGCGAGGTTGGCGACGCCGACGAACAGGGCGGCGCGCCGCGGCGAGCGAGGCACGAACAGAAGATGCGACATGTGCGATGGGGCCAGGGTCCGTCGGTCGTCCGACCGCCATCTGGGCACGGCCGAGGCCAGGGCACCCCGCGCGTGGTACGTCGTTGCCGCGCAATGGGTTCGCGCCACCGCAACACTCGTTAGGCACCACCGCCTGTATCGCGGCGGAGACGGAGCGGCGTCCCCTGCGGGCGACGGCGGGCCGCTCTCGGCTCCCGGCTTTCGACCGTCAGACAGGATGAACGGGATGAACAGGATTGGTTGTGCTCTTCATCCGGTCCATCCCGTTCATCCTGTCCGACAAGGGCCGAGCGCCGCTAGAATAGCACCGGCCCCCACTGGAACAGCTTCAGCGCGTCCACGCGCTGGGCGGCGGGCTCGGTGCCGGCGAGGAAGAACTCCGTATAGCGCCGCTCGGCGGGCGTCATCGCGTCGGCGGGACGGCCGGTGTCGCGGTCCACCTCCGCGGTCACGACGCCACTCGGCGGCGTGTTCCACGCGTCCGCCGCCGGCACGGTGCGGGTGCGGTACCAGGTCGCGAGCATGTCGCCGAAGATCGGCGCCGCGAGCGAGCCACCGGCGGCGCCGGGCGTGATCGTCTTCGGCGCATCGAAGCCGAGCCAGACGGCGGCGACGACGTCGGGCGTCAGGCCGACGAACCAGACGTCGGTGTTGTCGTTCGTCGTCCCCGTCTTGCCGGCGACGGGGATCGTCGGCGGGAGCGCGCGGCGCACCGCGGTCGCGGTGCCGCGCTCGACGACGTCGCGCATCATGTCGCGCACCACGTACGCGACGGCCGGGTCGAGCGCCGGCGCGCCGACCGACGGCGCCGCCGACCAGACCGTGCGGCCGGCGCGGTCCTCGATGCGGGCGACGAAGCGCGGCTCGACGACCGGGCCGAGGTTGGCGAACGCGGTGTACGCCGACACGAGCTCGAGCGGCCGCACCGCCGACGCGCCGATCGCGGTCGCCGGGTACGGCGAGATCGGCGTGTGGATCCCGAGGCGCCGCGCGAGCGCGATCACCGAATCCATCCCGACGCGCTGCGCGAGCTCCACCGCGACGACGTTGCGCGACTTCACCAGCGCCTCGCGCATCGTCAGATCGCCGAGGAAGAGATTGTCGGCATCGTCGGGGCGGTACACCGCGCCGTTCTCGAGCGTGATCGCGATCGCCGTGTCGGGGACGATCGTGTTCGGCGGGATGCTGTCGGCGACGGCGGCGGCGTACACCACCGGCTTGAAGGCGGAGCCGGGCTGCCGCACCGCGTAGGCGGCGCGGTCGAACGGCGAGTCCGCGTAGCTCCTCCCGCCCGATAGCGCGAGCACGTCGCCCGTGGTCGGATCGAGGGCGACGACGGCGCCCTGCAGGTACGGCGAGCCGCCGCCGGCGGCGCGCGGCGCGGCGGCGCGCGCGGCGAACGTCGGATGGCGGTAGCCGGGTCGCGCCTCGAGGCGCGCCGTCTCCGCGACGAGCGCCTGGTCGGCGGCGCGCTGGAGCGCCGGGTCGAGCGTCGTCACGACGCGGTAGCCACCGTTCATGATCGGGACGCCGGCGCGCTCCGCCTGCTGGCGCACGACGTCCACGAAGTACGGCGCCGGCGTCATGCCGCCGTCGCGGACGGTGACGAGGGGCTCCACCATCGCGCGCTTCGCCTGCCCCTGCGTGAGGTAGCCCTGGTCGGCCATGAGCGCGAGCACCGTGTTGCGCCGCTCGCGGTTCCGTGCCGGGAAGCGCGACGGGTCGTAGCCGACGGGACTCTTCGGCAGCGAGGCGAGCGACGCCGCCTCGGCGAGCGTGAGCTGCGCGGCGCCCTTGCCGAAGTAGTGGCGCGCGGCCGATTCGATGCCGTACCAGCCGTGACCGAAGTTGATCAGGTTGAGGTACGCCTCGAGGATCTGCTCCTTGTTGTAGTGACGCTCCATCTCCATCGCCGCCTGCTGCTCGCGGATCTTGCGCGCGGCGCTGCGGTCGCGGCGGTCGATGACGTCGGGGTGCATGTTGCCGACGAGCTGCTGCGTGATCGTGCTCGCGCCGCGCGCGTCCCCGCGCACCGCGTCCTTGAGCGCGCCGAGCACGCCGATGACGTCGACGCCGTTGTGCTCGTAGAAGCGCTTGTCCTCGACGGCGATGAAGGCCTGCGGGACGTAGCGCGGCAGCGAGCGCAGCGGCACGCTGGTGCGCCACTCGCGGCCGATCTCGCCGATGAGCGTGCCGTCGCGCGCGAACACCTGCGTCGACTGCGCCGGCTGGACGATGCGCCACGGCTCGCCCGTCGAGTGCGGGAACGACGTCGGCGGCGGCGGCTGGTTGGCGGCCGGCCGTCGTGGCGCACGCTGCTGCTGGGCGGCGGCCGGTGCGCTGCCGACGGCCGTGACGGCGACGAGCGCCGCGGCGGCGGCGACACGCGCGCGGCGGGAGGAGAGCGGGATCACGCGACCTGCGATCTGGAGGGGGTTGGAGCCGGTCGTCGAAGTATAGCCGGAAGAGGGCCGGACGTTCCACGGACCGGCGCTTGTACCGCCCCCCGCGAGCCTGCACCTTTCTTCCATGTCCTCCACCGTCATCCAAGTCGCGCTCGCGCAGTTCAAGCCCCGCAAGGGCGACTACGCCGCCAACCTCGCCCGGATCGGCGACATCCTCGCCGCGGCGGACCAGCTCGAGCCGCGTCCGCGGGTGCTCGTGCTCCCGGAGACCGCGCTCACGGGCTACTTCGTCGAGGGCGGCGTGCGCGACCTGGCGGTGAGCGCCGGCCGGCTCGCGCGCGAGCTCGCGCGGATCTACGCCGAGCGCGCGACGAGCGGCGAGCCGCTCGACGTCGTCGTCGGCTTCTACGAGCGGTGGCGCGACACGCTCTACAACAGCGCGATGTACGTGACGCTGGGCGACGGCCCGGCGCGAGGAGACGGCGAAGGGCGGGCGGCTCGTGACGGCCATCACATCCGTCACATCCACCGCAAGAACTTCCTGCCGACGTACGGTCTGTTCGACGAGGAGCGCTTCGTCGAGCGCGGCTACGAGATCCGCGCCTTCGACGCCGGCTGGGGACGCGCCGCGCTGCTCGTCTGCGAGGACGCGTGGCACAGCCTGTCGGGGACGGTCGCGGCGCTCGACGGCGCGCAGGTCGTCTTCGTGGTCTCGGCGGCGCCGGCGCGTGGCATCTGGCCGCGCGCCGACGGCATCCCCGGGCCGGCGAGCGTCGCGCGGTGGGAGCGGCTCGTGCGCGACATCGCCGAGGAGCACGGCGTCTTCTGCGCGCTCGCGAACCTCGTCGGCAGCGAGGGCGGGAAGGCGTTCAGCGGCAGCTCGCTCGTCGCCGGCCCGCATGGCGACGTCCGCGTGCGCGCGCCGGTGTTCGAGGAGGCGATCGTCACGCTCGCCGTGGACCTCGGCGACCTCACGCGCGCGCGTGCCGACTCACCGCTGCTCTCCGACCTGCGCACGGCGCTGCCGCACATGCGGTCGCTGATGGACCGCATCGAGCGCGGCGACCCGGCGCGCGTGGAGTACGACGACGACTGCGCCGGACCCGGCACCGGCCTCCAGGTGAGCGACGCCGCCGGGGGGTCCCCCCCCCAACGGGAAGTTGCAAAGCAATCCGTCGCCGGCCGTCACCCAGTCACCGCCACGAGGAGCGAAACGACGCCGGCCACCTCCGGCAACGGCGCCGGCGCGTTCCGCGTCGTCCGTCCCGAGTCCGCCTCGCGCGGCGGACCGCCGCCGCTCGAGATCGACGGCCCGCTGCTCGAGGGCTGGCTCGTCGAGTTCATCCGCGACGAGATGTCGCGCCGCGGGTTCCGCAAGGCCGTCGTCGGCGTCTCCGGCGGCGTGGACTCGGCGGTGACCGCTTTCCTCGCCGCCCGCGCGCTCGGCGCGGAGAACGTCGTCGGCATCCGGCTGCCGTATCGCACGTCGAGCCCGCAGAGCCTCGAGCACGCCCAGCTCGTCATCGACGCGCTGGGCATCGAGGGGCGCACGCTCGACATCTCGGCGGCGGTGGACGGCTACCTCGCCAACGAGCCCGACGCCGGGCCGGCGCGCCGCGGCAACGTCATGGCGCGGACGCGCATGATCGCGCTCTTCGACCTCTCGGAGCGCTACCGCGCCCTCCCGTTAGGCACCGGCAACAAGACCGAGCGCCTCTTCGGCTACTTCACCTGGCACGCCGACGACTCGCCCCCGGTCAATCCGCTCGGCGACCTTTTCAAGAGCCAGGTGTGGGCGCTCGCTCGCCACCTCGGCGTCCCCGAGGTGATCGTCGGGAAGCCGGCGTCGGCGGACCTCATCCAGGGGCAGACCGACGAAGGCGACTTCGGCATCAGCTACGCGAAGGCCGACGAGATCCTCAACTGGCTGCTGAGCGGCTACGACGCCGCCGACCTCGCGCGCCGCGGCTTCGACGCCGCCGAGGTCGCCCTCGTCCGCAAGCGCCTCGAGGGCACGCACTGGAAGCGGCGACTCCCGACAGTGGCGATGGTCAGCCCGACGGCGATCGGCGAGGCGTATTTGCGGCCCGTGGATTACTGACGAGCGAGGGCCTGGGGCCTCAAGAATCGGGTTGGCTCCTGGCGCCGGCACCGTAGAATGGAGTCACGAGCTCCGTCGTACGCGATCACTGCCTACCGCCAACCGCCTACCGCCATGATCTCCGACTACGCCCGCGTCGAGCAGGCGATTCGCTACCTCGACGCCAATGCCCGCCAGCAACCCTCGCTCGCCGACGTCGCCGGACACGTCGGGCTGAGCGAGGCGCACCTGCAGCGACTCTTCACGCGCTGGGCCGGCGTCAGCCCCAAGCGCTTCGTCCAGTGGCAGACGGTCGAGCACGCGAAGCGACTCCTGCGCGATTCGCAGGCGAGCGTGCTCGACGCGAGCTACGAGGCCGGCCTCTCCGGGGGCGGGCGGCTGCACGACCTGTTCGTGACGGCGGAGGCGCTGACGCCGGGCGAGTACAAGAGCGGTGGCGAGGGCGTGGAGATCGCCTACGGCGTGCACGAGACGCCGTTCGGGGACGCGTTCATCGCGACGACGGCGCGCGGCGTCTGCGCACTCAGCTTCCTCGACGTCGCGCGCCCCCGCGAGGAGGCGGCCGCCGATGCCGCCGCCGAGCTGCGCGCCGGCTGGCCGGCCGCCACCATCCGCGCCGACGACACCGCGACGCGCGGCGTGGCCGAGCGCGTCTTCGCACCGTTAGGCGACGCGACCGAGCGGCCGGCGCCGCTCGCCGTGCTGCTCAAGGGCACGAACTTCCAGCTGATGGTTTGGCGTGCGCTGCTCCGCGTCCCGACCGGCGCGGTGACGACCTACGAGGAGCTCGCCGCGGCGACCGGCTCGCCGACCGCCGTGCGCGCGGTCGCGTCGGCCGTCGCCCGCAACGCGATCTCCTACCTGATCCCCTGTCACCGCGTGATCAGGAAGAGCGGGGAGCTCGGCGGCTACCGCTGGGGTCCGGATCGCAAGCGGACGATGATCGCGTGGGAAGCGGTGAGGTCGGAAGAGCGGAGGGCCGTAGGGCTGTAGGGCCCGGGCCCTCGCTCTTTCACGCCGCCTCCGCCAGCGCCAGACTCACCGCGCGCCTCGCCCCTCGCTTCAGCGAGCGATGCACCGCGCGCGCGTAGCGGACGAAGTTGGCGCCGGCCCACGGGTAGCGGGCGAAGAACTCGTGCGGGAGCAGGTCGCCCTTCAGCCGGTTGCACGGCCCGCAGGCGGTGACGAGGTTGCCGTGCGCGCTCGTGCCGCCGTGCGCCAGCGGGAAGACGTGATCCAGCGTCGCCACCGAGAGGTCGAGCGGTGTCGCACAGTAGACGCAGCGCCTGCCGCAGTCGCGCATCGTCTCACGCTTGACGGCGCGCTTCGCCGCGCACGCGCTGACGACGGCGCGGGCGGCGAGCTTCGCGGACGACGGCGCGCCGCCGCGGCGCGAGGCGGGACGGGTGCGGCGCGGCAGGCCGCGCGGCGTGTTCGAGAGCAGCACTCGCTGGAGACTGCGCCGAGGCATTCGACCTCACCTGGTGGTGCGGTGGACGCGAGCGTGGCCGACCGGGAAGTGGCGGCCGCGGGAGCCGACAGTGCAGGAGCGAACGGCGGTGACGCCGGTACGACGGAAAACGAGGCCCACAAAGCAGTCGCCCCGCCCGGGGAGCGAGTCCCGGGGCGGGGCGACGATGACGGCGGCGATGTTGGCGACGCGGACGGCGGCGCGGCTGGCATGGCGACGGTGGTGATGCCGCTGCTGCCCGATCGCGATCGCGGCGAGCGGCACCCGGTGCTCGAACCTCCGTCGGAACTCAGCGCGCATCTACCTCCTCGACCGAGTTGGGGCGGCGGCGGCAATGTGTCGAATGAGCCGCCCGTCGCCGCGCTACGAATGCAGCCGGTGTGCCAGTCGCGCAAGAGGCCGTTTCGTCCGCTCGCGCGATCGCGGGGTCATTCGCCGTTCGCCGGCACGGCCCTCTTCATTCGAGACGAAACGGCGGGCGGCGCGCAACGTCGGCGCCGCTACACGCTCACCGGCGCGCTCGGCGCCAGCGGGTCGCGCGTCGCGGCGATGATCCGCGCCGCCGTCGCGTCGAGCACGAGCCGGTCGGGGAGCGCCGAGCCGGGGAACGGCAGCGGGATGTCGA
The DNA here is from genome assembly GCA_035554795.1 of Gemmatimonadaceae bacterium. Lineage (GTDB taxonomy): Bacteria > Gemmatimonadota > Gemmatimonadetes > Gemmatimonadales > Gemmatimonadaceae > DATMHT01. The sequence goes on along the minus strand of DATMHT010000100.1, from coordinate 373 downwards.
AGCCGTCGCCCCGGTAGCGCGGGATGAGGTGGACGTGGTAGTGCGGCACGTCCTGCCCCGCCGCGGCACCGCTGTTGACGACGATGTTGAGGCCCCCGGCGCCGGTGATCTTGCGCACCACCGGCGCGAGCCGCAGCGCGATGCCGAAGAGATGCATCGCGAGCTCCTCGGGCGTGTCCGAGAGCGTGGCGTGGTGCTCGCGCGTGGCGACGAGGACGTGGCCGTTGTTCACCGGCTGGATGTCCATGAACGCGATCGCCGTCGCGTCCTCGTAGCACACGGAGACTTCGGCGGCGCCGTGGATGATGTCGCAGAAAACGCAGGGAGATGTCTCGGCTGGCATCGGAGTGGGGACGGTGGGAAGGGGGAGTCG
>DATMHT010000099.1:0-5202 GCA_035554795.1 Gemmatimonadaceae bacterium | reverse complement strand
TCCACGCCGCGGCCGAAGCCGCCGAAGTACTTGAGCCCCCCGAACCACGCCGGGTTCAGGAACGGCACACGCTCGACGATCGGGACGAGGAAGCCCTTGCGATACGGCGGCTGGACGCCGATGCGCCCGCTCCCGTCGGCGAGCAGCGCGGCGTTGTAGTAGTCGTACTGCGGCTCGTCGTCCCCGCCCGCCGAGGGCGGACGGAGCGGCTCCTTCCACTGCAAGTCGAGCACGCCGAAGACGAGCGGCACGCGCTCGACGTGGGCGAGCGCGACGATGGAGTCCGGCCAGTTCGGATGCTGGAGGAGGAAGTCCGGCAGCGCCGTCTCCGGCCAGACCATGAGCGCCGGATCGCTCGTCGCGTAATTCTCGCGCGTGAGCGCGGCGAGCTTGCCGACGAACATGTCCGGGTTCTCGCGCTGGAGCTTCTCGTCCTCCGGGATGTTCGGCTGGACGATGGCGATCGGCGCGACGGTCTCGAGGCGCGTCGTGCGCATGCGCCACTGGCCGTAGGCGAACACCGCCACCGCGAGCACGCCCGCGGCGACGACGCGGATCGCGGCGCGCCCGCCGGTGCCGCGCGACGTCGCCGAATCGAGGTCCGCCGGCGGCGTCGGCCGGAGCAGCAGCCAGGCGTCGGCGAGCAGGCCGTTCGTCGCGGCGATCCAGAAGCTGACGCCGCGCACGCCGCTCAGATCGGCGATCTGCGCCAGCACCGGATGGCCGGCGACCGAGAGGCCGAGCGGCAGCCAGGGGAACGCGAGGTCGGCGAGGTAGTTGAGCACCAGCTCCGACGCGACCCACACGAGAGGCAGCAGCAGCGCCAGCGGCCAGCGCGTGTGTCGCCGCGCGAGAAAGAGCGCGGCGGTGGTCAGCGCGACGAACGGCGCGAGCCAGAGGAGCGCCGCGATGTAGCCGGCGATCGCGAGCTTCGTGAACAGTGACAGCGCGACCGCGATCCAGTACAGGTTGCTGCCGTAGCCGATGATGCCGAACCAGAAGCCGGCGCGAGCCGCGCTGCCGACGGCCGTGTCGCCCTGGAGATCGGCGAGCCGCGCGACGTAGATCGCCAGCGGCACCAGGCAGAGGAACGCCGGGACGACGAGCGGGAACGGCGGGAAGGCGATCGCGAACAGCGCCGCCGAGCCGGCGGCGGCGATCGCCTCTCCGCGCGAGGGGGCGAGGGCGCGGAGCGCGCGGCCGGGGGCCCGCCGCGTCGGTGGGCGGGACGGCGGCGGCGGCGATGCGCCCGCGTCGTCAGGGCGCTCCGCCACCGCCGCCTCGGGGCGCGGCGCCGAGTCCGGGTACGTCACAGCCGGACTTCTTTGCCCTCGTCGGCCGACTTGTAGATCGCCTCGAGGACGCGGTGCAGCGTCACCTGGTCGGTGGGCGGCTCGTACTTCGCCTCGCCGTTGACGACCGCGATGAAGTGGGCGAGCTCCGCCCGGTACGACTGGATGAACGCGCTGTCGCGCCCGGTGGCGCCGCCGGGCGAGACGTCGGTCGGGCGGCCGTTGAGCTCCTTGACGACGCGCAGCGGCGCGAGCCGGGCGCTGCCGCGCGTCGAGAGCAGCTCGAACCACCACCGCTCCTCGTCGCCGACGTACGCGCGGGTGATGTCGAACGCGAAGGTGATGCCGCCGGCGCACTCCAGGTGGACGAGCATCGCGTCCTCGACGGCGTTCTTCCCCGAGCCGCGGTCCATGTGGGCCGAGACGCGCACCGGATCGGGGTAGTCGGCGAGCCAGAGGGCGAGGTCGAGCAGCGGGAAGCCCAGGTCCATGAAGGCGCCGCCGCCGGCTTCGGGACGCCGAGCGCGCCATCCCGAGCCGATCGCGCCGCCGGCGAGCTTGGGTGAGTACGCGCCCGCACGCACGCCCACGATCCGGCCGAGCTCACCGCCATGAAGGAAGCGGTCGAGCGCCTGGACATCGGAGCGGAAGCGGTGGTTGTTGGCGACGGCGACCTTGCGGTCGGCGCGCGCGGCCGCGGCGATGATGCGCTCGACGCCGCGCGCCGTGAACGCCAGCGGGCGCTCGCAGAGCACGTGGACCTTGGCGGCGAGCGCGCTCAGCACGTGCGGCTCGTGCAGGTGGTTGGGCGTCGCGATCACGACCGCGTCGAGCTCCTCGAGCTCGAGCAGCTCGTCGATGTCGGTGAAGACGTCGGGGATGCTCAGCCGGTCGGCGAGGGCGCGCGCCTTGGGTCCGTCGTTGTCGCAGAGGGCGACGAGCTGCGCGCCGCGCATCTTGCTCAGCACGGGCAGGTGCGCCAGCTGCGCGATCGCGCCCGCGCCGACGACGGCGATCCGCGTCGGCCCGGTGCCGGAGGAGGCGCCCGCGCTGCCGCTGGTGCTGGCGCTACTGCTCGGTGTGCTGGCCATCAGCCGCGCTTCCCGGGCGCACGGCCGCCGGTGGGGCGGCGGGTCGTGCGGTCGAAGAGGTAGGTGCCGACGGCGCGCAGAGAGCCGTACCGGGCGCCGCTCACGAGATCATAGCGTGCTTGCATGCCGAGCGTCACGTGCTGGAAGAAGACCGCGTCGAGACCGGCGGCCACCGACGGGCCGACGGCGATGTTGTCGAGCGAGCGCTCGATGAAGGTGTTCGCGATGGCGCGCCCCTCGCCGTTGAGGACGTGCGCCGCGAGCCCCGCGCCGAGGTAGGGATGGAGGAACTCGTTGCGGGCACGCCGCGGCGAGTAGCGTCCGTCCACGCCGAGGGAGATGTCGGAAACGCGCACTCGGCCGATGTTGTACGAATCGTCGCCCGACGGGTCCACGACGGTGCGACGGAGCGCGTCGCGGTAGCGGCGGATCGCCTCGCCATTGAGGTGCGAGCTCCAGACGTCGGTGACGAAGACGACGCGCCAGCCGGGCGTGATCTCGCCGTAGTCCGCCTCGACGGTGAACGCCGTCGTCGGCTCCATCTGCGACGGCTTGACGCCACCGATCGCGACGCCGACGCCGCTGAGGCGCAGGCGGTCGAGGCCGAGCCTGGCCCAGATCGAGTTGTCGTCGCTCGGCGGCCGCGGCGCGCCGGGCGGCGTCGCGGACGGCGGCGTGGCCGGCTGCTGCGCACCAGACGCGCTTGCGATGCCGGCGACGATCAGGAGCGCGAGCGCGAATCGCACCGTGGCGGCCCGGCCCTCAGTCCGCCTGCGCGAGCGACGTCCCCGGATAATACGTCTGGAGGATGGTGCGGTAGTCCTGCCCGGCGCGCGCGCGCCCGATCGCGCCCCACTGGCACATCCCGATTCCATGTCCGTACCCGTTTCCGGAGATCGTCAGCTGCGAGACGCGGCCGTCGCGCCCGATCGTCGGCTGGAGAGTAAAATACGTGCTGTTCAGGATCTCGCCACCGCTCGACCGCAACACGAACCGCGCGTCGTTGCCGCGGACGACGTAGCTGCCGCGATCGGTCTCGAAGCGCACGCCCGCGGCCCGCCCCGACGCCGTCGTGCCGGTCGTCGTGACGAAGCGCACCGCGCCGATCTCGGCGCCGGCGGGAATGCCGGCGTACTGACGGAGATAGCGCTCGAGCACCGTCGCCAGCGACGCCGCGTCGTAGCTCCGCGTCCAGTTGAAGCGCGGGCTCGGGTCGCAGTAGTAGCGATCCACCGTGCCCGGGATGCGGTCGCTCACGCGCCGCAGGTACGGCTCCGGCGGCTGCCGCCACCACACCTCGTCCACCTCGGCGGTGCTCCCGCCGCAGGTCGAGTGGTACGGCGCGTTGACGACGCGGCCGGCGTAGGTGATGACCTGCCCCTCGGTCGCGCGGACGGCGGCGTCGGTGAGCGGCTTCTCGGCGTCGGCGCCGCCGTACACCTGATCGTCCACGGTGCTCACCATGTCGTACGCGCGCTCGCTCGGCATCGCCGCCGGCCCGATGCCGCCGATGCGGACGTAGGTGTAGCTTCGCGCGGCCACCGCCTGCGCCTCGATCGCCGCGTGCTCGCCGGCGACGCGTGGCCCGATCTCGAGCGGCACGACGCCGCGCAGGTAGTCCTCGACCGGCAGCCGGTTCACCGCGAGCACGCCGGTGTCGGTCCCGTAGAGCGCGAGCTCGCCGCGGTAGCGCTTCCCGTTCCACGTCACCAGCGCGCCGCTGCCGACGGGGCGCGCGACGAGCGGGCCGTCGCGGAACGCGCTCCGCTCCCCGTCGCCGCGCACGACGCGCAGCCGACGGCCCTGCCGCTCGACCGCCCACGCGTCGCCCGCCACGCCGCGCCCCATGATGCTGCGCCCGCTCGCGTCGTAGAGCCCCCACTCGCCGCCGTTCGCGCCGACGCGGCCGGGCGAGTTGGTGACGCCGAGCGAGATGCGGACGATGCGGCCGCCCTGGTCCACACGGTGCCCGTCCGCCCGGCCGACTTCCGCCGAGCGCGGCATGCACGACAGGGCAGCGGTGAGGACCAGCGCTTTGAAGAAGCGGCGCCGCGGATCTCCGCGGATGAACGCGGATATGGCCCTGGTGTTGTGCAAGAGCGTGTGCGCCGCAGATGAACGCAGATCGACGCAGATCGCTCCTGCTTGTGAGTCCCACCGCCGGAATCTGCGTTCATCTGCGTTGATCTGCGGCGCCGATTCGCTCTTGCCGAGGGCAGTATCCGCGTTCATCCGCGTCGATCCGCGGCGGCTCTTCCGGAAGATCACAGCGCCGCCCGCATCGCCGTGTCCAGTCGGTCGAGCGCCTCGCCGATCTCGCGGTCGCCGTGGGCGGCGGACATGAAGGCGGCCTCGAACGCCGACGGCGCGAGGTAGACGCCGCGCTCGCGGGCGGCGTGGAAGAAGCGGCCGAAGAGCGCCGTGTCGGCGCGCTTGGCGTCGTCGTAGGAGCGCACCGGGCCCTCGGCGAAGAAGAAGCCCCACATCGAGCCCGCCGAGGCGGCGGTGAACGGCACACTGGCGCGGGCGGCGATCTCGCGGAGCCCGGCGACGAGGCGCTCCGTGCGCGCGGCGATGCGGTCGTGGAGCGCGGGCGTCAGCGCCCGCAGCGTCGCCGCGCCGGCGGCCATCGCCAGCGGGTTGCCGGAGAGCGTCCCCGCCTGGTACACCTTGCCCGCCGGCGCCACGGTCTGCATCACGTCGCGGCGCCCGCCATAGGCCGCGACCGGCAGGCCGCCGCCGATCACCTTGCCCAACGTGGTGAGGTCCGCCGTGACGCCGAAGCGCTCGCGCGCGCCGCCGGCGGCGATGCGGAAGCC
>DATMHT010000098.1:0-2263 GCA_035554795.1 Gemmatimonadaceae bacterium | reverse complement strand
CTCGTCGTCTTCGGCCACTCGCACAAGGAGCTCGCCGGACGCGCGATCGGCTCGACGCTCCTGCTGCAGCCCAAGAACTGGGCGACCTCTGTGGGCATCGCGCACCTCGCCGTCACCGGCTGCGCCGGCGCGCGCCACGTGGTGGCCGAGCGCAGCGCGACCGCCGTCGTGCCGGCGAGCGGTCACGCCGAGAGCCCGGCGGTGCTCGCCGTCACCGACGCGATCCATCGCGAGACGGTCGCCTACGTGACGACGCCGATCGGCTCGACGCCCGTCGCGTGGCGCGGCGACTCGGCGCGCGTCACCGACACTCCGCTGGTGGACTTCATCCTCGAGGTCGAGCGCACCGCGACCGGCGCCCAGCTCGCCTCGACAGCCGCCTTCTCGCTCGACGCGAAGCTCGACGCGGGCCCGATCACCGTCGCCGAGCTGGCGCGGCTCTACCCGTACGACAACACGCTGCGCGCGGTGCGCCTCACCGGTCAGCAGCTTCGTGAGTACCTCGAGCACAGCGCCCGCTACTTCAAGACCTTCGCGCCCGGCGACGCCGGCCCGGCGTTCGACCCCGAGGTGCCCGGCTACAACTTCGACATCGTCGCCGGCGCGGACTACACGCTCGACCTCTCGAAGCCGGTCGGTGCGCGCGTGACGCGGCTGTCCGTGAACGGCCGGCCGGTCGCGCCGACCGACACGTTCACGATGGCGCTCAACAACTACCGGCAGACGGGCGGCGGCGGCTTCGCCATGCTCCGCGGCGCGCCGCTCGTGTACGACAAGCAGCAGGAGATCCGGCAGCTGCTGATCGACGAGGTGCGGCGGCGCGGCACGATCCGCCCGGCCGACTACTTCCACGCCAACTGGAAGCTCGAGCCGGCGGCCGCGGTCGCTCGCGCCTACGGCGCCGGCCGGCGCGAGCCAGGAGAGGGTGGCTCGGCGCGCGACGTCGTCGGCCCGACGCCGGCGCGCCCCGCGCCGGGGACGCCGAACGGCGGCTCCTCGGGCGCGGGCGCGCCCGACGCCGAGGCGGCCGGCCCGCGTCGCGCTCCCATCTCGGCCGCGGACGCGGCGCTGCAGTCCGCACCGACGCCGCCCTCGGCGACGCTGCCGGCGCGGCCGGGCACGGTGCGCCTGCGCATCGTCTCGACGAACGACTTCCACGGCGCCATCGAGGCCCGGCCCGACCCGCGCGGCGTGATGCTCGGCGGCGCCGGCGCGGTGGCGGCGGCGATCGCGCGGGCGCGCCGCGAGTGCGCTCCCGTCCACTGCGAGACGCTGGTGCTCGATGGCGGCGACATGTTCCAGGGCACGCCGGCGTCGAACCTCGCCTTCGGCCGTCCCGTCGTCGCCGTGTACAACACGGTCGGCTACGCCGCCGCCGCCCTCGGCAACCACGAGTTCGACTGGGGGCAGGACACGCTCCGCGCGCTGATGAAGGCGGCGCACTACAACATTCTCGGCGCGAACGTCCGCTACACCGACGGGCGCGACGTTCCCTGGGTGCGCAACGACACGATCGTCCGCCGCGGACCGCTGACGATCGGGATCATCGGCGTCGCGCTCAAGGAGACGGCCGCCGACACACGCGCCGCGAACACCGTCGGCCTGCGCTTCGACGAGGCCGCGCCGATCGTGGACTCGATCTCGCGGGCGCTTCGCCGCCGCGGCGCCGACGCCGTCGTCGTCATCGCCCACGCCGGCGCGTTCTGCTCGCGCACCGGCACGAGCGACTGCGCCGGCGAGATCATCGACCTCGCGCGCAATCTGAAGCAGCCGGTGGACGCGATCGTCAGCGGCCACACGCACTCGCTCGTGGACGTGGCGGTGCGTGGCATCCCGATCGTGCAAGCGTACAAGAACGGACGGGCCATCGCCGTCATCGACCTCGACGTCCCGCGTCGCGGTGCCCGGCGCGGCGCCCGCCTCTCGGCCGACACCGTCGTCGTCCCGCGCGCCGAGGTGCGAGAGGTGCGCACGACCGATTACGCACCCGAGGCGCGCGTGGACTCGATCGCGCGCCGCGCGCTCGAGAGGGTCGCGAGCCGCGTGAACACGCCGGTGGCCACGATCGCGGAGACGATGCGCAAGGGACGCAAGGGCGAGCAGTACGCCCTCGGCAACCTGGTCGCCGACGCGCAGCGCTGGGCGGGGAAGTCGGACATCGCCGTGATGAACAACGGCGGCATCCGCGGCGACCTCCGCGCCGGGCCCGCGACCTACGGCACGCTCTTCGAGCTGCAGCCGTTCGGCAACGTGCTCTACCGCG
>DATMHT010000097.1:0-2876 GCA_035554795.1 Gemmatimonadaceae bacterium | reverse complement strand
AATGCGGGTACGCATCGGACCTCCAGGTTGAGGACACGCGATTCCGACAATCCAACCGTGCGCGGGACTCTCCGTGGCTCGAAGCTACGGTCGCCTGTCGCGCGCCGCAAACGGCACGCTGCAGCCCGCTCGGCGACGGATCCGATGGAACAGTGCGCTCGCGACCGCCGCATTCCGCTCGAGTGCGCCCCGGTGTGCGCCAGATCGCTGTGGATACCACCGACATGGCGAGATCGTCCTCCGAGGAGACACCAACCCCAGCCGGGCCCCGCTCGACCCTTCCTAACCCGCGTCATGCGCTTTCCCCGCAAACCCGCGCTCGCGCTCGCCGCGGTCGCTGCATCCCTGCTCGTCGCGCTCGCCGTCGTTCCGATGCTCTTCCGCGACCGCATCGCGACGCGGCTGAAGACCGAGATCGGCCGCTCCGTCAATGCCCGCGTGAGCTGGGGCGGGGTCGCGCTCAGCGTTCTCGCCGACTTCCCGAACGTCCGGCTCGGCCTCGACCGCGTCAGCGTGGTCGACGTCAAACCCTTCGAGGGCGACACCCTGCTCTCGGTGCGCCGTGCGCGCCTGGTGCTCGACGTCGCCAGCGTCGTCCGCTACCTGCGCACGGGCGACCAGATCGTCGTTCGCGAGATCGATCTCGACCGGCCCTCGGCACGACTGCGCGTGCTCCAGGACGGCAGCGCCAACTGGGACATCGCCCGCAAGACCGCGCCCCCGACGTCGGGCCCGACGCGCGCGGTCGCCCTCACCCTCCGCCAGTTCCGCATCCACGACGGCTCGGTCACCCTCGACGACAGGAAGTCCGACCTGGCCGCCTCGGTCGCCGGGCTGCAGGAGTCGCTGCGGGGCGACTTCGCGCGCGAGAAGCTCGTCCTCTCTACGCGCACGCACGCCGACAGCGTCTCGCTCCGCTTCGCCGGCGTGCCGTACCTGAGTCGCGTCGCGCTCGAGGTGAACGCCGACGTCGCCGCCGACCTGCGCGCGCGCCGCTTCACCTTCACGAACGACTCGCTCCGGCTCAACAACCTCGTGCTCGCCTTCTCCGGCTCGGCGACGGCGGGCGATCCGAACCTGGCGCTCGACCTGAGCTTCTCGGCGCCGAGCACGGCGTTCCGCGACATCCTGTCGCTGGTGCCGGCGATCTACGCGCGGGATTTCGCGCGGCTGCAGACGTCGGGTCGCATGTCGGCCGCCGGTCGCGTGCGCGGGGCGTACGGACCGAACGCCTTCCCGTCGTTCGCGCTCCGCGCCCAGGTCGAGAACGGCGCCTTCAAGTATTCCGACCTGCCCCTGCCCGCGCGCGACATCGCCGTCGATCTCGCGATCGACAACCCGGGCGGCGACGTGGACAGCACGGTCGTGAACCTGAAGCGCTTCCACGCCGTCGTCGGCCGCCAGCCGCTCGATGCGGGTTTCGTGATGCGGACGCCGGTCAGCGATCCGGACGTGGATCTGCGCCTGAACGGCACGGTGAACCTGGCGGACGTCGCGCGCACGGTGAAGCTCGCCGGCGTCAACGACCTCTCCGGCGTGGTCGCGGCCGACGTCGCGATGCGCGCGCGCATGTCGCAGCTGAACGCCGGCCGGTACGACCAGGTCGCGGCCCGCGGCACGGTCGGCGTCGCGCGGTTCGCGCTGAAGTCGGCCACACTACCGCACCCGATGACGATCGACACCGCGTCGCTGCGCCTGACGCCGCGCCGCGCGGAGCTCACGACGTTCGCGGGACGGATCGGCAACAGCGACGTGAAGGCCACGGGCGCGCTCGACAACGTCCTCGGCTTCGCGCTGCGCGACGAGGTGCTGCGTGGCGAGGCGACGGTGAGCAGCGAGCACTTCGACCTGAACGAGTGGCGGTCGAGCGACACGACGATGGAGATCATTCCCGTCCCGGCGAACGTGGACTTCGCGCTCCAGGCATCCGCGGCCCGCGTCACCTACGGCACGCTGACGGCCGCGAACGTGCACGGCGGCCTGCGGGTCAAGGATCGCCGGGTGACGCTCGACGACTTGCGCATGGACATGCTCCGCGGCTCGGTGGTCGCCAACGGCTTCTACGAGACGACGGTCCCCACGCGCCCCACCTTCGATCTCGGTCTCCGCGTCACGAGCCTCGACATTCCGACGGCCTTCGCCGCACTCACGACCGTGCAGAAGCTCGCGCCAGTCGCGCGGTGGGCGCAGGGCACGGTCTCCGGCGACTTCGCGCTCAAGGGTCCGCTGGGCCACGACATGCTGCCGCTGTACGACGCGCTCAGTGGTCGCGGCACGGTGGAGAGCGGACAGCTCGTGATGCAGGGCGTGCCGGTGCTCTCGAAGCTGGCCGAGTCGCTGGCGCTCGAGCAGCTCAGGAACCCGGCCGTCGAGGCACTGCGCGCGTCGTTCGAGATCACGAACGGCCGGCTGCGTGTCAAGCCGTTCGACGTCCGGATGGGCGGAACGACGATGACGGTCTCCGGCTCCAACGGCATCGACCAGTCGCTCAGCTACGACCTGGCGCTGGCGGTACCGCGCGCGGAGGTCGGCGCCGCGGCCGGCCGGGTCGTGAGCCGCCTGGCGTCACAGGCGGGCAAGGCGGGGCTGGACCTGAGCACGGCCGACGCGGTCGAGCTGGGCGCCCGCGTGACGGGTACGGTCATGAACCCGACCGTCACGCCGAACTTCTCCGGCGTCGCCAACTCGACCCGCGACGCGCTGCACTACGCCGCCAAGCAGGCCGTCGAGACGCACGTGGCCGACGCCAGGCAGCGCGTGGACTCCGCCGCCGAGGACGCGCGCCGCCGCGCCCGCGCGGAGGCGGACCGTGTCATCGCCGAAGCGGAGCGGCACGCGGCCACCGTGCGCGAGGAAGCGCGCACGCTGGCGGAGAA
>DATMHT010000096.1:0-1971 GCA_035554795.1 Gemmatimonadaceae bacterium | reverse complement strand
GGACATGCTCCTCGTCGGGCGCTACGCGCGCGCCGCGGCCGCCGACCCGAGCCTCCCGCCGGGCCAGTTCGGCCAGTACGGCGGCGACCAGTTCGGCGAGAGCACGCTGCGCTGGGAGCGCGTCGGCAACCGCGTCATCCTCCGCCGGCCGTCGTTCGACATCACCGCCGACACCGCGCTGTCGGTGTACAAGGCGGTCGAGGCGTCGAACTATCCGCCGATCGTCGCCGTGCTCAACGTGGAGGCGTACGGTCCCGACAGCTCGGCGGTCGTGGACGTGACGCGGCTCTACACGACGAGCGTGCCGGAGTTCGCCGCGCTGCGCGGCAGCGTGGACGCGTCGCGGTCGTTCGTCGAGCGCGCCGTCGCCTTCCCCGACAACGTCGAGGTCGAGGCGACGCAGACGGGGACCTCGATGCCCGCGCCCAACTTCCCCGGCGCGCCGGCGCCGGTCGTCGTCCAGCGCGGCCCGACGCCCGCGCAGAGCGTGCTCGCGCACTGGAGCCTCGTGCGCCTGCCCGAGCAGCCGATGATGCCGCGCCGCTTCGACGAGCGCGTCGGCTTCTTCTCCATCCGCCAGGTGAACTTCGGCGAGGAGCAGCGCGCCGCGCGGCGCGAGTTCATCACGAAGTACCGGCTCGAGTGCGCCGACGCGCCCGACGCGCAGGGCCTCTGCACGCCGAAGAAGCCGATCGTCTACTACGTGGACCCGGCGACGCCCGACCAGTGGAAGCCGTGGATCCGGAAGGCGATCCTCGACTGGCAGCCCGCCTTCGAGGCCGCCGGCTTCAGGAACGGCATCGTCGCCGCCGACGCGCCGGCGAACGATCCCGACTGGTCGCCCGAGGACATCCGCCACACGGTGATCCGCTGGCTGCCGTCCACGACGGAGAACGCCGTCGGCCCGCACGTGAGCGACCCGCGCACCGGTGAGATCCTCAACGGCAGCGCGCGCATCTTCCAGAACGTGCTGAACCTCCAGCGCGACTGGTACTTCACGCAGGCGTCGCAGCTCGACCCGCGGGCGCGCACCTTCCCGATGCCGGACTCGCTGATGGGGCGGCTGCTGGAGTTCGTCGTCGCCCACGAGATCGGCCACACGATCGGCCTGCAGCACGACCAGATCGGCAGCTCGACGTACCCCGCCGACAGCATCCGCAGCGCGACGTGGGTCCACAAGATGGGCCATAGCCCGAGCATCATGGACTACTCGCGCTTCAACTACGTCGCGCAGCCCGAGGATCACATCGCGCTCGAGGACATCATCCCGCGCGTCGGGCCGTACGACAAGTACGCGATCATGTGGGGCTACAAGCCGATCCCCGACGCGAAGACGACCGCCGACGAGCGCCCGACGCTCGACCGGTGGGCGCGGATGCAGGACACGATCCCCTGGTACCGCTTCTCGGCCAACAACGAGTTCGGCGCGTTCGGCACGCTCAACGAGGCCGTCGGCGACGCCGACCCGGTGCAGTCCACCGGCTACGGCTTCAAGAACATCCAGCGCGTGATCGGCTACGTGAGCGGCGCGGCGACGAAGGAGGGCGAGGACAACAGCGACCTCCGCGAGATCTACGACCGCACGGTCGGCCAGTGGGCGACCGAGGCCAATCACGTCGCGACGATGGTCGGCGGCGGGACGGTGCAGTACAAGTCCGGGAGCCAGCCGGGCGCCGTGTACGCGCCGCTGTCGCGCGCGCGCCAGGCGGCGGCGGTGCGCTTCCTCAGCGACAACGTCTTCCGGACGCCGTCGTACCTGATCCGCCCCGAGATCGCGAGCCGCATCGAGGCCGGCGGGATGATCGCCCGCATCACCGGCGCGCAGGAGCGCGTCCTCAACAACCTGCTCGACGACGGCCGCATGAACCGCCTGCTCGAGCAGGAGGCGATCGCGAAGAGCACGAAGTCCGACGCCTACCCGCTCGCCGCGATGCTCGACGACGTGCGCCGCGGGATCTGGTCGGAGCTCTC
>DATMHT010000095.1:0-3150 GCA_035554795.1 Gemmatimonadaceae bacterium | reverse complement strand
GTCGAGCACGGCGCGCAGCCGCTCGGGGCGCATCGGCATGTTGGTGTCGGCGCCGATCTGCTGCGCGAGCTTGACCCGCGACCGGTAGAGCACGAAGCCGCGGTCGTCCTTGACGTCGAGCGACAGGGCGTTGACCTCGGTCGTCTTCGCGACGTCGATGAGCTGCCACATCTTCTGGCCGAGCGCCGCCCAGCGGTTGACGTACAGCCCGCGCACGACGGCGGGCGTCGGCACCGGCGGCACACGCGTCGGCACGCGCGTCGGCACGCTGCCGGCGGCGGCGGTCGAGCTGTCGCGCGCCGCGCCTGACGAGTCGGCGACGCCGGCCCGCGCCGCGGGCGACGACTGGCCGGCACCACGCTCGCACGCGGAGGCGCCGAGGGCGAGCAGAAGCAGGAGCGCACGCGGCGTCCAGCGGTCCATCGAAGAGTGGCTTTGCATGGGGTGAATCTAGTGGGGACCCTTCACTGCCCCTCTTCCGCCTTCCGCCGCGCGCGCTCGGCGACGGGACGGAGCTCGGGGTCGCAGTCCTGCCAGAGCTGCGCGGCTCGCGCGTAGTGGAGCGCGGCGGCGCGGCGGTCGCCGGCACGCTCGGCGATCTCCGCTAGGCGCATCTGCGCCGGCGCAAGGAAGGCGATGTCGAAGCGTCCCTCCGAGAGGCCGCCGTAGTAGCGCGCGGCTTCCTCGTCGCGGCCGAGCGCGTGCAGGGCCTCGGCGCGCAGGAAGCGCTCGGCGACGTGCGAGTAGAACGGCGAGTTCGCCGAGAGCTCGATCGGCGCCTCGCCGTTGATGCGCTCGAGCGCGGCGAGCGCCTCGGCTGCGCGTCCGTCGTGCCACGCGCGCTGCGCGCGCACCGCGTGCGCGAGATCGGCCGCGAGCGCGCGCCGGAGCGTGTCCATCGCCGGCGTCGGCGCGGCACCGCCGGCGGGCCCGGCCTCGCCCTGTGCCACGCGCCGCAGCTCCGCCTCCGCGCGCTCGGCCTCCGCCACGTCGCCGAGGCGCGACGACAGGGTGCCGAGCAGATAGAGCCGCACGAGCGGGTGCACGCCGTTGTGCGTGCGCAGCACGTTCGACGTGGACGTGCTCCGGTCGGTCGGCGCCGTCTTCCACGCGGCGACCGTGGCGCGTGCGTCGCGAAGCTCGCGCGCCGTCGCCGGCGTGAACGGGAGCGAGGTGAGGAAGCCGCGATATTCGAGGCCGAGCACACGATCGAGCGCCGCGGTCGAATCAATCTCCATGGTCGTGGCGCGCCACCGTCCGCGGCCAAGCTCGATCTGCGCCAGCAGCGCGTGGCCGAAGGCGCGGACCTCCCGGTCCCGCGCCGAATCGAGGAGCATCGTCGAGATCCGCGCCGCGTCGGGCAGGTCCTGCAGATAGTTGGCGACGCCCCACGCCGCGACGATCAGCGAGCCGTCGCTCGTCGTACGCATCTCGGCGAGCACGCTGTCCTGCTCGGCGCGCGTGCCGCCGGCGAAGGCGCGCAGCGCACGGCGGCGGATGATGTACGGGTTCTTCGGATCGGCGCCGGCGAGCAGGCTGTCGAAGTCGGCGCGGCGCCCGTCCTTGGCGGCGATGTCGAGCAGGTGCAGCCGCGCGTCGGTGTTCTGCGGGTCGAGAAAGACGGCGCGCTCGAAGGCGGGACGCGCGTCGCTCATCGTCCGGCCGCGGACGGCCGAGTAGTGGAAGAGCACCTCGCCAAGGTTGTACCACGCCTCGACGTTGTCCGGGTGCTCGTGCAGGATGGCGCGATAGAGCCGCTCCGCCTCGTCGGCGTCGCCGCGCTGCCAGGCGAGGAAGGCGACGAGCAGCGCGCGGTCGTCGTCGGCGAGGCGGCTGCTGTAGCGGATCGCCTGCTCGGCCGAGGCCCGCGCGTCGTCGAACTTCGCGTCCCAGTCTGCGGCGACGGCGCGCTGGTAGTACGCGAGCGCGAACTGCGAGTCCGCGGCGACCGCCCGCCCGTAGGCGAACATCGCCGAGTCGTAGCGGCCCGCGCGCAGCTGCGACTCGCCCTCGAGGTAGGCCTTGAGCGCGGGGAGCGAGCGCGTCGTGACCGCGGCGAGCCGCGTGAGTCGCGCCGCCGGTCCGTGGCGACGGGTCGCGATCAGCTGCGTGGACAGCTCGTCCACGAGGTCGAACAGCTTCGCGTTCTCCCCTTCCACCGTCGCCGTGGCGATGGGCGCGCCGGCGCGGTCGCGGCCGTAGAGCGCGGCGTGGATGCGGAGCCGCCCCGACGACTCGAGCACGCTGCCGAGGACGTACAGCCCCGCGCCGAGCCGGCGGGCAAGGGCCTCGGCGCGCGCCGGCGTCACCGTGGGCGCGCCGTCGCCATCGGCCGCGAGGGAGCCGAGCACGGCGTGCGCGTCCACGCCGCGCAGCTCGCCGGCGCCATCGAGGTCCGTGCTCAGCAGGTCCACCATGCCCTTGCCGAGGTACGCGACGTCGGCGCTGCCGCGCACGGTGAACGGAAAGACGGCGACGGCGTTCGGCGAGACAGGCAGCGCCCCGGCGACGCCACCCGGCTGCCGGTGTCGCCAGAGCTCCCAGCCGAGGCCGAGCAGCGCGAGCAGAGCGAGCGCGGCGGTCACCGCCGTCGCGCGGCGGCGCGTACGAGTCGCGACGTGGGTGACGGCGCTCCAGTCGTCGAGCGTGACACGGTCGGCCGCGCCCTCGGGCGTCATCGCCGCGAGGAACTCGCCCGCACTGTCGAAGCGGTCGCTCGGCTCGAGGGCGAGCGCGCGCGTGATCGCCGCCCGCGTGGCGGGCGGCACGTCGTCGCGCACCGAGTCGAGCGGGGGCGGCGCCGCCGTGCCGTCGAGGTGACGGTCCACCACGCCCTGCAGCGTGAGGTCCGGGAAGGGCGCGCGGCCGGCGAGCATCTCGTACGCCACGATGCCCAGCGAGTAGACGTCGCTGCGCGGATCGGGATCGGCGGTGCCGAGAGCCTGCTCGGGGCTCATGTAGGCCGGCGTCCCGACGGCGAGGCCGGGTCGCGACATGCGACGGCCGCCGCCCGACGCGCGGAACGGTCCGCTCGCCGACGGCGCGCCGTCCTCGATGCTCACCTCGCCGGTGGCGGCGCGCACGGCGAGCGCGATGCCGAAGTCGGCGACGAAGGCGTGCGGGCCGGCGAGGAGGACGTTCTCCGGCTTG
>DATMHT010000094.1:0-28165 GCA_035554795.1 Gemmatimonadaceae bacterium | reverse complement strand
CTCGTCGGCGTGGCGGCCGCGGAGGAAGCGCATGCCGGCGACGAGCGCCGCGCCGAAGCCGAGCGCGGCGGCGGCCGTGGCGAGCGGGTTGAGCGCCGCGGCGGTGTACGCGCTCGAGCCGAGCACCTTGCCACGGTAGTGGTGCCCGCGCTCGGTGCCGTCCACCGGCTCGTACAGGTTCCCGTCGCCGTCGCGCGTCGGACGGTCGCTGAGCTGGGTCTCGTACATCGGCCGCAGCGCCCGGTCGGCGATGCCGGGCGCGTAATAGCCGAAGGCGCTCATCGCCTTCGCGCCGACGCCCGCGAAGACGTCGCGGACCGGGTGCTCGGCGCAGTGCAGGATCGTCGTGGCGACCACCTCGGGGAGGTACACGGGGGACGTCGGCTGCGGCTCGCGCGCGAGGTAGTTGCGCGCGTTGTCGTAGAAGGGCGTGTCCACGGACGACGGCTTCACGAGCGACACCGAGACCGGCGCGCCCTCCTCCTCGAGGTCCATGCGCAGCGCGTCGGTGAACGCCTTCGCCGCGTGCTTGGCCGCCGCGTAGACGCCGAGCAGCGGCACGACGCGGTCCGAGAGCGTGCTGCCGACGTTGACGATCGCGCCCGCGGGCGCGGTGCCGTCGAGCGCGCGCGCGTCGCGGCCGAACCGCTCGCGGAAGTGATCCACGGCGATCCGGGAGCCGTGGACGAGGCCGAAGAAGTCCACCTCGAAGAGGCGGCGCATGTCGTCGGTGGAGATTTCCATCGCGCGCCCGAAGATCCCGACCGCGGCGCCGTTCACCCACGTGTCGAAGCCGCCGAACTCGCGCGCCGCGACGGCCGCGACGTGCTCGACGTCGCGCTCGGACGAGACGTCGGCCACCGCGTAGGCGGCCGTGCCACCGGCGGCGGCGATGTCGTCCACCGCCCGGGCGAGCGCGCGCTCGTTGCGCGCCGCCAGCACCACCCGCGCCCCGCGGCGGGCGGCCATCTTCGCGGTGACGAGCCCGATCCCGCTCGACGCGCCGATGACGACGATCACCTGCTCCTCGACCCGCTTCAGCCGCAACCGCATGGCGCCCGATCCGCGTGGGTGACGGAAGATGGGACGACGCAACGCCCGGGCCGAAGTGGATTATAGTCCCACCTGATGCCTGGTTCCTGCTTGCTAGAGTCGGCCCCTCTGAGTGGCTGACTTTCAGCAAGCAGGAACCAGGCATCAGGTACGACCCCAGCCCCTTTGGGCCCACCTGTTGCGTCGTTCGGTTGTTCCCCAGTCGCACGCGGCGGCGTGGGACCATCAACGGAGACGGAGGGCCGACCGATGAGCGACGAGCGGAACGCAGGAAGCTACGGCGACGGGCGCGACGACGCGCCGCGGCGCAAGCAGGAGCCGGGACGCCAGAACACGACCGTCGGCGCCGAGGACGCGCGGCGCGAGGCGGCCGAGCGGGAGCAGCGCGAGCACCCCGATCGCGTCGCCGGCCGCGGCCGCGACCCGAACCGCGACATCGACCTCGACGCCCCGATCGACGCCGACGACGACTCGGAGCGCTTCCGGGCGCGGGAGAACGACCGGTAAGCGGTGAGCGGCAGGCGGTAAGCGCGAACATGCGAGGGGCCGGCTCCGATCACGGATGCCGGCCCCTCTGCTTGCGCCTACCGCTTACCGCCCACCGCCTACCGCAAAACCGCCTTCGCGATCGTCTGCAGCTGCATGTTCGACGTTCCTTCGTAGATCGTCCCGATCTTCGCGTCGCGGTAGTACTTCTCGACCGGGTAATCCTTCGTGTAGCCGTAGCCGCCGAAGAGCTCGACGCAGAGCGACGTCACCCGCTCACAGACCTGGCTCGCGAACAGCTTCGCCATCGCGCCCTCCTTGGCGATGTCGTGGCCCGCGTCCTTGAGGCGCGACGCGTTGTACACCATCAGGCGCGCCGCCTCGAGCTCGGTCGCCGCCTGCGCGACCTGGAACTGGATCCCCTGGAAGTCGGCGAGCGCCTTGCCGAACTGCTTCCGCTCCTTGACGTACGCCGTCGCCGCCGCGAGCGCGCCGCCGGCGACGCCGATCATCTGCGCGCCGATCCCGATCCGCCCCTCGTTCAGCGTCTCGATTGCGATCTTGTAGCCCTGGCCCACCGGGCCGAGGACGTTCTCGTCGGGCACCTCGACGCCGTCGAAGCTGAGCGCCGTCGTGCTCGAGGCGCGGATGCCGAGCTTGTCCTCCTTCTTGCCGACCGAGAAGCCAGGGAAGCCGCGCTCGACGATGAACGCCGTGATCCCCTTGTAGCCGACGCTCGGGTTCGTGTTCGCGAACACCACGAACGTCCCGGCCTCGGCGCCGTTCGTGATCCACAGCTTCGAGCCGTTGAGCACCCAGCCGCCGTCCTTGCGGTCGGCGCGGAGCGCGAGGCCGAAGGCGTCGGAGCCGGCGCCGGGCTCGGAGAGCGCGTACGCGCCGACCGTGTCCGTGGTGAGGCGCGTGAGGTACTTCGCCTTCTGCGCGTCGCTGCCGTAGCGCGTGATCGGGTAGTTCGCGAGCGTGTTCTGCACGTCCACCATGATCGCGGCGCTCGCGTCCACCTTGCTGATCTCCTCGACGGCGATCGTCACCATCGTCAGCGTGCCGCCGGCGCCGCCGTACTGCTCGGGCACCTCGATCCCCATCAGGCCCATCTCGAAGTACTTCGGGATCAGCGTCGGGTCGAGCTTGGCGGCCTGCTCCATCGCCGTCACGCGCGGCCGCACCTCGTCCTCGGCGAACGCCGCGACGGCCTCGCGGAAGGCGTCCTCCTCCTCGGAGAACGTCGTCAGGGCGGGACGGGCAAGAGTGGTGTCGGTGGACATGGGTGGCGTCGCTCGGTGAGCGTGGCGAAGGTCGTCGTTGGTGTCGCGAGGGTGGCCCGATCGGCCGGCGCGGCCGAAGCGGCCGCGACCAGAAGGAAGGTAGCCCGCGGACGCCGACGGAAAAAGCACCGCCGCGCACTGGACTCGTGCGCGGCGGTGCTGGATTGATCGGGGAAAGGCCGGAGGGCGTCGGCCCTGGTTCCCTCGTGGTACTGGTCGTTCGTGGTACCGTCTTGCGTCGTGCTGGTCGTGCGTGGTGCTGATGGTACGTCGTGCTGTGTTGCGTCGTGCAGTTCTTACGTCGTGCAGTTCTTACGTCGTGCTGGTCGTGCGTGGTACCAGTGCTTCTACCTCCTACCAGCTATGCGTGGCACTGTCGGACCGAGCTTCAACTGACTGCAGACCCTCCGGCACGCGCGTGCCAATGCACGCGGCGTGCTACTGGCGCGCCACGCCGCCGACGACTCGTGACGAAACGCCGAGATTCCCAACCGTTTCCTCCGCGTGCTGCCCGATGGACTGCGGTCGCGCCCGGCACGCCGCGCCGCACGCCGTCGTCGACCGCGCCGGATCCCAGCAGCAGGCCATCGCCTCCGGCGCGTAGCCGGTCGTCGGCGCGACACCGGCGCGGAGCAGGATGAGCTCGCCGAGCTTCTCGTGCACGCCGAACGCGGTCGTCACGCTGTACGCGACGCCGGGGAACGCCGCCGCCGCCTCGGACACGATGCGCGGGATGTCGCGCGTCGAGTGCTTGCCCGGCGAGAGCATGTACGGGAAGACGACCACCTCCGTCGCCCCCGCGTGCACGCACGCCGCGAACCCGGCGGGGATGAGCGGCTCGGCGAGCTCCATGTGCGCGAATCGCACGAGGATCTCGCTGCCGGCCATCGCCTGCACCAGGTTCGCGACGCACTCGAGCATGTTGTTCGCCTCGGCTCGCACGGAGCCGTGGTCGACGATGAGGATGGCCTTCATCGGGTAGCGGGTAGCGGGTAGCGAGGAGCGTGGACGTCGGAGTTAAAGATACGAGCGCGCCGCGCGTTCCCGCACCCCGGCCCGCCGGCCGCCGACACGCGCACGCGAAAATGGCTCGGCGCGAGAGGAGATCCCCTCGCGCCGAGCCATCGCTCCCGCCCCGCCCTACTACGCTCTCGAGTACCGCGCGTCCCCGAAGGCGAGCACCGGGTAGAAGATGAAGCCGAGGAACGTCAGGCCGAGCCCGAATCCCGCGCCCTTGCCGAACCGCTCCGCCGTCGCGAGGCCGACGAGGATGAAGACGATCAGGTTGACGAGCGGGATGAACAGGAGGATCAGCCACCACAGCGGCTTCCCGGCGATCCGCAGCATCACGATCAGGTTGTACACCGGAATGAGCGAGGCCCACCCGGGCTCACCCGCCTTCTCGAACACCTTCCACAGCGAGACGACCAGGAAGACGACGATCGCCAGCCAGACGATCATCGTGCCGGTGCCCATGCGGTACGTCATGGGGTCAACGGCTCCTGCCTGCAGCAGCGCGAGGTGATTCAGACCAGCGAGCATCGTCGGGTCTCCGTCGTTGAGTTGAGTACGACGGTAGTAAGACGAGCTCGGCCATACGGGGGCAACGGAGGTGCGGGGAAGCGGGAAGTGGGAAGCGTTAGGCGCGGGCCGTTCTCAGCCGCGGGTCGGGGGTCGGGGGTCGCGGGTCGGGGCTGATACGATAGCCCCGACCCCCGACCCCCGACCCGCAGTCGTTCGCGCTTCCCGCTTCCCGGCTCATCCCGTCAGCCCTTCGAACACCTGCAGCGCCAGCTCCACCTTGCCGAACGGCGCCGAGACCTGGACGCCCTGCACGGCGCCGCGCACCTGCGCCAGCATCTCGCGCGCGATCGCGACGCCCTCGGCGACGGCGTGCTCCTTCGAGCGCTCGTTGGCGCGGCGCATCCGCGCGATGACCGCGTCGGGCACGGTCACCCCGGGCACCTCGTTGGCGAGAAACTCGGCGTTGCGCGCCGACACGAGCGGCCAGATGCCGGCGATGATCGGGATCCGCGTGTCCTCGATCGTGCCGAGGAACTTCTCGAGCTGCGCGACGTCGAACACCGGCTGCGTGATCGCGTACTCGGCGCCCGCCTCCACCTTCCAGCGGAAGCGGCGCAGCTCGAGCGCGGGGTCGATCGCCGCCGGGTTCACGCCGACGCCGATGGCGAAGCGCGTCGGCGCGCCGATCGCGTTGCCGCCCGGGTCGAGCCCGTGATTCAGGTTGCGCACGAGGTTCGTGAGCCCGATCGCGTCGATGTCGAAGACCGCCGTCGCGTCGGGGTAGGGGCCCATCTTCGGCGGGTCGCCAGTGATGATGAGGAGGTTGCGCAGCCCCATCGCGCTCGCGCCGAGCAGGTCGCTGAGCATGCCGAGCAGGTTGCGGTCGCGGCAGCAGTAGTGCGTGACCGTCTCGATCCCGACGCGCTGCTCGACGAGGAGGCTCGTCATGATCGCGCCCATGCGGCTCTGTGCGCGCGGCCCGTCGGGCACGTTGATCGCGTCCACGCCCGCCTCGCGCAGCGTCGCCGCGTCGGCGAGCAGCTTGCTCGCGTCCACCCCCCGCGGCGGCACGATCTCGACGCTCGACACGAACCGCCCGGCGGCGATCTTGGCGGCGAACTTCGAGCGATCGGCGAAGGGGATCGGCGCGACGCCGGGTGGCGGGTGGGGGGTGGCGGGTGGGGGCGCGACTCTCCCGTCCGTGCGCCGCTCGCCTTCGCGCGTTGAAGTGCCGGCGTCGCCACCGGCCACCCCCCACCCGCCACCCGCATGCCGAGGGGAGAGGGGCCGCACCCCCTGCGACATCGCCCGCACGTGCTCCGGCGTCGTGCCGCAGCAGCCGCCGACGATCTTCGCGCCCGCCTGCACGAGGTGTCGCGCGTAGCTCGCCATGTACTCCGGGCTCGCCATGTACATCGACCGGCCGCCGACGTCGCGCGGCATGCCGGCGTTCGGCTGCGCCGAGAGCTTCTTGCCGGTGGCGCGCGCCATCTGCTCGATCGCGTCGAGGATCGCCTGCGGGCCCACCGAGCAGTTGAGGCCGACGACGTCCACGCCCCAGCCGTCGAGCGCGCGCGCGACGTCCTCCGGGCTCGCGCCGTAGGGCGTGCGCCCGTCGGCGCCGATCGTCATCTGCGCCATCACCGGCACGTCCGGCGCGACCTCGCGCGCCGCGCGGATCGCCTGCTCGATCTCGATCAGGTCGCCGAACGTCTCGAGCAGGAACAGGTCGGCGCCTCCGTCGAGCAGTCCCTCCATCTGCTCGCGGAAGATCGCGCGCGCCTCCTCGCGCGACGTCGGCCCGTACGGCTCGATGCGCACGCCGAGCGGCCCGACCGCGCCCGCGACGAGCACCGTCGCCGACAGGCTCTCGGCCGCCGCCTCGCGCGCCAGCCGCGCCGCGGCGCGATTCAGCTCGCGCACCTGGGTCTCGAGCCCGTACTGCGCGAGCTTGACGCGATTGGCGCCGAAGCTGTTCGTCTCCAGCACCTCGGCGCCGGCCTTCACGTACGCGCGGTGCACGTCGCGCACGAGCTCCGGCGCGCGGACGTTCAGCTCGTCGTAGCACTGGTTGATGAAGACGCCGCGCGCGTAGAGCATCGTCCCCATCGCGCCGTCGAAGACGACGACGCGCGCCGGATCGAGCAGCCGCGCCAGCGCCGCGGCGCGCTCGGGCGTCGTCGTGATGGCGTGCGCCGGCGCCGCCGCCGCCGTCGTCGCCGCTCCTGCTTCGGTCGTCGCGCCGGCTCTCACAAGGCCCTCCGCTGCTTCGTGTTGCGACATGCGTTCACCGCTTGTACCGTTCGCCATCCGTCGTCCCATACCCCAGGTGCCCATGACCTTCGCTCGTCCGCGCCGCGTCGCGCCGCCGTCGCTCGTCACCGCGCTCGCCCTGCTCTCGCTGCTCGCCGCGTGCAACAGCGACAAGTCCACCGGCAGCGGGCCGGTGACGCTCGCGTTCAAGACGCCGGTGTACGCCCGGACCGACGTCTCGTCGCGTGACACCGTGTACGCCCGCGTGTCCATCGACGGTGGCGCGCCGATCGTCGCGCCGATCGACAGCGTCGTCGGCCTCGCCCGCGGCGACCACACGCTCGACGTCCAGTACGACATCAGCTATCTGCCGCAGCACTACACGCTCAAGGTGAACCCGTCGGGCAACGTCCAGACCGAGACGCTGCACCCCGAGGGGAGCTGCCGCGACTTCGACTACGATCAGGCGTTCTGCGTCGAGTCGGGCATCGCCAAGAACGCGCTCATCTGGTCGAAGCACTCGCGCGTCTACTGCGCGGTCAGCGACTTCGGCGACTTCTGCAGCCGCTTCCCGGCGGACCTCGGGAACATCACCGGCCTCGCCAACGCCTGGCCCGCCCCGGCGCCCGACCAGTACCTCTCCCACGGGAAGCTGCTCGTTGCCGCGACGCTCGGCGCCGACGCCGGCGGCAGCGCGGCCGGCGCCCACCTCGCGATGTCGCTCTACGACCCCGGCGACTACTCGCCGCACGTCCGCCTCGCCCCGGTCAGCGGCGACAGCTCGCGCTACTTCAACGAGGTGTGGACCGACGCTCGCCACCTTCCCGTTTTCCCCAGCACGACGGGCGCCCTCGGCGACCTCGATCGCCCCGGCCAGAACTTCGGCCTGTCGGTGAAGATCACCTACGCGATCCCGCAGGACCGCCCCGACGTCGTGCTCGTGCGCTACGATCTGACGAACATCAGCGCGACCGACAGCTTCCGCTTCGTGCACCCCGAGGAGCCGGCCGGCGGCCACACGCTGCAGAACGTCTACCTCGCGCCGTTCATCGATCCGAACGTCGGCGTGAGCATCAGCGCCGCCGTGAGCGGCCAGGCCGAGGTGAACGACGACAACGCGACCGTCTTCCCCCAGGACTCGCTGCTCGCCGCGTACGACCAGGCCTTCAGCGTCCCGAACTTCTCCTCCACCGCCGGCGGCCAGACGCGCCCGGCGCTCGTCGGCCTGCGTCTCGTGCAGGGTCCCGCGGGCACGACCGCGCGCGCGCTGCTCCTCGACAGTGACAACGCGCTCAGCTTCGCCACGCCCGGCCTCGAGCAGACGACCTACCAGTACCTGACCGGCGGCAGGGGCGCGCTCGGGATGGCCCCGGGTTGCACCGCCGTCGGCGGGAGCGGCGGCGTGGACGCCCTCCTCTGCTCGAGCGAGACCCCGGGCGACGTGCGCGTCGGCTGGTCCGTCGGCCCGGTCGCGTCGCTCGCGCCGGGGCAGGCCACGTCCATCACCGTCGCGCTGCTCTTCGCGTCGCCGACGGCCGGCAGCTTCACCAGCGGCACCGCCGTCGCGCCCCAGAACAGCTCGCTCGCCAGCACCACCCGCCAGATCTACGACGTCGCCGCCGCGCTCCGCGCGCTCGGCGCGACGCTCGCGGGCGCGACGGTCACGCCGGCACACTGAGCTGGCGCGGGTCGCGGGTCGGGGGTCGGGGGTCGGGGATGGGCCGCTCGGGAGACCACTTCCCGATCCCCGACCCCCGACCCGCGACCCGCGATTCTCGCTATCGCGCCGCACCCGCCGCCTCGGCGCTCGCCTCGCCGGCTCCGCGCACCGCGTAGTACCGCGCCTCCGGGTGGTGCACGACGATCGCCGCCGTGCTCTGCTCGGGGACGAGCTGACGCGCGCTGGTGAGCGACATGCCTAACGCGGACTCCGCCGGCAGGATCGTGAACAGCTGCGCGTGGTCCTCGAGGTCGGGGCAGGCGCCGTAGCCCCACGAGTAGCGCTTGCCCTGCGTCTCGGGGATGCCGAGCTCGCGCTGCTGGCGGCGGTGCATCCAGCTCGCCACCGCCTCCGCCGTCTCGACCGCGAGGCCGTGGATGTAGAACGCCTCGGCGTAGTCGCCGCGCGCCTGCAGCTCGTCGAACAGCTTCGTCGCCTCGTCGCCGACGGTCACCACCTGGAATCCGACGACGTCCACCTCGCCGCTCTCCACGGTCTTGAAGTAGTCGGCGATGCAGAGGCGCTCGCGCCCTTCCTGGCGCGGGAAGGTGAAGCGCGCGATCTCGCGCAGCGACCCCGCGTCGCTGGCGTACGCCGCCGGGTCGTAGACGACGAGCGCGTTGCCGTCGGCCTGCGTCGAGAAGAAGCCGTAGACGGCCTGCGGCTTCAGCCACCCCTTCGCCTTCGCGTCCGCGGTCAGCCGCGCGAGCGTCGGCTCGAACTCCTCGCGCACGGCCTTCTTGAAGGCGTCGCCCGAGCCGCGCCCGCCCCACTGGAGACGATAGAGCTCGTCGAGGTCGAGCAGCGCGAACACCTCGTCGAGCGGGATGTCGCGCAGCACGCGGGCGCCGAGGAAGGGCGCGGCCGGCACCGGCACGGTCGTGCTGGTCGCCGAGCGTGTGCCGTCGTCGGTGCCGGCGGCGATGTCCTTGCCGACCTGCGCGCGCAGGAAGACGTCGCGCCGCGCCTCGTCCACGAGCTTCGCGACGAGCGCCGCGCGATCGTCCGCGCTCCGCGCCTCCTGGAGCCGGTCCATCGTCTCCAGCCCCTCGAACGCGTCCTTGCAGTAGAAGACGCCGGAGTCGTACGGCCGCTCGCCGTCCACGAACATCGCGCGCCGGCCGAAGCGGCGGTTGATCGCCGCGCCGCCGATGAGCACCGGGAAGTGGTGCCCGCGCTTGTCGAGCTCCTGCACGCAGAGCGGCATCTGCTTGCTCGTCGAGACGAGCAGCGCCGACAGCCCGATCGCGTCCGCCCCGACCTCGACCGCCTTGTCGATGATCGTGTTGACCGGCACCTGCTTTCCGAGGTCGTAGACCGTGTAGCCGTTGTTGGAGAGGATCGTGTTGACGAGCGACTTGCCGATGTCGTGGACGTCGCCGTACACGGTCGCGAGCACGACCTTCCCCTTCGTGTAGCCCTCGGCCTTCTCGAGGAACTGCTCGAGGTGCTTCACGGCGCGCTTCATCACCTCCGCGCTCTGGAGCACGAACGGCAGAATCAGCTCGCCGGCGCCGAACTTGTCGCCGACCTCCTTCATCGCCGGGAGGAGGACGTCGTTGAGCACGCGCACGGGATTCGCGCGCACGCCGGCCGCGTCGAGCGCGTCCTCGATGCCTTCCTTCTTGCGGTGCAGCACCATCCAGTGGACGCGCTCATCCGGCGCCATCCCCGCGCTCGGGTCCTCGCGGTCGCTTCCCGCGTCCCGCTTCCCGCTTCCCGCGCTCGCGAAGTGCTCGATGAACTTCTGCAGCGCGTCCGGCCGCCGATTGAACACGAGGTCGTCCGCCAGCGCGCGCTGCTCGGCCGAGATCTCGGCGTACGGCGTGATGTGCGCCGGGTTGACGATCGCCGCGTCGAGCCCCGCCGCCACGCAGTGATGGAGGAAGACGGAGTTGAGCACCGCGCGCGCCTCGGGTGAGAGCCCGAAGCTCACGTTCGAGACGCCGAGGATCGTCGAGACGCCCGGTAGCTCGCGCTTGATGAGACGGATCCCCTCGATCGTCTCCTCCGCACTGTCGATCCACTCGGCGTCGCCGGTGGCGAGCGTGAAGGTGAGCGCGTCGTAGATCAGCGACTCGGCCGGCATCCCGTACTCGCCGACGACGATGTCGTAGATCTTGCGCGCGACCTCGAGCTTCCGCTCGCGCGTCTTCGCCATGCCGATCTCGTCGATCGTGAGCGCGACGAGCGCCGCGCCGTGCTTCTTCGCCAGCGGCACGACGGCGTCGATGCGCTTGCGGCCGTTCTCCATGTTGATGGAGTTGATGATCGCCCGCCCCGGCACGTGCTCGAGCGCTTTCTCGATGACGCCGGCCTCGGTCGAGTCGATCATCAGCGGCGTCTCGACCGACATCGAGAGCAGCTTGACGACCTGGGACATCTGCTCCGCCTCGTCCGGCCGCTCGGTGAGCGCGACGGCGACGTCGAGCACGTGCGCGCCCGAGTCCACCTGCTCGCGCGCGACCTCGACGATCCCCTCGTAGTCGTCCGCCAGCAGCAGCCGCTTGACCTTCCGCGACCCCTGCGAGTTGACGCGCTCGCCGACGAGCAGGGGCGGTGGATCCTGATGGAGCGTGATCGCGCGCATCGCGGAGGAGACGCGGGGGACGTGGGACACGGGATGCGGCGGGACGCGTAGGCCGTCACGCTGCCCCGCGTCCCCCGTCCCGCGTCCCCCGTCCCCCGTTTCCTCGCGCGCGGATTCGACCTCCGCGACGATCTCCTTCAGATGCTCCGGCGTCGTCCCGCAGCATCCGCCGACGATGCGTACGCCGAACTCGCGCACGAACTCGCCGAGCGCGAGCGCCATCGGCTTCGGCTCGAGCGGATACACGGCGTCGCCCGTCCCCGTGTTGAGCGGGAGGCCGGCGTTCGGGATCACCGACAGCGGCACGGTGGCGTGCTCGCTGAGCCAGCGCACCGGCTCGCGCATGTGCTCGGGCCCCGTCGAGCAGTTGAGGCCGATCACGTCCACCGGCAGCGCCTCGAGCGTCGTCATCGCGCTGGCGACGTCGGTGCCGAGGAGCATGCGGCCGCTCGTGTCGAGCGTGACCTGCGCCTGGAGCGCGACGCGGCGTCCGAGCTCCGCGAACAGCCGCTCGATGCCGGCGATCGCCGCCTTCACCTCGAGGATGTCCTGCGACGTCTCGATGAGGAGGACGTCGACGCCGCCTTCGACGAGGTACTTCGCCTGCTCGTAGAAGTTCTGCGCCAGCTCCTCGAAGGTGATCTTCGACAGCGTCGGGTCGGAGCTCGACGGCAGCATGCCGGTCGGGCCCATCGAGCCGGCGACGAAGCGCGGCCGGTCGGGGGTCGCGTACTTGTCGCACGCCGCGCGCGCGAGGCGCGCCGCCTGGACGTTGATCTCGCGCACCTTGTCGCCGAGCCCCCACTCCTCGAGCCGCCGCGGCGTGCTCTGGAAGGTGCACGTCTCGACGACGTCGCAGCCGACGGCGAGGAAGGACTCGTGGATCGCCTGGATGACGTCGGGGCGGGTCAGCACGAGGTAGTCGTTGCAACCCTCGAGCGCCTTGCCGCCGAAGTCCTCCGCCGTCAGGTGGTAGCGCTGGATGTTCGTGCCCATCGCGCCGTCGTAGACGAGCACTCGGCGCGACAGCGCCTCGAGGTAGCGTGACGGGGAGGCGCTCGCGTCGCGTGCGGGGGCGGCGGGTGCGGTGGTCTCGTGCCGATCGATCATGACGGTATCCGGATACGAAAAAAGCCCAACGCGCAGTCGGCGTCGGGCCGGCGCTTTAGCGAGTTGTTTTA
The DNA here is from genome assembly GCA_035554795.1 of Gemmatimonadaceae bacterium. Classification (GTDB taxonomy): domain Bacteria; phylum Gemmatimonadota; class Gemmatimonadetes; order Gemmatimonadales; family Gemmatimonadaceae; genus DATMHT01. Next base: position 16,072 of record DATMHT010000094.1, on the reverse strand, counting down.
CGTGGCCGCAAGTTGCCTGAAATCGCCACGGGTTCAGTTGTCTTACGCATGTTAGCGGGCGTGGTCGGGAAGGGGAAGCGGGTGGGGAACGTGGGACACGGGACACGGGACGTACGAAGGGCCGGCGTCCATGGTCTGGAGCCGGCCCCTTCGTCCCACGTCCCATGTCCCCCGTCCCCCGTCCCTTCCTACCCGCGCATCCCCGCCCCGCGCTCCGGCTCGCTCGAGGCTTTCGACCGGCCCGTCCGCCGCGCCCGCTCCTCCACGCTCTGCACGAGCGCGACGAGGCGGTGGCGCTCGAGCGGGAGCGCGAGCTCGGCGAGCGTCGTGCGCTGCAGCGACGGCGGGAGCGCGGCCGGCGGCGGCGTCGAGGCGGCGTGTCCGTTACCGCCGGCGGCACCGTCGGCCGCGCTCCCGCCGGTTCGAAACAGCACCACCGCGCCACCCGGCGCGAGCGCGACACGTCGCAGGTCGGCGGCGCCGCGCGCGCCCGCGGCGGCCAGCGCCCGCTCCGCCACGACGACCAGCGGCGCCTCGTCGGCGGCCCGGCGCGTCGCCTCGGCCACCGACGTCGTGAGCTCGGCGCGGTGCCCTGCCGCACCCAGCGTTTGCGCGAGGCCTTCGAGAAGGGCCTCGTCCGTGCCGACCAACAGGATTGACGCCATGGTACTGCCGTCTCGCTCTCGTTAGGTGTGCGCTGGGGCGTGGGCCGGCGGCGACCCGCCACCGGTCCGTGGGGTGATCGAATGCCTGTCGTCGCGGCTGTTCTCGCCAACGTCGTGCCCGCGCGTCGGGCCGCCGCCGGTTCCTCGGCGCGACGCCGGTGCGCGTACGAGCTCGTGTGGTTCTGCCGCCGCGGCGAAGGTGACGCCGCTCACGTTTCGGTCTCCGTCGTCGCGAGCGCACGCACGCGCTCGCCGACCCGTGCCGCGGCGCCGGACTCGGCGCCCCCGTCCACCTCCACGACCTTGCCGCGCGAGGTGGCGCCGGCGACGATGCGCACCGCGCGCCGCGGGACGCCGAGCGCGCCGGCGAGCGCGTCCACGAGCGCGTCGTTCGCCGCGCCGTCCACCGGTGGCGCCGACAGTCGGACGCGGAGCGCGCCGCCGTGCGCGCCTCCCACCGCCGTCCGCGACGCCCTCGGCTGCACGCGCACGTCGAAGCGCACGACGCTCTCGCCGCGCGGCGTGATCGTGACGATGGACGCCGGCGAGCCCGCCGCCGTCCCGGGCCCCTGCGCACCGGGGCGCGCCGCCGGTCGCGGCGTGTCGCGCTTCGTCTCGTGCTTCGCGCCGCGACTCATGGCAGGGCGGTCAGCACGCCGAAGGCGAGCAGGCGCAGGAGGAAGTAGGCGATGATCGGCGTCACGTCGATCATGCCGATGTTCGGGATCACGCGGCGCAGCGGGCGCAGGATGGGTTCGGTGAGCGTGTACGACCAGCGTACCCAGCCCGAGTACGCCGACACGCCGACCCACGAACTCACGACGCGCACGAGCAGCGCGATCTGCATCAGCCCGAACGCCGCCGCGACGACGAACGCGACCGCTCCCCATGGCCCGCGCGCGAACGCGTACTGCGCGCTGACGAAGTAGCTCCCCGCGAACGTCAGCACGGTGATGAGCAGGATGCCCCCGATCACCACCGCGACCAGCGCCCACCACGGCGCGCTCGTCGGCATCCCGCCCGCGCGCACGACCCGCCGCTCCACCGGCGCGATCAGCGGGTCCACGGTGGCGCGGAAGAAGCGCGCGACCGGGCTGAATGGGTTGATGTGTCGGGCGCGCACGGCCCAGTCGAAGGCGAAGACGACGGCGAGCGCCAGCGCGAGGGCGAAGACGGCGATCTTGAGGACGCCGATGAACGCGCTGTAGGCCACGAGGAAGGAAGTCACGGGCCGATAAACTGTTCGCGCGCGAGCCGCGCGACAAGAGTGGTGAAATGGGGACAGCGGCGAGAGGCGTGACGGTGTAGGGGATATGGTATGGACGAACCGCCCGGGAAGCGTCGTGATGCCTCCCGGGCGGTTCGTCTACACCCCATGCCCTACACCCTGCACCCTCACGGCACCGTCGTCACCGCCGGCAGCACGGGCGTCACGCCCATGTTCTTCAGCGTGAACGCCCAGAGGTCGGTGACCTCCTCGATGCGCTTCGACGTCGGCTTGCCGGCGCCGTGGCCGGCCTTGCTCTCGATGCGGATCAGCACCGGCGGGCCGCCCGGCACCTGATCGGCCTGGAGCGTCGCCGCGAACTTGAACGAGTGGCCGGGCACGACGCGGTCGTCGTGGTCGGCCGTCGTCACCAGCGTCGCCGGGTAGCGCGTGCCGGGCTTCAGGTTGTGGAGCGGCGAGTACTTGTAGATCGCCGTGAACTGCGTCGAGTCGTCGGACGAGCCGTAGTCCGACGTCCAGCCCCAGCCGATCGTGAACTTGTGGAAGCGGAGCATGTCCATGACGCCCACGGCCGGGAGCGCCACGCCGAAGAGCTCGGGCCGCTGCGTCATCACCGCACCGATGAGCAGCCCGCCGTTCGAGCCACCCTGGATCGCGAGCTTCGACGGCTGCGTGTACTTCTCCCGGATCAGGTACTCGGCGCCGGCGATGAAGTCGTCGAAGACGTTCTGCTTGTGCAGCAGCGTCCCCGCGTCGTGCCACTCCTTCCCGTACTCGCCGCCGCCGCGCAGGTTCGCCTGCGCGTACACGCCGCCCATCTCCAGCCACACCAGCGTCGCCGGCGAGAACGACGGCTGCAGCGAGATGTTGAACCCGCCGTAGGCGTAGAGCAGCGTCGGGTTGTTGCCGTCGAGCGCGACCCCCTTCTTCGCGGTGATGAACATCGGCACGCGCGTGCCGTCCTTGCTCGTGTAGAAGACCTGCTTCGTCTCGTACTTCGACGCGTCGAAGTCGAGCGTCGGCTTTCGCACGAGCGCGTTCGTCCCCTTTCGCAGGTCGTAGCGGTAGACGGACGTCGGCGACAGGAACGACGTGAACGTGTAGAAGAACTCGCGGTCGCCGCGCCGGCCGTCGATCCCGCCGACGGCGCCGAGGCCCGGCAGCGCGAGCTCGCCCTGCGGGACGCCGCCGAGCGAGAAGAAGCGGATGCTGGCGTGCGCGTCCTTGAGGTAGCTCGCGACGATCCGGTCGCCGATGACCGCGACGCTCTCCAGCGCGTCGGACGCCTCGGGCACCACCGTCCGCCACTTCTCCTGGCGCGGCGCGTTGATGTCCACCGCGACGACCCGCGCGCGCGGCGCGTCCTTGTCCGTCAGCAGGTAGAACGTCGTGCCGACGTTGTCCACGAAGCCGTAGCTCGCGTCGAACGCGTCGAGCAGCTTCACCACCGGCGCGGTCACCTTCGGCGAGCGCGGGTTGTCGAGATCGATGAAGTAGAGGCGGTTCCGCTGGTCGGTGCCCTGCGAGACGTTGATGATCGCGAACTGCCCATCGTCGGTCACCCGCGCGCCGAAGCCCCAGTCGGGGTGCTCCGGGCTCTCGAACACGAGCTGGTCGCTCGACTGCGGCTTGCCGAGTCGGTGGTAGTAGAGCTTCTGGTTCTTGTTGACGTCCGTCAGCGCGTTGCCGCCCTTCGGCTCGTCGTAGCGCGAGTAGAAGAAGCCCTTGTTGTCCTTCGTCCACGCCATCCCCGAGAACTTCACCCAGCGGATCGTGTCGGGCAGGTCGCGCCCGCTGGCGACCTCGCGGACGTGGAACTCCTGCCAGTCGGATCCGCTCGCCGACGTGCCGTAGCCGAGCAGCTTGCCGTTGTCCGAGATCGCGACCGCCGAGAGCGCCACCGTTCCGTCGGTCGAGAGCGTGTTCGGATCGAGCAGCACGCGCCCCGGCCCGGTCGGCTTGTCGGACACGTACAGCACGCTCTGGTTCTGCAGCCCCGAGTTCTCGGAGTAGAAATACTTGCCGCCGCGCTTCGTCGGCGCCGTGTACTTCGGGTAGTTCCACAGCTTCGTCAGCCGCGCCTTGATCGCCGCGCGCTCCGGGATCGCGTCGAGGTACGCGTGCGTGACGGCGTTCTCGGCCTGCACCCACGCCTTCGTCTCCGGCGCGTCGGTGTCCTCGAGCCAGCGATACGGGTCGGCGACACGGACGCCGTGATAGAGGTCCACCTGGTCGCCCTTGCGCGTCGCCGGGTACTGGATGGCGGTCGCCGCACCGGGCGCCTGCTGCGCGGTCAGCGCGGGGGCGAGGACGCCAGTGGCGCAGCACGCGCCGGCGAGCGCCGCCGCGCCGAGGCGCGCGACGCGGAGTCGTGACGAATGGTGGGTCATGAGCTGCTGGGGTGAGGGGTAACGTGACGCGATGGACGAGCGGCGCTCCGCCGTGGGCTCTCAGCGCTCGGCTACTGCTCGACAGGATGAACAGGATGAACAGGATGTGGCCGTGCTGTCATCCCGTTCATCCTGTTCATCCTGTCCGAGATCTGTCGAGAGCACAGCGCCGAGGGCGGCATTCTCCCGATCCACCTCTGCAATCTCGCTTCACCCTACGGAGACGCGCGACCCGCTCGCTTCGTTCGGTGCGCCGCGTCCGAGGCGCCAGCCCAGCGCCGCGCCGGCGAGTGCGGCGAGCCAGGCGCTCGGCGGGGTCGGCGCGATCGCGCTCGCGGCGGGCACCGCGCCGAGCCCGATCGCGACCAGCGCCAGGCCGACGACGGCGAGCGTGCCCGTCGTCGCCTTCGCGCGCGCCGGCCAGCCGCGCGCCGCCCAGTATCCCGCCGGGAGGAGCAGTCCGCCGAGCCAGAGCGCGGTGAGGATCGCCGCGGCGGTTCCGTTGATGGCCGGCGACCAAGGGAAGAAGAGGCTCCAGCCGAGGCCCGCCGTCAGCGCCGCGGTCGCGGTCGCGGTCACGTCGCGGTGCGGGCCGCGCAGCTCGAGCACCAGGTGGCCGCCCGCCATCCATGCCCTCGCGTGCAGCGTGTCGCCGGCATGGACGGCCGGCGTGCCGCAGGGAAGCACGCGCGGGGCCGCGACCGACGGCGCGCGCATTCGCAGGTCCGCCGCGCGCGTGCGCGGCACGAACGCGACGCCGCAGCGGCGGCTGGACAGCACGACGACGTCGGCGCTGTCCGGCGTCGCGACGCGGACGATCGGCTCGCCGCGGCTCGTCGGCGCGCGCTCGGCGGTGAAAGAAACGTCGAGCCGCAGGGCGGCGCGGTCGAAGACGCGGCGCATCGTGGAGTCCGGCGCGACGCCCGGTGCCAGGGGCAGCTCGACGCGCGCCGCGCCCGGCCCCGACGGCACACCGGCCAGCGTCGCGCCGACGACGTCGCCGTCGTAGCGCCGGCCGTCCGGCTCGCGCGGCGTCCATTCGATCCCGTAGCCGGCGGGCTCGGGCGGCAGCGAGCGGCCCATCGCCCACGCCGTGATCGCGACCACGAGGAGCCAGGCGCCGGCCCCCAGCGCGGCCAGTCGTCGTGCCGCGCGCGGAGCGGGGAAGAGCAGGGCGCGCCAGTGCGCCGCCAGCAGCGCGCCGCCGGCGGCGCCGAGCGTGTTCGCGACCACGTCGCCCACGCTCGCGTCGCGCCCCGGGATCACCCAGCGCTGCAGCAGCTCCACGCCGACCGAGCAGAGGAATCCGGTCGCGATCGTCCGCCGCGTCGTCGCGCCGGCGAGGCGGAGGCCGAGCGCGAAGGGCACGAACAGGAGCACGTTGTCGAGGAAGTCCTGCCCGCCGGCGTTGCCGCAGACGATGCAGAATCCCGTGTACGTCTGCTCGTTCAGCCCCGGCGTGAGCGTCGCCATCGCGATCACGAGCGCGCCTAACGCGGCGACGGTGCGCCCCGTGAGCGCCTCCGCCCCGCCGCCGGCGGGCCGCGTCGCGCGCGGCACCGGTCGGCCGGTCTCGGGGCGATCGTGGCGGTCGGCCTGGCGCGCGGCCGGATCGGTCATCGGCGGTCGGGGAGGATCGTGCGTCGTGAGCGGCGGGGCGGGACAGCGCGTAAGCTATCATCGGCCGCGCCCTCGACGCTTGGCGTCGGTCCGTTCCGGTGCCTAGTTTCCCTACTCCGACGTCCCACCCGGCCGCCCTGGCCTCGCGGTGCGCCCCTTCCCGCGTCGGGCGTCCCGTGACGGCAGTCCGATTGGCCAGAGAGAGTCTCAACTGACCGACCTTCCGGTGGCAACGTCGCCAATCCCAGAGCCGCCCGTCGAGCCGCCCGCCCCCGCGCCGGTCGGGACCGCGTCGCTCGATCGCGCCCTCGCCAGCGGCATCGCCTGGATGAGCGGGGTGAAGTGGTCCACGCAGCTCCTCGCGTGGGGCTCGACGCTGATCGTCGCCCGGATCCTCACGCCGGCCGACTATGGCCTCGTCGGCATGGCGGGCCTCTTCCTCAGCCTCGTCACCGTGCTGAGCGAGTTCGGCATCGGCGCGGCGGTCGTGAACATGCGCGACCTCACCCAGTCGCAGGTCGCGCAGATCAACACCCTCGCGGTGCTCTTCGGCGCCGCCGGCTTCCTGCTCGGCTGCCTGGCGGCGGTGCCGCTGGGGTGGTTCTTCCACGCGCCGCTGCTGCCGCCGGTCGTCGTCGTCATGAGCCTCGTCTTCGCCGTCAGCGCCTTTCGCGTCGTGCCGTACGCGCTCCTGCAGCGGGCGCACCGCTTCCGCACGATCGCCCTCCTCGACGGCGCGCAGGCAACGGTGCTCGCGGTGAGCAGCGTCGTCTTTGCCTGGCTCGGCTTCCGCTACTGGACGCTCGTGCTGAGCGCCGTGCTCGGCGCCCTGCTGTCGGTCGTTCTCGCCAACAGCGTCGCGCCCCACCCGTTCGCCCGCCCGCGCCGCGCCGACGTCGGCCACGCGGTGCGATTCAGCGGCCACATCATCGGCTCGCGCCTCGCCTGGTTCGCCTACAGCGACTCCGACTTCCTCGTCGCCGGGCGCATGCTCGGCAAGGACGCGCTCGGCGTCTACACCCTCGCCTGGACGTTCGCCTACGCCCCGATCGAGAAGATCACGGGAGTCATCACGTCGGTGATGCCGTCCATCTTCTCCGCCGTGCAGCGCGACGCGGCCGCGATGCGCCGCTACCTGCTCAACGTCACCGCGATGCTCGCCCTCGTCGGCGTGCCGCTGTCGGTCGGCGGCGCGCTCGTCGCCCCGGTCGCCGTGCCGCTCCTGCTCGGCGCCAAGTGGTACGCGATGATCGTCCCGCTGCAGCTGCTGATGGTGTACGCCGCCGTTCGCTCGGTCGCTCCGCTCTACGCGCAGGTGCTCCAGGCCACCGGCCAGGCGCGCTTCGACATGCACACGAGCCTCATGGGGGCGCTGGTGCTGCCGGTCGGCTTCGTGATCGCGAGCCGCTGGGGCGTGGTCGGCATCGCCGCCGCCTGGATGGTGCTGCATCCCCTGCTCACCCTGCGGAGCTATCGCCAGGTCGCGCGCACGATCGAGCTGTCGCACCGGCAGTATCTCCGCGCCATCTGGCCGGCGGCGAGCAGCGCGCTGCTCATGGCGGTGACGGTCTCCGCCACCTGGTATCTCGCCCACGGCCCGCTCCCTGCTTGGGCACTGCTCGCGCTCGAGGTGCTCGTCGGCGCGGCCACCTACGCGGGCGCGATCTTCGCGCTGCACCGGTCGGACGTGCGGCGTCTCCTCGACGACTGGCGCTCCCGCGGCGCGCCCCGCACCGCCGCCGCCTCCTGAGCCCGGCCGCTGACCGCCGGCGGGACGGCGTCGTCCTCGGGACGATGCCCCACCATCCGCCGCCGCCCGAATCCATCACCACCACCACCTACTCGCGCTTCACCCAGTGAAGATCCTTCACGTCGTCGGCGCTCGGCCGAACTTCCCGAAGCTCGCCCCCGTCTACCGCGCCGCCGCGCGGGCCGGTCTCGGGCAGATCATCGTCCACACCGGGCAGCACTACGACGACGGTATGTCGGCGTCCTTCTTCCGGGAGCTCGGCATCCCGGAGCCGGACACGAACCTCGCCGTCGGCTCGGAGAGCCACGCCGTGCAGACCGCGCGCGTCATGGAGCGGATCGAGCCGGTGCTCGTGCGCGAGCGTCCCGACTGGCTGCTCGTCTACGGCGACGTGAACTCGACGGTCGCCGCCGCGCTCGTCGCCGCCAAGCTCGGCGTGCGCGTCGCCCACGTCGAGGCCGGGCTGCGGAGCTACGACCGGACGATGCCCGAGGAGATCAACCGCCTCGTCACCGACCGCCTCGCCTCGCTCCTGCTCACCCCCTCGCGCGACGCCGACGAGACGCTGCGCGCCGAGGGCGAGCCGGCGGAGGAGATCGTCTTCGTCGGCAACGTCATGGTGGACACCCTGCTCTACGCGCTCGAGGCGGCACGCGCCCGCGGCTTCCGCCGCACGCTCGGCGTCGCGCACGGCGAGGCCATCGCCGTGACGCTGCACCGGCCGTCGAACGTGGACTCCCCCGAGCGGCTCCGCGACATCGTCGTCGCGCTCCGCGACCTCGCGCGCGAGCGGCCGGTGATCTTCCCGGCGCATCCGCGCACCCGCGCCCGCCTCGACGCGATCGGCGCCGACCTCGGCGCCGTGCGCCTGCTCGATCCGGTGTCCTACCTCGACATGCTCGACCTCGTGGACGGCGCGTTCGCGGTCGTCACCGACTCCGGTGGGCTGCAGGAGGAGACGACAGCGCTCGGCGTCCCCTGCGTCACCGTGCGCGAGAACACGGAGCGGCCGGTCACGATCACCGAGGGGACGAACGTCCTCGTGCCCGACCCGCGCCGCATCGCCGACGTCGTCCGCACGCTCGCGCGTCCCGCCGATCCGCGCCGCCCCGAGGGATGGGACGGGCGAGCGGGCGAGCGTGTCGTCGCCGCTCTCATCGCCAACTGACGTGGCGCCGTCCTCGCGCGGCGCGCCGCCGGCGCCCTTCTTCACCTCCGGCGGCGACGCCGCATCGGCCGACGTCGGCACGGGGCGCCGGCTGATCCTCATCAGCCATCACTTCCCGCCCGGCCAGTCGGTCGGCGCGCTGCGCTGGCAGATGATGGCCCGCTACGCCGCCGAGCGGGGCTGGGGGCTGGACGTCGTCACGCTCGACCCGGCGTCGCATCGCGAAGGCGTGGACCTGAGCCGTCTCGACGAGCTTCCGCCCGGTGTCCGCGTCTACACCGTGCCGCTCGTGCGATCGCGCGTCGAGGGGATGGTGAACCGCACGTGGCGGATCGTGCGCCGGCTGCGCGACGTCGCGTCGCGCGGGCGGCGGCGGCAGCCGGCGTCGTTGGCGGCACCGGCGGACGAGGCACCGCGCCGCGCCGCGCCGGCCTACATGAGCCGCGGCGAGCTGATGGGCAAGCGCTTCGAGCCGCGCGACCTGCTGCGCACCTACTTCGCGTGGGTCGAGGTGGATCTCACGCGACGGTGGGCGCACGCCGCCGCCGACGTCGCGACGCGCATCGCCCGCCGCGGCGTGCATCGCGCGGTCGTGACGTCGGGGCCGCCGCACATGACGCACGAGGGCGGACGGCTCGTCGCCACTCGCACCGGCCTCGCCTTCGTCATGGACCTGCGCGACCCGTGGAGCCTGAGCGAGCGGCTCCCCGAGTTCGTCGCCAGCAAGTACTGGTACCGCACCGCCGCGCGCTACGAGCGGCGTGCGCTGCGTCGCGCGAGCCTCGTCGTCTCGAACACCGAGGCCGCGGCGCGCGCGCTCCGGGCACGCCATCCCGACGCCGCCGAGCGCATCATCACGGTGATGAACGGCTGCGACGAGGAGCCGATGCCGCGCCGTACGGCGGACGGCCGCCTGCCGTTCGTCATCGCCTACGCCGGCACGATCTACCTCGACCGCGACCCGCGGCTGCTCTTCCGCGCCGCCGCGCGCGTCGTGCGCGACCTCGCCCTCACGCCCGCCGACCTGCAGTTCCGCTTCATGGGGCAGAACGAGGGCTACGACGTCGTCGCCGTCGCGCGCGAGGAAGGGCTCGGCGACGGCTTCGTGCTCCAGTCCGAGCCTCGGCCCCGGCGCGACGCGCTGCGCTTCCTCGCCGACGCGGCCCTGCTCGTGAGCCTGCCGCAGGACAGCGAGATGGCGATCCCCGCGAAGGTGTTCGACTACGCGCAGTTCGACGCGTGGGTGCTCGCCCTCGTCGAGCGCGAGAGCGCGACCGGGGTGCTCCTCGACGGCAGCGGCGCCGACGTCGTTGCGCCGAAGGACGTGGACACGATGGAGGGGGTGCTCCGCACACACCTCGCGCAGTACCGGCGCGGCGAGCGGCCGCGCGCGCTGAACGCCGAGGGACGTTTCAGCCGCCGCACCCAGGCCGACGTCCTGCTGAACGCGCTCGACCGGATCACGCGCTGACTCGCGGCCTCGCGCGTCAGCCGCTCTCCGTCGCCCTAGCTCGCCTTGGTGGCGGCGGCGGCCGCCGCGGCGGGGCGCGTCTCCTCCGGCTCGTTGACGAACCACTCCCACGTGCGGCGCAGCCCCTCCTCGAGCCCGACGCGCGGCTCGTAGCCGAGCACCGCGCGCGCGCGCTCGAGCGACGCCTGCGAGTCGCGCACGTCGCCGCCGCGCGGGGGACGCTGCTGCACGTCGAGCGGGCGGCCCGTGATCCGGCCGACGAGGGCGACGACGTCGTTGAGCGACGTGCGGCCGCCGGCGCCGACGTTGGCGACCCATCCGCTCACCTTCTCCGCCGGCCCCGTCGCCGCGAGCACGTTCGCCTCGACGACGTTGTCCACGTAGGTGAAGTCGCGCGTCTGCTCGCCGTCGCCGAACAGCACCACCGGCTCGCCGTCGCGCGCGCCGCGCAGGAAGAGCGGGATGACGGCCGCGTACGGCCCGGTCGGGCTCTGGCGCGGACCGAAGACGTTGAAGTAGCGCAGCGCGACCCCCTCGACGAGCCCGGCGCGCGCGTACGCGAGCACGTACTGCTCGCCCGATAGCTTCGACGCCGCGTACGGAGAGCGGGGCAGGGGCTCCATCGTCTCGATCTTCGGCAGCGTCGGCGTGTCGCCGTAGACGGAGCTCGAGCTCGAGTACACGACGCGCCGGACGCCGCCGGCCCGCGCGGCCTCGAGGAGCCGCACGGTCGCGTTGACGTTCGCGTCGTGCGAGCCCCACGCGTCGGCGAGCGACCGCGGCACGCTGCCGAGCGCGGCGAGGTGAAAAACGAGCTCGACGCCATCCACGGCCCGGGCGCAGACCGCCGGGTCGCACAGGTCGCCGAGCAGGAACTCGGCGCCGCCTCCGACCGCCTCGACGTTTCGCCGGTCGCCCGTCGCCAGGTTGTCGACGATCCGGACCTCGTGCCCGAGCTCGACGAGGCGGCGCGCGAGGTGGGAGCCAATGAAGCCGGCGCCGCCGGTCACGAGGCAGGTGGCGCTGGACGAGTCGGTCTTCGGCATGCGGGAAAGCGGGAATCGTTAGGCGGGCTGGCGCCGCGCCGCGTGGCCGGGCGGTCGCGCTGGAGTCGCCGCGCCGGGCGCGTCGTCGCATATTTATAGCCACGCGCGCGCGCGGGACAGTGCGCGCGGCCATCCATCGACCGCGCCCGCACCCGTGACCCGCGCCTTCTTCGCCACGCTCGCCATCGCCGCGGCGCTCCTGCTGCTCGCCATCTGGGCGCTCTACCCGCTGCTCGTCGCCGCGGGCGCCGCGTGGCGCGGTCGGCGTCGACGCGCGGTCGCCGCGACCGCGTCCGACGGCGAGCTCCCGACCGTCACCGCCGTCGTCGCCAGCGCCGACGACGCGGCCACGATCCGCGGGCGCGTGGACGACCTGCTCGCGTCGAGCTACCCGGCGGCGAAGCTGCGCGTCGTCGTCGCCCTCGACGCCGCGAACGGGCGCGCGACCCCCGCCGACTTCGCCGGCGCCGGCCCGCGCCTCACCGTCGTCGTCGGCGACCCGCCGGGCGGCAAGGCGGCGACGCTCAACGCCGGCGTCCGCGCGGCCGACAGCGAGCTCCTCGTCTTCACCGACACGCACCAGCGCTTCCACGAGGACGCGATCATGCGCCTCGTCGAGTACCTGCGCCACGAGCCGCGGATGGGAATCGCCTCGGGCTCGCTCGACCTCGCGGCGCGCGAGCCGGGCGCGCCGCCGACCCTCGCCGACCGCTACTGGCGCTACGAGCGGTGGCTGCGCGAGGCCGAGTCGCGCCTCCACTCGGCGGTGGGCGTGACCGGGGCGATCTACGCCATGCGCCGCGCGCTCTGGGCGCCGCTCCCCGCCGGACTCATTCTGGACGACGTCTACACGCCGATGCGGCTCGTGCTGGCCGGGCACCGGGTCGGCTTCGTGGACGCGGCGCGAGCGGTGGACGGGCGGCGCTTCGCGCCGGAGCAGGAGTACCGGCGCAAGGTGCGCACGCTCACCGGCGTGCTCCAGCTCTGCGCCTGGCTGCCCGACGTGCTGGTGCCGTGGCGCAACCCGATCTGGCTGCAGTTCGTCTTCCACAAGCTGCTGCGCCTCCTCACGCCGTACATCGCGCTGCTCTTCGCCCTCGGCGTCGCCGGCGTCGCGGTCGCGTTCCTCGTGGCGCTCGGCCCGCGCCCGGTCGGCGTGCTGGCCGGCGTCGTTCTCCTGGTCGCGCTCCTCCCGCCCGCGCGCCCTCTGCTGCGGCGGGCGCGAGGACTGCTGACTTGGGGCGTGGCGCTGCAGGCGGCCGCCGTTACCGCCCTCGCGAACGGCCTCCGCGGCCGGTGGGACGTCTGGCGGCGATAGGGGTACGGTAGGCACGGGCCGCTCCGGTCGTGGCGGCGTCGCGGCAGCTGTCGCTAGCTTGCAGCACGAGCCTGGTGGATCGCCCCGGGGCCAGCTGGCCGGGCGGCGCCAACCGCCATGACGCGTTGGCGTTGCGTCGCGCCGCGCGCGGTCCGGCCGGCCCAATGGGTGGCACGACGTGTGAAAACGGGTACTCCGATCCCGGCGGTGCCCTCGATCCGCCGGCGTGCGTTTCTCTGACCACCGAGTCCTTTGACCGTCGTTCCCGCCCTCGAACGCCGTTCGTGGCCCGAGCTGCTCCAGCGCGTCGACCTGCCGTCGGCGCTGCTCACCCTCGGCACGTTCGCGTTTCTCTTCGCGAAGCCGGTCGCGCTGCTCGCGCGCGACTGGTGGAACAACCCCGACGCCGGCCACGGTCTGCTCCTCGCGCCGCTCGCCCTCTGGCTCGCCTGGCGCGCCGGCGTGCGCCCCGGCGCGCGGCCGAACCTCGTGCTCGGCCTCGCCGTGCTCGTCGCGTCGGTGCTCGTACGCTACCTCTCGGGGCTCGCCGCCGAGCTGTTCACGATGCGCCTGTCGCTGCTGATGGGGGCCGCCGGCCTCACCATCTGCTACTTCGGCGTCCGTCAGATCCTGGCGTGGTGGCTCCCGTTCACGCTGCTCGTGCTCTCCGTTCCGATCCCCGACGTCCTGCTCAACGCGATCGCCCTGCCGCTGCAGTTCACCGCGTCGAAGATGGGCGCCGCGCTCCTCGCGGCGCGGCACGTCCCGGTGCGGCTCGACGGGAACGTCATCGAGATCCCGGGGCACCGCCTGTTCGTCGCCGAGGCGTGCAGCGGGCTGCGGTCGCTCACCGCGCTGCTGAGCCTCGCGGTGCTGCTCGGCGGCATCACGCTGCGCTCGTGGACCGGCCGCCTGCTGCTCGTCCTCCTCGCCGTGCCGGTCGCCATCGTCGTCAACGGCGTACGCGTCTTCCTCTCCGGCTTCCTCGTGTACTTCGTGAGCCCGGAGTTCGGCGAGGGCTTCCTGCACCTCACGGAGGGCTGGCTGCTCTTCATCGTCGCCTTCGCCATCCTCGGCGGGCTCGCGTTCCTGGCGTCGGCCGCCGAGCGGGTGCTGTCGCGGTCGAGGGTCGCCTATGCTTGACCCCCGCGTGACGCGCTTCCTACCGGCGGCCGTCCTCGGCCTCGGCTGCCTGCTCGTCGGCACCGGCATTCGGCCGCAGGAGCGGGTCGAGCCGGCCGCGCCGCTCGTGTCGATCCCGGCGTCGTTCGGTGACTACCGCGGCGAGGATCTGAAGATCGCCGACGAGGAGCGGCGCGTCGCCGCCATGTCGGACTACGTGATGCGCCTGTACAAGCGCGACACGACCGACGCGTTCTCCGTGTACGTCGGCTACTACGACTATCAGGTGCAGGGCCGGACGATCCATTCGCCGCGCAACTGTCTCCCCGGCGCGGGCTGGGAGGTGCTGCAGGGCGGGACGCAGCCCATCGACGTCGGCGGGAGCCGCTATCTCGTCAACCGCTACCTGCTCGCCAACGGCGCGTCGCAGGCGCTCGTGTACTACTGGTACCAGGGCCGCGGCCGCATCGAGGCGAACGAGTATCGCGTGAAGTGGAACCTGCTGCGCGACGCGGCGCTGCGCGGCCGGACCGAGGAGTCGCTCGTGCGCATCGTGCTCCCGGTCCTCCCCGCGCGGCCTGGCGAGCCCTCGTCCCTCGCCGCCCGCGACTCGATCGCGAGAGCGGTCGCGGCGAGTCTCATCCCGGCCGTTCAGCACGTGATGCCCACGGTCGGCGCGTAGCGCCGTGATGGCGTCGTGATGTGGAGACGGCCGCGCTCGCCGGAGCGGCGATGACCCATGCGCGCGGTGCGCGTCGCACCCCGCCGCCGCCGCTCGTGCTCGCCCGCCGGCGTCGTCGCGCGCGCCGGGGCCTCCCGGTCGCGCTCCTCGCCGTCGCCGGGCTCGCCCTTCTCGTCGTCGCGGTCGGCGGCGTCCTCGCGTTGACGGTGGAGCGCGGCCGCGCCCGTGCCGTGCGGTATCGGCTCGAGCGCGTCGCGACCGCGCTGCGGACGCGGTTCGCGCCGCCGCCGCGCGGAACGTCGGCGCTCGCCTCCGGCGGTGGGAGCGTCGCGATGCTGAACCCACCACCGCTTCCGCGGCCGGACACGATCGAGCTCCGCATCTCGCGCATGGACCGGAAGGGCGGGGGAGCGGCCATCGTGTCGACCGGTGTGCCGCTCCCGCCGGGCGCGTTGTGGCCGGGCCAGCGTCGGCTCGTGCGCGTGCTCGTGCGCGGCACCGAGGTGCCGCTCTACGTCGAGGAGCTCGCGGCGCGCCACCGCGACGGCTCGCTGCGGGCGGTGCTCGTGCAGTTCACGATGCCGGCGTTGAGCTATGCCTCGCCGGTGTCCGGCGCTCTCGTGCTGGGACCGGAGTCACGACCGCTGGCGGCCGTGCTGCCCGCGGCGCTGGTGCGGCAGGGCGCGCGGACGGCGCTGCCGCAGGCAGCGGCGCTGCCGGCGGATCCGGCATATCTCGCCCACACCGACCTGATGGAAACGACCCCTGAGGCGCCGCTGCCGAGCGTGGCCCAGGTGCAGGCGATGGGGGGGGCGTTCGCGCGGTACGAGGCGAACTTCGCCTCCTACGGCGACCAGCACTGGGCGAACGAGGGGACGACGTGGGGCGACGACTACTACGACCGGGCGAACATCTTCTACGCCTGGTGGGTGCGCACGGGGAACGCCGAGTACTGGCGCCGGGCGACGCTGATCGCGACGACCTACCGGCACGACTACCTCGAGGTCAACAACTACGCGAGCTCGCCCCACTGGGCGCAGCTCGAGGGGCTGGAGAAGCACTACCTGCTGACGGGCGACCAGGCGAGCCGGTTCGCGGTGGCGCGGGTGGCCGAGGGGTTCGCCGCCGGCTACATGCCGATGCTCGGCGACACGACCTGGGGGTGGATGGACAGCCGCGTGCAGGCGCGCGTGCTCCAGGCCTACTTCCTCGCCTGGCGGCTCGGCGACGCCCAGGGGAACACGACCCAGGACTGGGCGGGGCTGATGGACATCGGGCTGACGAAGGTCATCGGCAGCCAGTCGGCCGACGGGGCGTTCCGCTTCGCGCAGAACTGCTACTACACGCAGAACTTCATGACCGGGCTGTTGACCGACCAGCTCATCCGCCAGCACA
Source organism: Gemmatimonadaceae bacterium (assembly GCA_035554795.1). Classification (GTDB taxonomy): domain Bacteria; phylum Gemmatimonadota; class Gemmatimonadetes; order Gemmatimonadales; family Gemmatimonadaceae; genus DATMHT01. Next base: position 217 of record DATMHT010000094.1, on the reverse strand, counting down.
CGTACTACAAGGCGGACGCGCGGATCCCGGTGCTGGTGAAGAAGGCGGTCGACTACATGTGGGCGACCCAGTGGGACGCGGCGACGCAGTCGTTCTACTATCTCGGGGGGCAGTGCGACGGGCAGGGCGGGAAGACGCCGTCGCCGGACCTGAACGGGTTCACGCTGCCGGCCTTCGGCTGGCTCTACCACGAGACGGGCGACGCGCACTACCGCGA
>DATMHT010000093.1:0-1516 GCA_035554795.1 Gemmatimonadaceae bacterium | reverse complement strand
CTACCCCGCCCACGCCGCGCTCGGCTCGATCGCGTGGACGCAGTGGAACGACCTGCCGAAGGCGCGCGAAGAGTTCGGCCTAGCTCTCGAGCTCCACGACGACGGCGTCACGCGCTACGACTACGGCACGATCCTGCTCCTCGCCTCGCAGCCCGCCGAGGCCGTGGCGCAGTTCGACCGTGCCGTCGCGCTCGAGCCGTACTTCGCCAGCGCACGGTTCAACCGCGCCGTCGCGCTCGACCGCCTCGGCAAGCGCGGGGAGGCGGTGGCCGCGTACCGCGACTTCATCGATCGCGCACCACGGCGCTCGGCGGAGCTGATCGCTGCGGCACGAGGCCGCATCGATGCGCTCTCCGCACCCGCCGACTCGGCCTCCGCGTCGCACCAGCCGCGTTAGGCTGCTGGCCGCGGCACCATCTCATCGAGTATCCTTGTCGCTGCACGCCGCGGTCGCTTCGCAGAGCACGGCTCCCCCCTTCGCGCCTCCTCCCGATGATCACCATCCCGTCAGCGATCCGCCGGCGGCTTCGCGCGGCCGTCACCGTCGCCGCACTTCTGACCGCGCCGTGCATTCCGACACGGGCCGGGGCGCAGGCCGTGGAGCAGATGCCGCGGTGGCCGGAGACGACGGCGACCGAGGCGTGCTTCGACCACATCCCGCGCCAGGCGTACGGGCGCGTCCTCGTGTACGGGATGGCCGTCTGGGCCGACAGCACTTCGGGCACGCCTCCGCACCCGGCGCTGCTCGCCGCCGCGGATGCGCTGCTCCAGCGCGTGGGTGAGCGCGCGCGCGCGATGCTCCGGCCGGCGGGTGCCACCGGCGACTCCGTGCCGCCGGGCGAGCCGGGCCTCGGCGACTCGCTGCACGTCTGGCGGGGAGTCGGCGGACGGCTGGAGGTGACCGCCTATCGCGACGGACACGTCACCTGGACCGTCGACTCGCTCTGGAGGGGTGACTCGACCGCCGCCACGCTCCTGTCTCGCGCGCTCGCCGCCGTGCAGGCCGGCGATGAGCCGGCGTTCCTGTGGCCGGGCGATACCGCCGTGCACCCACTCGGGCCGGTGCACTTCGACTTCACCTTCCTCTGGCCGAGCAAGGATTCGCGCGGCAACGTGATCTCGCCGTCCGTCACGCGCCCCGTCGAGCCGCTGTTCGCGATGCTCGAGCCCTGGACGGATCCCGTGCGTGTGGCGCGCCTCGCCCATCCGTCCTACCCGAGACGACAGCGCGACGCGGGCTTCGAGGGCAACATCCTGCTCCAGTACGTCGTGGACACGAGCGGGCGCGCCAGGCCGGAGACCATACACGCCGTGTGGCGGCCAGGCACTCGGCCGCTGCTCGACCAGCAGAAGTTCGAGGCGTACCACGCCTTCGTCGACGCCTCGCGCCGGTCCGCCGCGGACACGCGCTACGAGCCCGCCCGCGTCGGCGGGTGCGCGATCAGCCAGATCGTCCAGCAGCCCTTCGAGTACCAGCTCGGGCGCTGAGCAACCGTCAGGCCGCGTCGCGCTCGCC
>DATMHT010000092.1:0-9231 GCA_035554795.1 Gemmatimonadaceae bacterium | reverse complement strand
AGGGCCTCGGCGCGCGCCGGCGTCACCGTGGGCGCGCCGTCGCCATCGGCCGCGAGGGAGCCGAGCACGGCGTGCGCGTCCACGCCGCGCAGCTCGCCGGCGCCGTCGAGGTCCGTGCTCAGCAGGTCCACCATGCCCTTGCCGAGGTACGCGACGTCGGCGCTGCCGCGCACGGTGAACGGAAAGACGGCGACGGCATTCGGCGAGACAGGCAGCGCCCCCGCGACACCACCCGGCTGCCGGTGTCGCCAGAGCTCCCAGCCGAGGCCGAGCAGCGCGAGCAGCGCGAGCGCGGCGGTCACCGCCGTCGCGCGGCGGCGCGTGCGCGTCGCGACGTGGGTGACGGCGCTCCAGTCGTCGAGCGTGACGCGGTCGGCCGCGCCCTCGGGAGTCATCGCCGCGAGGAACTCGCCCGCGCTGTCGAAGCGGTCGGTCGGCTCGAGGGCGAGCGCGCGCGTGATCGCCGCCCGCGTGGCGGGCGGCACGTCGTCGCGCACCGAGTCGAGCGGGGGCGGCGCCGCCGTGCCGTCGAGGTGACGGTCCACGACGCCCTGCAGCGTGAGGTCCGGGAAGGGCGCGCGGCCGGCGAGCATCTCGTACGCCACGATGCCCAGTGAGTAGACGTCGCTGCGCGGATCGGGATCGGCGGTGCCGAGAGCCTGCTCGGGGCTCATGTAGGCCGGCGTCCCGACGGCGAGGCCGGGTCGCGACATGCGACGGCCGCCACCCGACGCGCGGAACGGTCCGCTCGCGGAGGGCGCGCCGTCCTCGATGCTCACCTCGCCGGTGGCGGCGCGCACGGCGAGCGCGATGCCGAAGTCGGCGACGAAGGCGTGCGGGCCGGCGAGGAGGACGTTCTCCGGCTTGATGTCGCGGTGGACGACGCCGCGTGCGTGCGCGTAGTCGAGCGCGCCGGCGACGTCGCGGACGACGGCGAGCGTCTCCGCCACCGAGAGTCGCCCGTCGCGCTCGAGCCGCTGCCGCAGCGACTCGCCGGCGACGTACGGCATCACGAAGAAGAGCGAGTCGGCTGTCTCGCCCGAGTCGTGGAGCGGGATGATGTGCGGGTGCTGGAACTGGGCGACGAGCCGGATCTCCTGCAGGAAGCGCCCGGTGCCCAGTGACGACGCCAGCTGCGGGTGGAACAGCTTGATCGCGACCGGGCGCTCGTGCTTGCGGTCCACGGCGAGGTAGACCGTCGCCCATCCGCCGCGTCCGAGCTCACGCGTGATCTCGTAGCGCGGGCCGAGCGCCTCCTGCAGCGCTTCGAGCGACGTCATGAGCCGAGCGCCCGGTACCCGATCACCGCAGCGCTCCCCAGAGCATGGGATAGGTCGCCATGCTCTGGCCGCGGTACTGGGGGCGGAAGCCGAACAGCACGACCCTTCCCTGCCCCTGCCGGACTTCCACCACGGCGGCCCTGCCGCGCAGCCGCTCGCCGCCGAGCAGCCAGCCGGAGAGGAGCGGGTCCTCGTCGCTGGGGTACGACGCGACGACGCGGACGCGGGCGCTGTCGGCACGGGCACCGCCGGAGCCCACGGCGTCGGCGCCGGCGACGTCGAATGCCGGGCCGCCCTCGAACCACGCGACGGGCGGTGCCGTCATGTCGCGCGCGATCGGGTGGTCGCGGTCGAGCCGCAGGGCGAGCAGCGAGCCGGGCGCGTAGAACTCGCGCGGCGAGAGTCCGGCGAGCGCGTCGCGCACCGGCAGCGACAGCGCCTCCATCGCGTACCGGCTCGCGCGGTTGAGGGCGACGAGCGTCCCGCCCGCGTCGACGAAGTGACGGAGCGCGGCGGCCCCCGCGGCGCCGAGTCCGCCGGCGAGCGAGTCGGGATACTCGCGGCGCGAGAGGCCGCTCGCGATCTCGCTCGGCCGCTGGTCGGGGAGCACGACGACGTCGAAGCGGCCGGCGAGCCCCGCGCGCACGTCGCGGTCGGTCACGCTCGTGTACGGCACGTGGTACTGCTCGAGCACCCAGCGCGTCCACCCCTCGTCCTCGGTCGCGGCGTAGCTGCGGTACACGGCGATGCGTCGCGCGGGCGCCGCCGTATCGCCCGGCATCCGCGACAGTCCCGGCGCGAGGAGCCGCGGCTCGTCCACCATCGCGATCGGGGCGGTGGTCGGCACGGGGAACGAGTCGCGCACGGCGCCGACGCGCACGCCCATGAGCAGCGGCAGCGTGTGAGCGGTGACGTCGTACGGCCGCACCGGCGCGCCCGATGAGTCGCGCAGGTCGGGATAGTGCTGCGCCTCGAGCAGCGCCTTGGCGAAGGCGAAGTACGGCTGCTCGGCGCGCACGACGTACGTGCCGGCCGAGTAGCGCGCGTTGCCGCTCGCGAAGGGCTGCTCCGCGCGCCGCACCTCGACGCCGCCGCGCTGCAGCACGCGCAGGAGCGCACGGAGCGGCGCCTGGTCGGGCTGCTGCATCGGGATGACGAACGCCAGCGGCCAGTCGGCGCGCCCCGGCGCGGCGCGGCCGGCCACCGCGCGCTCGCCGACGCGCGCGAACCGGTCGAGCCACGCGGCGCGCTCGGCGGCCGTCGTCGCGACGATGTCCCACGCCGCGCTCGCCTGGTAGTCCACGATGTCGGCGAGCGACCATCGGCCGCCGCGCCAGAGCCGCGGAAAGTTGGCCGAGATGCGGCGCGGATCGTAGCCGCGCCCCGGGCGCAGCGAGTCGAGCGTGAGCGTGATCGGCGACGCGAGGCGCGCGCTCGCCGTCTCGGTGAGAATGCGCGCGCCGCCGTGGTAGTGCTGGTAGGCGCGGGCCGGCGTCCAGGCGTCGTACAGCGCGTGCGTCACGACGCCGCTCTTCCCCTCCGCCAGCAGACGGCGGGCGACGCGCGAGCCGAGCGAGTCCACGCCCTCGATCACGAGCGGGTCCACGTTCGGCTCGACCGGGGGCAGGTAGGGCGGGATGAAGATGCGCGAGCCGTACGCGCCCTGCTGGTGGATGTCGTTGACGACCTGCGGGTGCCAGACGTTGTGGAGCGAATCCACCGTCAGCCGCGTCTCGGCCTGCGTGAACGCGTACCAGTCGCGGTTGTTGTCGTGCCCCGTGAAGGCGTGGTAGAGAAACGGGACGTCGGCACCCTCGTACCGCGTGCCGAGCGTCGCGCGGTACCAGTCGCCGACGAGGTCCACGCCGTCGGGATTGAGCGATGGGACGACGATCGTGATCGCGTTGGCGCGGATCGCGCGCGCCTCGGCATCCTCGGCGGTCGCGAGCCGGTGCGCGAGCACGAGCGGCGCGAGGATGCCGCCGACCTCGTCCGAGTGGATGCTCCCCGTCACGAGCACGACGACCTTGCCGCCGGCGACGAGCGCGTCGCGCTCGCCCGCGCGCCAGAGCCGCGGATCGGCGAGGCGGCGCTGGATCTCGCGGTAGCGAGGCAGCTCGGCGATCGTCGCCGAGTCGCCGACGAAGGCCGCGATGAACGGGCGGCCGAGCGTCGTCCGCCCGAGGGTGCGCACCTCGACGCGCGGGCTGGCGGCGTCGAGACGCGCGAAGTACTCGGTGACCTGCGCCCACGTCGGCAGCGCGCGGTCGGTGCCGGGCACGAAGCCGAGCACCTGCGCTGGCGCCGGCACGGCCGTGACCGGAGCCGTCGCCGTCGTCCGCGGCGCACGGGCGCACGACGCGAACGCGAGAGCGCCGAGCGTGATGAACCGACGAGAGTGTCCGAGGTTCATGGGGTCACGTGCGATGAGCCCGACTCCTTTCCCGATGGCTGCCCGCGAGAAGGGGACGCGTCAGGAGCGAGGAACGACGAATTACGGTGAGCTTCCCTCAGCGCTGGAGATCTCTGACCTCTCGTGCCGCCTCGAGCACGTGGCCGATGTCGCGTGACAGCGCTCGCGCCTCCTGCGTCGCGTTCGTCAGGTCGTCCACCGCCGAGCCGACGCCGGCCGACCGCAGCTTGAGGAGATCGAGGCGAATGTTCTGGAGCGCGAGCGCGGCACTCTCGAGCTGCGCGGCGAGGGTGCCGCGGCGCGCGGCGAGGTCGTCGAGTGAGGCGCGCTGGCGCAGCAGCAGCTGGAGGCGGCGCTCGCGGTCGGGCGTCCCCGCCGGCTCCGCCTCGGCGGCCCGGATGCGCGCGTCGAGCTGCGTGCGATCGGATGGCAGCACGTCCGCGTCGAGCCGGTGGAGCGTGGACGCGAGCGCGGCGACGCGGCCGACGAGCGCCGCGACCGTCGGCTCGACGTCGGGGAGCAGCGCACGGTCGGCGGCCGGCAGCCGATGGACGATCTCGCGGACCTCCGCCTGGTCGGCGGCGGCGCGTCGCACGGCGGCGCCGTGTGGGCCGTCGAGGACCGCGCTGGGCACGAGGGTGGCGAGCGCGTCGGCGAGCTTGGCTTCGCGCGGGCGTGGATCGGCGAGCGCCGCCGCCTGACGCCAGCGGTCGCCGAGCGCGTCGCGGATGCGCATCCCCGCCGCCTTGAGCGACCAGCCGCGGGCGGCGACGTCGAGCGCGGCGACCGCCGTGCCCACGCCCGAGAGCGCGGCGAGGGGAAGGAACGGGTCCGGGATGCCGACGACCACCGCCGCGCCCGTCGCACCGACGGTGAGCGCGCCGAGCCCCGCCGCCACCGCCGCGTGGGCACGGAAGCGGCGCACGCGCTCGACGAGTGGCGTCGCGTCGGCGCGAGTGGCGCGCGCCGCGGCCTTCGCCGAGGGAGGCGCGCCGTACGGTCCGTCGCCGAGCATCGCCTCCCAGAAGCCGACGCCCTCGCGTCGGATCGAGCGCCACCGCGCGAGCAGGTCGCTCACGAAGCCGATCGCCGGGAAGATGACCCACGGCACCGTCGTCGTGGACAGGTTGACGATGCCGAGAAAGGAGAGCGTGCCGGCGGCCCACAGCGTCTTGCGCCGGAAGATCGCGACGCGCTCGTCGAGCGGACGCTGCTCGTATCGCCGCGCGTCGCGCTCGCGGTGGTCGTGCCGCGCCTCCCGGCGCGCGTCGTGCTGCTCCTCCCGCGGATCCTCGTGCCGCGCGTCGCGGCGGCCGTTGCCCCACGGGTCCGCGTCGCGGCGCGACGGGAGCGGCGGCGGCAGCACGGGCGCGCCGTTGGCCGCGGCCGGCGTCGCCGGCGCGGCGAGTGGCCGCGCGACGCGGGACGCGACGACCGGCGGCCGCTCGCGCTCGCCGCTCAGGTGCTCCCGTGCTCGATCGCGCAGGTCGCGGTCCACCGGGTGCCAGCCGAAGCGCTCGGACGACGCGCGCCGCTCCCCGCCGGCAGCGTCGCCGCCAGCGTCGCCGTCGGCGTCGGTCGGCGTGGAGCGCGCACCGCGCACCGCGGCTCCCTGCGCGCCGTCCGCGACCGCGTCGCGAAACGCGCCCGCGTCGGGCCAGCGGTCGGAAGGCTTCTTGACGAGCGCGCGCTCGACGGCGGCCGCGAGCGCCGGCGGAACGTCGGGACGGCGGGTGGCCAGTGGACGCGGCGGCTCGCTGAGCTGCTTCATCAGCATCGCGGGCGCGCTCGTCGCCGAGAACGGCGGCTCGCCGGCGAGCATCTCGTAGCCGACGACACCTAACGAGTACACGTCGCTGCGACCGTCCACGTCGCGCTCGCCGAGGGCCTGCTCGGGACTCATGTAGGCCGGCGTGCCGACGGCGACGCCGGTCACGGTGAGGCGCCCGTCGCCCTCGGCGGCGCGGGCGATGCCGAAGTCGGTCACCATCGCGCGGCCGCTCTCGCGGTCGAGCAGGATGTTGTCCGGCTTGATGTCGCGATGGACGACACCCTTGCCGTGGGCGTACGCGAGGGCGTCGGCGACCTCGCGCAGCACGCGGCGTACGACGTCGAGCGGCGGGCGCCGCTCGCGCGCGAGGCGCGAGGCGAGGCTCTCGCCGTCCACCAGCGCCATGACGAAGTAGACGAGCCCGTCGCGCTCGTCCACGGCGTAGATCGGGACGATGTTCGGGTGCTGGAGCCGGGCCGCCGTCTCCGCCTCGCGGAGGAAGCGCGAGCGCACGTCGCCACGGAAGGCGAAGTCGGGCGGCAGCACCTTCACCGCGACCGGGCGCCGCAGCCGCACGTCGATGGCGCGGTACACCACCGACGACCCACCCCGCCCCAGCTCGCCCTGCAGATCGTACAGGTCGCCGACGGCTGCGATGACGCGGTCCTGCAGCAGGTCAGGCATCGCGCGCGCGGCGCGCACTCACGCCGGCCCCGCGAGCGGGCGCCCGCCCTCCCGACGACTCCCCGTCAGCCGCGCGACCTCGTCGGCCGCGTACACGACCTGGTCCACGTCGCGGGCGAGCGACATCGCCTGCTCGGCGACGAGCGTGATGCGGTCGTAGGTCTCGACGCCGGTGCGCAGCCGCACGAGGTCGTAGCGCATGTTCTGCAGCGCGGTGCGGCAGCTCTCCAGCTTCGCCGCCGCCTGGTCGCGGCGGCTCGACAGGTCCACCGTCGCGCGGCGCTGGCGCTTGAGGTAGGCGAGCCGGCGAACGCGCTCCTCGCTCGCCACCCGGTCGAGCGGATTCGCCTGCGCCTCGAGCTGCGTGATCTCCTTCTCGAGCACTTCGGCGGCGCCGGGCGCGGCATTGCGCTCGAGCTCCGCGGCGCTCACCGCCAGCGCTTCCACCTTGCGGTAGAGCGCGTCGGCCGACGGGACGACGTGGGCGAGCTGGTCGCGCTCGCGCTTCGGCACCGCCTCGACGAGACGCACGATCTCGGCGCGGTCGCGCGCCGCCTGCTCGACCGCGGGCGCGAAGCGCCCGGCGTGCTCGGCGACGCCGGGCGAGGCGGCGCTCCGCATCGCCGGCACCGAGCCGTTCTGCGGCGACGGCAGCGAGCCGCCGGCCGCACCGGTTGCACCGGCCATGGCGCCGCCCGCGGTCAGCTCGCGCCGGCGCCGGGCCCGCTCGCGCATCTCGGCCCGCTTGTCCCGGTCGAAGATGCTGCGCGCCTCGTCGATCGTCTCGGCGGCGACGTCCACGAAGAGCCGGTCCCGCGGCTGCTTGAAGACGTCGCGCCAGTCGAAGCCCTCCGACCAGAGCTTCGCGTACTTGAAGGCGAGGTAGACGCCCCAGATCGCCGAGACGCCGAGGAGGTTCGTGTGGCTGAAGATCGCGAAGAAGAGGATCGCCGCGTTGACGATCAGGTACTGCGTGATCTTCTTGCGGAACGAGACCACCGGCGGCGCCAGCCAGCGCGCCATCTCGTCGGCGGAGGCGACGCTCGCGTACTCGTAGCTGGCGCCGGTCAGCGCCCCCGTGGACGCACGCGGCGCGACGCTCCCCGCCTGCGGCGCCGTGCCGTCGCGCGAGCCGGCCACCGCGGTGCTGCTCCGGTACGGCGACCCGGCCGCGCCCGGAGGCGCCTCCTCCACCTCCTCGCCGTCGAGCGTGGCGACGAGCGCCTGCGCCGTCGGGAAGCGGTTGGCGGGCTCCTTCTCGAGCAGGCGCATGACCGCGCGGGCGAGGTCGGGCGGCACCCCCTCGCGGCGCTGCTCGACCGGCACCGGCACCTCGCTGAGGTGCTTGACGAGCATCGCCGGCGTGTTGCCGGCCTTGAACGGCGGCTCGCCGGCGAGCATCTGATAGCCGACGACGCCTAACGAGTAGAGATCGGTGCGGCCGTCCAGGTCGCGGTCGCCGGCGGCCTGCTCCGGGGCCATGTAGGCCGGCGTCCCGATCGCCATGCCGGTCGCCGTCAGGCGCGAGTCGCCGCCCCCCTCGCTGACGGCGCGCGCGATCCCGAAGTCGGTGACCATCGCGCGGCCGGTGTCGTCGGCGAGCAGGATGTTGTCCGGCTTGATGTCGCGGTGGACGACGTTGCGCGCGTGGGCGTAGGCGAGCGCGTCGGCGACCTCGCGCAGCACGCGCCGTACCTCGTCCACGGGCATCGGCCCGCGCTCGGCGAGCCGCTTCGCGAGGTTGTCCCCCTCGACGTAGCCCATGACGAAGTAGACGAGCCCGTCGCGCTCGTCCACCGCGTAGATCGGAACGATGTTCGGGTGGCTGAGCTGCGCCGCTGTCTCCGCCTCGCGCAGGAAGCGCGTGCGGATGTCGGAGCGGAACGCGAGCTCCGGCGGGAGGAGCTTCACCGCGACCAGACGCTTCAGCCGGCGATCCCGCGCACGGTAGACGATCCCCATGCCGCCACGTCCGATCTCCCGGTCGAGCTCGTACTGCGCCGTCAGCACACGCTCGACGTGTGCTTTCAGCTCGGAGTCAGCGGAAGAGATGACGGGATCGGGCACGGGAACGGGCGGGTGAGAGTTAGGGATAGTGTAGCACGGCGCGGAGGGCCCGAACAGGGTAAACCGGCGTCCCTCCCTGATTCCTGGTTCCTTGCTCCTCATGCGTCCTACGAGAGTGGGCAGCCTTCAGGAAACAGGAACCAGGAATCAGGGAACGACACCCGGCCAATCCCCTCCCCGCCCCTCGGGCAGCGTCACTACGTCACCACGGCGCGAAAAGGTTGCGACGAGCCGGATCAACCGGCCATCGGGGCTGACGTGGCGAGACCGCTTCGTGCACTGGCAGTGGGGCATTCGGGCGGACACACTGCGCAAGGGTCGCGGCGATGGCGGCGGACGTTTGTCGCCACGACGCGGCTCGCGCTTGTCGCAGCGCGTGCCCGCCCATGGAACGAGGTGTGCGACGTGGCACAGGCGCGTCGCCCGGTGGTCGCCGACCGTGCGCCGAACAGCGCCCGCGCTCCCCGACCGCCCGGGCGACGGTGCCGCCGCCACGCCGCGCGCCGCACTCTTCAACCAGGGACTTCTCATGGCTCAACGCCAGACGCTTCCCGTCCTGCCGCTCCGCGGGACGGTGATCTTCCCGGGGCTCACCGCGCCGATCGCGGCCGGCCGTCCGGGTACGCTGCGCGCGATCGAGTCGGCGCTCAAGGGCGACCGCCTCGTCTTCGCCGTGGCGCAGCGCGACAACACCGACGAGCCGTCGCCCGAGATCCTCTACTCGATGGGCGTCATCGCCCGCATCGGGCAGATCCAGCGCGGACTTGGCGGCGTCCAGCTCCTGCTGCAGGGGGAAACCCGTGCAACTTCCTTACACTACACGTCGAGCGAGGGCTACCTCACGTCGGTGGTCATGCCGGTGGAGGAGATGGAGCCGCTCAACCCCGAGGATCCGGCCTTCGTCGCCCTCCACAAGGAAACGCGCGAGCGCGCCGCCGAGCTGGGCGAGCGCCGCGGGCTTCCGGAAGAGGTCGTGCACCAGGTCCTCGACGCCGTCACCGAGCCGGGCAAGTTCG
>DATMHT010000091.1:0-24376 GCA_035554795.1 Gemmatimonadaceae bacterium | reverse complement strand
CCTCGCCCTCCCCGGCGCGACGGGGCGGTCGGTCTACGCCGAGCGCGAAGCCGCGCTGAGCCTCGCCCACTTCGCGCTCCAGGCGCTCGGCCGCTCCGACGACGAGGCCGACTGGATCATCGCCGCCCTCCGCGGCGCGCCAACCCGCCCGACCGAGATGTTCAACACGCTGCCGACGAGCGAGTTCGAGGCGCTGATACGCGGAGTGGATGGGGAGGGGCCGCGATCGTAGAGAGCGAACGGCAGTCCTTGGTTGAACCGAGATTCGTTGGTTGTTGGTGACTAGCGGTAGGTAATCAACGACGGCGTGCGGAGGCTTGCTTCTGCGCGCCGTCCTTGCTCACCGAGCACTCCGCACCAACAACCAACGACTCTCAGTCGAACTGACGACTGCCGTTGGCAGTACACAGCCTCAGGGACGTACGTCTCCGCGCGCCCGCCCGATGGCATCGAGCGAGTCGTACCGCGCGCGCCGCAACGCCTCCTTCCCCGTCACCGTCGGCCCGAGTTCGAGGTACGCGTCGGTCGCGGGATCGTACGCGGGCCAGCGCGGCCACTTCCCGGCGTTAGGCGGTCCGTTCGGGTCGCCGCTCGTCGCGAACGACACCCAGTAGTCGCTCATCGCTTCGGCGAGCGTCGAGTCGTACGCCGCGCGGCCGGCGACCGCGAGCAGCGGATGGGGCCGGCCGAAGACGAAGGTGATCTCGGCGCTGTGGTACGCGCCGCGGGCGCGGCTCGCGCTGTCCTCGCCGGCGCGCGTGAACTGGTACAGGTAGGCGCGCCCGTGCCGCGCGGTCACGAGCCGCGCGAACGTCCGCGCCGGCGCGCCGAACACGCCGTCGTCCTCGTCGGCGTTGCTGCCGACGATCACCGGGACGACGTTCGCCGCGCCGCGCGCGAGCGCCGAGTCCACGGGGCGCGGCAGCACCCACCCGTCCACTGCCGGCGCGAACGGCAGGTCGGCGGCGCGTCCGCCGGCGCTGGCCTTCGCCAGCATCGCCATGCCCGCGAGCAGCGAGTCCGCGCTCAGCGCGCGCAGCGCGGCCGCCGCCTTCGCCCCACCGCCACGCACGCCGAGCAGCGTCGCGTAGCGCTCGCCGGTCGCCTCGGCGGAGTCGCGCCGCTGCACGCCGAGGCCGATGCCGGTGCCGCTCTCGAGGATCGCGCGCGCGAACAGCCCCTTCGCCAGCGGCGAGGCGACGAGCGCGCCGACGCTCATCCCGCCCGCGCTCTCGCCGAACACCGTTACGCGCGACGGGTCGCCGCCGAAGCGCGCGATGTTCCGCCGCACCCACCGCACCGCCTCGATCTGGTCGAGCAGTCCGTAGTCGCCGGACGCGTGGTGCGGCGACTCGGCGGCGAGCGCGGGATGGGCGAGGAAGCCGAGCGGGCCGAGGCGGTAGTTGATCGTGACGACGACAGCGCCCTTCTGGGCCAGCCGCGCGCCGTCGTGGCGCTCCTCGCCGCCGAAGCCGGCGAAGAAGCCGCCGCCGTGGATCCAGACCATCACCGGCCGGCGCGGCTCGCCGTGGCCCACCGACGTCGTCCACACGTTCAGGTACAGGCAGTCCTCCGACACGCCCGCCGCGAACGCGTCGATGTCGCTGTAGACGCGCGTCTGCATGCAGTTCTTCCCGAGCGCCGTCGCCGGCCGCACGCCGCGCCAGTGCGCCGGTGCCCGCGGCGGCCGCCAGCGCAGCCGTCCGACCGGCGGCGCCGCGTACGGCACGCCGCGGAACACGAGCACGCCGGTCGCGCTATCCACCGCGCCCTCGAGCGTGCCCGCATCTATCGCCACGCGCGGCGGGTTCCTCGGCGGCGTGGTGGCGCGTGGCGTGAGCTGGCCCGGCACCGCGAGGGCGGCGAGGAGGGCGAGAGAGCGGATCATGATGGTGGGACGGGGGGACGGGGGACGCGGGACGGGGTAAGCGCGAGCGTCTCGCGCCTGCCCCCCACGTCAGAGTCTATCTCGCGCGCCGACTTTCGCGCCACCGTTTTGCCGCACGCCGCATCGGCTCGCGCGTCCCCCGTCCCCCGTCCCCCGTCCCCCGTCCCGCGTCCCGCGTCCCCTATTTCAATCCGCCACCATCTTCCGCAGCGTCGCCACCGCCTGGACGATCTCCGGCTTCTGCCCCGACTCGGCCGCCATCGCCTTCACCAGCGCCGCGTCGCGGTCGTAGAGATCGTTGCCGAAGTGCACCACGCCGTCGCGCCCGTCGGCGGTGAAGTAGGTGATGTACACCGGCAGCGGCCGCGGCACCTTCACCGCCTTGTCGTCCGGCGGATTATGCATCGCGCGCTGCACGCTGTCGGCACTCCAGCCGAGCACCCACTGCGCCAGCTCGGCCGGCTTCTCGATGCGGATGCAGCCGTGGCTGAAGGCGCGTACGTCCTTGTCGAACAGCTCGCGCTGCGGCGTGTCGTGCAGGTAGATGTTGAAGTCGTTCGGGAAGAGGAACTTCACCCAGCCGAGCGAGTTCTTGTCGCCCGGCTTCTGGCGGAGACGCGTCTTGCCGTTCTCCTGGTACGTCTCGAGATCGTTCGCCGCCATGTAGCCCGGGTCGGCGTTGATCTTCGGCCACGTCTCCTTCGCGGCGATGTCGTCGGTGATGTTCCAGTACGGGCGGAAGACGACCGTCGTCATCGTGTCGCTGAACACCGCCGTCTTCTTGTCCTCGTACTCCTGGCCGACGATCACCTTCATGTCGAGCGCGCGCTTGCCGTTCTCCCACGCCTCGAGGTGGAACGCCGGCACGTTGACGAGGATGTAGCGCGCGCCGAGCGCGCGCGGCATCCAACGGTGGCGCTCGAGGTTCGCGGCGATCTGCGCGAGCCGGTACGACGCCGGCAGGTTCATGGACCGCACCGTCTCCTCGCCGAGTACGCTGTCCACGACGATCGCGTGGCGCGACTGGTAGGCCGCCACCGCGCCGGCGAGCGCTGCGTCGTACACCGCCTCGCCCGGACCCGGCGGCCGGACCTGCGCCGGCTTCGCCCGCTGCGCGCGCTGCGCCGAGTCGCCGCCGATCGCGTTCGCCGCCGGCGCGCCCGTCGCCTTCGCCTCCGCGGCGCTCGTCCTCGCGCCCGCGGCGAGCAGGCCTTCGGCGGCGAGGCGCGCGCGCAGCGCGTCGAGCCGCGTGGTCTTCTCCGGCTCACCCGGCTTGAGCTGACGTCCCGCCGGCACCGGCTTCCAGCCGCCGCGCGCGGCGAGGTCGCGGTACTGCGCGAGCGCCTTCCGCAGCGCCTCGTAGTCCGGGTCCTCGGGGCGCATCCGCGCCACGCCCTTGTCGAGCGCCGCCGAGCGGAGCGACAGCACGAGCGCGCTGTCCACCGCCTCTTCCTTCGGGTCGATGTGCCAGTCCTGCGACACGCTGCGCGGGCTCACCTGTCCGGTGAGCAGATCCTCGCCGAGCGCGGCGTACGCGCTCGTGAGCAGCACGTCGGCGTCGGCGAGCTGGTCGGCGGTCGGGCTGCCGTCGCGGATCGCGGCCACCGCGCGCACGAGCGCGGGCAGCGGATAGGCGTCGAGACGCAGCGCGTCGCGGTCGGCGCCGGCGAGCGCGCGCAGCAGCGCCGTGCTGCGCGCGGCGTCGGCGCCGTCCTTGTCGAGCCAGAGCGGCGCCTGGCCGAAGCTCTTGTAGATCGTGCGGACATGGCGCCACTGGTCCGCGTCGAGCGGCGCCGGGCGCCCGTCGGCGAGCCGGCTCGCGATCGCCTCGCGGATCGCGGCCACCGGCACGCCGCGCACGGCGTCGAGCGAGGGCGGGCTCCACGTTCCGCCCGCGACCTCGCCGGCGACCGCGCTCTGCGGGCTGGCATCGCCGCCACGCTTGCAGGCCGCGACCGCGAAGAGAACGAGTGCCCCCGCCCCGAGACGGGCGGCGACGGATGGGGAGAGCGAGCGGCGGAACGGGAGAACGAGCAATGGCATCGAGGCGGCTCCGTGGTGAACGGACGGCGCCGTCGCCGTCCGGACCCGCCTCCAAGGCGAGAACCGAGCCAGACCGTTGAGGTGCGCCGCGCTCAAACAGCCGTCTTGCGCTCCGGGCCGCCGCACCCGACGTTCGAGCCTCGGTCGCGAGCGACGCACGGGCGCCGACGCCCCGCACGCTCGCGCCGCGCGGCCATCACCGGCCTTCAGCGAAGGAGCTGTGTCATGAGGCGCTTCCGCTCCCTCCCCCTCCCCGGCGCGGCGCTCGTGCTGCTCGCCGCCTGCGCCGACGCCCCCGTCGCCCCCACGTCGTCGGGCGCCGCCCGCCCCCACGCCGACGTCGTCACCGCCGCGCAGCTCTTCGAGCGCTACGTCGCGCTCGGCACGAGCAACAGCCAGGGCGTGCAGTCGGCCGGCCTGAACGCCGCCGGCCAGCGGGCGGCGTGGCCCGCGCAGCTCGCCAGCCGCGCCGGTGTCCCGCTGTCGCTGCCGCTCATCCAGGACCCCGGCTGCAACCCGCCGCTCCTCCCGCCGCTCGCCGCCGACCTCGCGCTCGTCGGCGCGTTCAGCGCGTTCGGCGGCGGCAGCGACCTGATCATGACGGTGAGCAACAGCTGCGCGCCGCTCCAGTCTGGCATCGTCTCGCCCACGAACGGCCTCGCCATCTCCGGCGCCGACGTCCACGACGCGCGCTTCAGCAGCTACGACTCGGAGCTGGCCGCCGGCGCCCGCGTCGCCCCGCTCTACCAGCGCGTCCTCGGCGGCGGCTCGACGACGCAGCTCTCGGCGATGCTCGCGAAGAGCCCGACGCTCGTGTCGGTGGAGCTCGCCGCCAACGACGTGCTGCCCGCCAGCACCGGCCGCATCGCGGCGATGACGCCGTACGACCAGTGGCAGACGGACTACGACGCGGTGATCGCCGCCGTCCAGTCCACCGGCGCCCGCGCCGTGCTCGTCGGCCTGCCGAACGACGCGGCGAGGTTCCCGAGCATCCGCACCTCGCGCGAGCTCTTCAACCAGTGGGCGTACCTGCTCACGCTCGGGATCACCGTCAGCTACAAGTGCTACTACAGCTCGAACTACCTCTTCGTCCCGGGCTACGTGCTGACGCTCCTCTCCCACGCGCCGACGACCGCCACCTGCGCCGACGTGCCGGGCGCGGTGGACTACGTGCTGACGCCGAGCGACATGAGCGCGATCAACGCCCGGATGGCGGCGATCAACACGCACATCCAGGCGCAGGCGGCGGCGAACGGCTACGCCTACTTCGCGCTGTCCGCGCTCTACGACCTGCCCAAGGGCTCGCTCGACATGTACAAGGTGCTCTTCTCGAGCACCCCCTTCGGCCCGAACATGAGTCTCGACGGCGTCCACCCGAACGCGGCCGGCCAGACGATCCTCGCCAACGCCGCGGTGGCGGCGGTGAACGCGCGCTACGGGACGGTGATCCCGTAGTCGCGCGCTCGGCGAAAGACAGCGCCGCGGATCTGTGCGCGGCGAAGCGTCGCTCCGACGTACCGGCCATCCGCGGCGGCTCCGTGCGCCGCGTCAGCCCAGCCGCGCCGCCCAGCGGAGCGGCAGGCGCTTCATGAGGAACGCGAGCGGCGCCCAGGGCCACCACGGCACGAACGCGCTCGCCGGCTCGCGCTCGATCGCCGCGACGAGCTTCCGCGAGCCCGTCTCGGTGTCGATGATGTACGGCGTGCGCTTCACGCGCTCGTTCATCTCGGAGCGGATGAAGCCGGGGAAGATCGTGCTGACGCGGATCGGCGTGCCGAGCAGGTCGGCGCGAATGCCCTCGGCGAGGTGCGCGAGCCCCGCCTTCGTCGCCGCGTAGGTCGTGAGGTTCCGGCGCATCCCGCGCGCCGCGCTCACGCTCGAGATCGCGACCAGGTGCCCGGCGTTCTGCGCGCGGAAGATCTCCACCGCCGCCTCGCACTGCGCGAGCGCCGCGACGAAGTTCGTCTCCGCCGTCTGCCGGTTCGCCCGGAAGTGGCCGGTGCCGATCGGCTGCCCCTTGCCGAGCCCCGCGTTCACGATCACGCGGTCGAGCGCGCCCAGGTCGTCGCGGAAGGCGCGGAAGACCGTGAACACGCAGTCGTAGTCGAGCACGTCCAGCGGCCGGACGAAGACGCGGATGCCCGGGTGCGCCGCGGTCAGCTCGTCGCGCAGCGCCTCGAGGCGGTCCTCGCGCCGCGCGCACAGCGCCAGGTCGCGCCCGCGGCGGGCGAACTCGCGCGCCATCCCCCGGCCGATGCCCGAGCTGGCGCCCGTGAACAGGATCGTCTTCCGCGTCGTCATGGAGTCGCCTGCTCGTGGTGCGCGTCGTCGTGCACGTCGTCGCCGCTCATCCCACCGCCGCGGCCGCGGCGCGCCCCGCGACCCGACCCGAGAAGAGACAGCCGCCGAGGAAGGTGCCCTCGAGCGAGCGGTAGCCGTGCATCCCGCCGCCACCGAAGCCCGCGACCTCGCCCGCGGCGTACACGCCCGGCAGCGGCTCGCCGTCCGCGCGCAGCACGCGGCCGGCGAGATCCGTCTCCAGCCCGCCCAGCGTCTTGCGCGTGACGACGTGCAGCCGCACCGCGATCAGCGGCCCCGCCTTCGGGTCGAGCAGCCGGTGCGGCGTCGCGACGCGGATCAGCCGGTCGCCCAGGTAGTGTCGCGCGCCGCGCAGCGCCGTCACCTGCGCGTCCTTCGTGAACGCGTTGGCCATCTCACGGTCGCGGGCGACGACCTCGCGCTCCACCTGCGCGACGTCGAGCAGCGGCTCGCCGCCGGTGAGTGCGTTCATGCGCCGCACGAGCGTCGCCAGATCGCGCTCGACGATGAAGTCGGCGCCGCGCTCCATGAACGCCCGCACCGGCGGCGGCGCCCCGCGCCCGACGCGCCCGAGCACGCCGCGCACGCTCTTCCCCGTGAGGTCGGGGTTCTGCTCGGAGCCGGAGAGCGCGAACTCCTTCTCGATGATCTGGCGCGTCAGCACGAACCAGCTGTGGTCGTACCCCGTCTGCCGCAGGTGCGCGAGCGTGCCGAGCGTGTCGAAGCCGGGGAAGAGCGGCACCGGCAGCCGCTGGCCGCGCGCGTCGAGCCAGAGCGACGATGGGCCGGGGAGGATGCGGATCCCGTGGCGCGCCCAGATCGGCGCGTGGTTCTCGACACCCTCGGTGTAGTGCCACATCCGGTCGCGGTTGATCGTCCGTGCGCCCGCGGCCTCGGTGATCGCGAGCATCCGCCCGTCCACGTGCGCGGGGACGCCCGAGAGCATCCGCCGCGGCGGCGTGCCGAGCCGCGCCGGCCAGTGTCGTCGGACGAGATCGTGATCGCCGCCGATCCCGCCCGCGGTGACGATCACGGCCTGCGCGCGAATCGCGAAGTCGCCCACGATCTCCCGCGAGCTCGCCGCGCCGCGCTCCACCTCGCTCGGCGCGAGCACGTCGCCGCGCACGCCGTCCACGACGCCGGCCGTCACGGTGAGGGCGTTCACGCGATGCCGGAAGCGAAACTCGAGAGTGCCGCGCCGCTCCGCGTCGCGCACGCGGCGCACGAACGGCGCGAGCACGCCGGGCCCCGTGCCCCACGTGACGTGGAAGCGCGGCACCGAGTTGCCCGGTCCCGTCGCGCCGTAGCCGCCGCGCTCCGCCCAGCCGACCACCGGAAAGAAGCGCACGCCTAACGAGTGCAGCCACGCCCGCTTCTCGCCGGCCGCGAACTCGACGTACGCCTCGGCCCAGCGCCGCGGCCAATGGTCCTCGTCGCGGTCGAAGCCGGCGGTGCCGAGCCAGTCCTGCCACGCGAGCGCGCGCGAGTCGCGGACGCGCATCCGCCGCTGCTCGGGCGAGTCCACGAGGAACAGCCCGCCGAACGACCAGAACGCCTGCCCGCCGAGGCTCTGCTCCGGCTCCTGGTCCACGACGACGACGCGTCGTCCCGCGTCGGCGAGCTCCGCGGCCGCCACGAGCCCCGCCAGTCCGGCGCCGACCACGACGACGTCGGTGGACTCCGTCACGCGTGGCCTTCGCGATCGGTCGGGCTGTGCATCGGCGTCGGGTTCGTCATGTGGAGCTCGACGGGTGGAGCGGCGTTCGCGGCGCGCACGGCCGCGCCCGGGCGTGCAGTGGACACGCTCCGTATACTGCCCGCCGCGCCCGGAGGGAAGCCGTCGCGCAATGCGGCCGCTGCGGCCGGCGCGGTGCGACGATCAGTTGCGGTTCGGGTCGCCGCGCCCTGCGCTGGGACGGACGCCGGTCACGCGCTCACCCTGCGCCGGCGCTTCGCTCTCGGAGGAGCCGGGTCCTTCCAGCCCCCCGCTCTGGAGCGACTCGACCGGCGCCGCCTGGAGCCAGACGAAGAACGCCGAGCCGACGCCCTCGTCGCTCCGCGCCGTCACGTCGCCGCCCATGAGCCGCGCGAGGCGGCGGCTGATGGCGAGCCCGAGCCCCGTTCCGCCGTGCGCGCGCGTGAGCGTCATGTCCGCCTGCACGAAGGGCTCGAAGATCGCCTCGAGACGGTCCGCTGGAATGCCGCGCCCCGTGTCCTCCACCCGGATGTAGATCCACGGGCCGCCGCCGTCGAGCCGCGCTTCGGGCGACGGCTGGGTCGCGGCGCCGGCGCTGACGGCGACGCGTCCCGGCTCGCCGTCGCGCGGTTCGGTGAACTTGACCGCGTTCGAGAGCAGGTTGACGAGGATCTGGCGAACGCGCGCCTCGTCGCCCCAGGCGCAGAGCCCGGCGGCGTAGCCGCTCACGTCGTCGGCGAGCTCGATCCCGCGACCGCGGGCGTCGGGCGCGACGAGGGCGAGCGCCGCGGCGACGGCGTCGCCGACGCGGAACGCCGCGCGTCCCACCTGGACGCGATCGGCCTCGATGCGCGAGAAGTCGAGCACCTCGGTGATGAGCGTGAGCAGGTGCCGCCCGCTGGCGCTCGCCCGCGCCAGGTGACGACGCTGCCCCGGCGTGAGCGGACCGTCGGTCTCGAGGTCGAGCAGCCCGAGGTAGCCGATCATCGCGTTCACCGGCGTGCGGATCTCGTGGCTCATCGTCGCGAGGAAGCCGCTCTTGGCCTGGCTCGCCGACTCGGCCGCCGTGCGCGCGACGACCATTGCCTCGGTCACCGCCTGCAGCATCGCGTCGGCCGCACGGCGCGCCGTCAGATCGCGCGTGACCTTGGCGAAGCCAAGCAGCGTCCCGTCGTCGTCGCGCAGCGCCGTGAGCGTGATGCCGGCCCAGAACGTCGAGCCGTCGCTCCGCACCCGCTGTCCCTCGCCCGTGTACTCGCCGCGCTCGGCGGCCTGCCGCAGATGATCCTCGGCGGTGCCGTCCTCCGAGCCGCCCGGCGGGTAGAGCAGGCGCAGGTGCGCGCCCTCGGCCTGCTCCTTCGTCCACCACTTGATGAGGCGCGCCCCCTCGCCCCAGAACGTGATCACGCCCTCCGGGTCCATGAGGAAGATCGCGTAATCGCGGACGTTCTCGGCGAGCGCGGCGAACGCGCGCGCCGCGACGTCGGCGCGGGCCCGGCCGGCGTATGGATCACGCACCGGCTCCGATCCGGCGCCCTGCTCGCGCTCCTCGCCCCGGCGCAACGCGGCCTCGCGCTCGCGCACCTCCGGCGCCGCCGACTCCGCGGTCGCACTCGCCTCGCTATGCTCAGATGGCCGCGCCTCCCGCGGCGTTTCGTTGGTCCGATCCTCGGCCGACATGCCCCCCGGAATTGCAGGAGAAAGGCCAGCGCGAACGGCCACCGAGAAGGCCCATCACGCTACGCGCTACGCGCTACCCGTTACCCGTTACCCGCACCGGCTTGTCCTCCCGCGACCGCTTCGCCGCCTACCGCCGCGCGCTCCCCCGGCCGCCGCGGCTCACCCGCCACACCGTCCGCGCCCGCGGCCTCGACTTCGCCGTCTTCATGTCGCCCGCCGTCGAGGGCGCGACGCCGCTCGTCTGCATCAACGGCGGACTGCTCTACGACCACCGTCTCCTCTGGCCCGCCCTCTCGCCGCTCGCCGCGGCGCGCCAGGTCGTCCTCTACGACCAGCGCGGCCGTGGCGCGAGCCAGCCGCCGCCGGGAATTCGTGCCGCCCGCATCGAGCACGACGCCGGCGACGTCGGCGCTCTCCGCGAGGCGCTCGGCATCGCGCGCTGGGACGTGCTCGGCCACTCCTGGGGCGGCGGCATCGCCATGCTCGCCGCCGCCGCCGATCCCGCCGGCACGCGCCGCCTCGTCCTCGTCAACGCCGTCGGCACCACGAGCGAGGGCTGGCTCGACGAGCTGCACGAGCGCGCCCTCGAGCGGCTCGACGACCCCGGCCGTGACGCCCTCGACCGCGCCAGCGACGCGATCGCCGAGCACGAGGCCGTGAGTCACGGGACGGGCGACCCCGCGCTCCTCTCCGACTACCAGGCGGCCATCTACCCCGCATGGTTCGCCGACCGCGAGCTCGCCGCGCTCTTCAACCCGCCGCGCTCCACCAGCCGCACCGGCGCGGCCGTCTCGGCGCGGCTCCGGCGCGCGGGCTACGACTGGCGCGAGACGCTGCGTGCCGTCACCGCCCCGACGCTCGTCATACACGGCGAGAGCGACCTGCTCCCGCCCGCGGTCGCGCGCGCCACGGCCGCGCTCCTCGGCGCCGAGCTGGCGCTGATCCCCGACGCCGGCCACATGCCCTTCTGGGAAGCGCCCCCGCGCTTCTTCGCGCTCGTCGAGGAGTTCCTCCGCCGCTGACGGGCGGCACCCACCAGCAGCAGTCGTCGCATCCCGTGCCCGCTCCCCGCCGCCGCCCCTCCCCGCTCCGTCTCGGCTCCTTCGCGCTCGCGGCCTCGGCGTGCGCCGCGCTGCTCGTCGCCGGCACCGGCGCGGCGATGCATCGCGTCGCGGTCGTGACGCCGGCGCGCTCCGCGACCACGCGCATCGCGGCCGCTGGTGCCGAATCGCGCCGCGGTGGTGACGTGGACGCGACGATGGACGATGCCCGCGCGACGACGACGGCCCGCGCGCTCGGCGGCGACGACCTCCGCCGCCGGCGGCTGAGCGACGGCGCCGTCGGCACCTACGTCGGCGAGATCCTCCTCGAGCGCGACAGCGCGCTCTCGCGCTGGCCGGCGCGCGTCGCCGAGCCGCTCACCGTCTGGGTGCAGCCGTGGGCCGCCGTCACCGGCTGGGACGACCGCTTCGCCGCCCGCGCGCACGACGCCTTCGTCGAGTGGTCGCGCACCGGCATCCCGGTCCGCTTCGCCTTCACCGACGACTCCGCCGCCGCCGACGTCCACGTCGTCTGGACCGACCACTTCGACGAGCCGATCAGTGGCAAGACGCTCTGGACGCGCGACGAGCGGTGGTGGATCACCGGCGCGTCGATCACGCTCGCGCTCCACCACCAGGACGGCGAGCCGCTCGACGCCGGCGCGGTGCGCGCGATCGCGCTCCACGAGGTCGGCCATCTGCTCGGCCTCGACCACACGAGCGACCCCGGCAACGTCATGACGCCGCGCGTTCGCGTCCGCGACCTCTCCGCCGCCGACCGCGCCACCGTACGGCTGCTCTACTCGCTGCCGCCCGGCCGGGTGCGCTAGCCCGTGCGCCTCCTCGTCGCGGCGATCGCCGCCTTCGCGCTCTTCGTCGGCGTGCAGATCGCCCGCGCGCCACAGCGTGCCGACGTGCCTCGATACGGCGCGACCAGCGACGCCGACTCCGTGGCGACGGCGGCGGCGATGCTCCAGCCGCGTCCCGTCCACGACCCGGCCGCGGTGCGGCGCGCGATCGTCGAGCGCGGGCCCGGCACCTACATCGGCGAGATCCTCGTCGAGCAGGACTCGTCGCTCCAGCGGTGGCCCGACCGCGAGTCGGATCCGATCCGCGTCTGGGTCGAGCCGACGTCGCGCGTCAGCGGCTGGACCCCCAACTATCCGCAGGTCGCTCGCGACGGCTTCCTCGCCTGGGAGCAGCAGGCCGGCATCCCCGTCCGCTTCACCTTCGTCGCTGACTCCACCGCCGCCGAGGTCCGCGTGCGGTGGGTCGAGCGCATCGACATGCGGGGGCGCATCGGTGACACGAAGGCCTGGCGCGACATGCACGGCTGGATCGCGCGCGGCGAGATCACCATCGGCACCCACGGCCCGGGTCCGGACCCGCTCGACGAGAACGTCGTCCGCGCCACCGCCCTCCACGAGGTCGGCCACCTCCTCGGCCTCGACCACACGCGCGACTCGACGAGCATCATGACCCCCGCCACCCACGACGCGCACATGCTGTCGAACAGCGACCGGGCGACGGCGGAGCTGCTGTACTCGATCACACCCGGAAGCGCGAAGTAGACGAGCGGGTCGGGTCGCGGGTCGGGGGGTCGGGGAGCTGCCTCGGGACGTCCCGGGCGGCACTCTCGACCCCCGACCCCCCGACCCCCGACCCGCCCTTGGCATGGCGCCTGCCCCGCCTCGCCCCATGCAGAACCCCCATTGCGACGGCGACGGCCCCCACGCCGACACCCTCTACGACGTCCTCATCGTCGGCGGCGGGCCGGCCGGGCTGAGCGCGGCGATCTGGCTCGGCCGCTACCTCCACAAGGTCGCGCTGCTCGATTCGGGCGACCCGCGCAACTGGGAGACCCGCGGCATCAACGGATATCTTGGGCTCCCAGGCATCCGCCCCGCCGAGCTCCGCGGCGCCGGCCGCGACGAGGCGCGGAAGTACGACGTGACGCTCATCGACGGCTTCGTCTCGCGCGCCATCAAGGAGAGCGACGAGCGCTTCGTCCTCGAGTACGACCCGATCGAGACGACGAAGGCCGAGGAGGATCGCGCCGGCCCCGGCACCATCCGCCGCCCCGACGACAATGCCCCCCGTCCGTGCACCGAGCGCATCGTCGGCCGGCGCGTGCTCCTCGCCATCGGCCTCAAGGACGTCTGGCCGAAGATCGCCGGCCTCGAGCGCATCTACGGCGACAAGGCGCACGTCTGCCCGGACTGCGACGGCTACGAGGCGCGCGGCAAGAAGACCGTCGTCATCGGCAAGGGGCGCAAGGCCGTCGGCATGGCGCTCAACCTCACGACCTGGACGCGCGACATCACCGTCTGCACGAACGGCGAGGACTGCGATCTGGACGACGAGCTCGCCGGCAAGCTCGAGGCGCTCGGCATCCCCGTGATCGCCGCGCCGATCGAGCGGATCAACTTCCGCGCGGGCGATCTCCGCTCGCTCCACTTCGCCGACGGCACCACGCTCGGCTGCGAGAAGATCTTCTTCTCCATCGGCCAGTATCCGGCCGACGACCTCGGCGCCCAGCTCGGCTGCGAGCGCGACGAGGACGGCCACATCGTCGTGGACGACGCGTACCACACGACGTGCTACAACGTCTTCGCGGCGGGCGACATCGTCCCCGGCCCGCAGCTCGGCATCGCCGGCGCCTCCGACGGCGCGATCGCCGCGCTCGCGCTCCACAAGTCGCTCGTCCCCGACGAGCGCAAGCTCCAGAAGCCCCACCCCGCCGACGCGCCCGGCAGCGAGAGCGAAGCCGTGACCTGGCAGGCGGCGGCCGCGCGGTAGGAAGAGCCAACACCAGTTCTCGGTTCAACTGAGAGCTGCTGGTCGTTGGTCGGGAGTCGTTGGTTCACAACGACGGCGCGCCGGAGCGTGCCTCCGCGCGCCGTCGTTGTCCACCAACGGCCGGCCACCAACAACCAACAGCTGCCCTTTCCCCGCCCCCACGCCGAACCCGTCCCGAACGCGAACAGGGCGGGCTCCCTGGGGAGAGCACGCCCTGTCGTCACGCGGAGGGGGTGACGCGCAGTGTCGGGCTACGCGTCGTGGGTAGGACGACCGGCCCCGGTCGGAGTAACGCGCTCACCCGCGGGGCTCCAGGAACCGCTCGAACGGCGGGAACCCGTGGAGCGGCAGGAGCGCGGGGTCGGCGTGGATGCTCACCTCCGACGGGTCGAAGAAGTCGTCGTCGGAGCTCCGTGGAATCGAGGAGCCCTGGAAGATCGGGTACCCCTCGGCCAACGCCTGCTGCAGGAGCGCGACCGCCTTCTCGCGCTCACCGAGCGCCGCCGCTATCCGGGCCCGCCAGAGCGTCTGTCGGCCCATGAGGAAGGGACGGGGGTCGGCGGCGAGCTGCGACACGATCCGCTCCGCCTCGGCGCGCTCGCCCAGCCGCGCCGCGAGCAGCCCGAGCTGCGCGCGCACCGCGAGCTGCGTCGGCGCCCGCTCCGCCAGCATGCGGAAGAGGAATCGGGCCTCGTCGTCCCGACCCGCCTCGGCGAGCACCGTGGCGCGCGCCTGCAGCGCGCCGACCGACGTGTCGCGCTGCGCGGCGTGCGCCGCCACGGCCGCGCGGTAGAACTCGCGCGCCGCCGCCGCGTGACCGTGCGCCGCGAGCTCGCGCGCCGCCTCCAGCGTCAGCCGCCGGCGCGCGCGCTCGGCGTCGCCGCCGCCGTCCAGCTCCGGCGCCGCGACGAGCGGCCTCAGCGCGGCAACGTCTCCCTTCGCGGCCAGGGCGCGGCAGACGTTCAGCAGCGCCGACAGCCGCAGCGGGAACTGGTCGGCACCGCGGCGTGCGAAGGCGAGCTCGCGGTCGTAGTCGCCCGTTTCGTGGAGCGCGGCCGTGCCCCACGTCCAGTAGAAGGGGGCGACCAGGAGCATGCCGCGCTTCGGGTCGAGGCGCGCCAGGGCGGTCAGCGCGGTCCGCGGACGGTTCACGAGCACGGCCAGGTGCGCGACGTGCGTGCTCGTCTCCGCCGACGACGGAGCGCTGCGCTGGACGTCCTCCGCGGCGTGCAGCTGGCCCGCGAGGTCGCCGCGTAGCGACGCGCGCACCATGTCGAGCGCGGCGAGCTCCACCGGCGCGAGGCGCCCCTGGCCGGCGTCGATCCGCCGCACGAGCGAGTCGGCCTGCGCCCACTGGCGCACCTCGGTGTGCACGTAGGCCTTCATCACGAGGGCGAGCGTGTACGTGCTGTCGCTCTCGACGGCGCGCGTGGCGTGCGCGAAGAACGCGGGCAGGTCGCCCGCGAAGTAGTCCTCCCACGCCCTGCTGATCTCCCGGTACGCCTCGTACGACGGCGCGGGCGCGGTCCGCACGCCGAGTCCCGCCGCCGACGTGTCCACGGACGCCGCCATCAGCGCGCCCGCCCGCCGGCTCAGGACCTCCACGAGCCGCGCCGGCTCGCCCGCCGGCCCGCTCACCGGGCCGAGACTGCGGACGAGCCGCCCGCTCCCGACGTCGGTGAGCTGCAGGTAGACGCGCAGCGAGTCGTGGTCGCGGTAGAAGCGGCCGCTCACCGCGGTGCCCGCCCCCGTCTCGTGCGCCATCGCCACCGCCCGATCGCCGGACCGCAGCAGTCGCGGGATGCGGTCCACGATCCGGCTCGTGACGAACGCCGTGCGGGCGTCCACCACCTCGAGTCCCGGCATCTGGCCGATCGTCTGCGCGATCCAGTCCGCCGCCATGTCGCCGAAGGCGGCGAGCGTCGTGTCGCCGGAGTGGTTCTCGAGCGGCGCGACGACCACGCGCCGAGCGTCGAGCGTGGCCGGCCCGCGCTCGAGCAGCGTCACGACGGTCGCGCGCATGCCGCGCGGTACCAGGCGGAACGCGCTCAGCCCGACGACGGCGAGCGCCAGCGCGAGCACCAGCGCGACCTCGGCGCCTCGGCGCCGACGGCGGCCGCCGCGGCGTGGCGCGCGCGCCCCTGCGGCGGCGACGGCGGCCGCCGCCGTCGCCGCGGGCGTCGCCGCCGCGTGCGGCTCGCCGGCCGGCTCCGGCTCCGGTGGTGGCGGCGTGACGGCGACGACGGACACGATGGAGGCGGCCGTTTCCGGCGCCGGGGCGCGGCGAAGGGCCGCCGCGAGCGCGAGAACGCGCGGGTCGGGCTCGCTCTCCAGCTCCTGTCGCACCAGCTCCGCGTGGACGCGCGCGTGCTGCACGGCCCGCGCCCGGTCGTCCGCCGCCGCGAGCGCGCGCATGTAGCCCATCGCGCCGCGCGAGCTGAGCGGGTCGCGCTCGGCGAGCCAGCCCCACCATCGCACCGCGCGCTGCGCGTCGCCCGCCGCGTCGGCCGACATGGCGAGCAGCTCGGCCGCGGCCCGCGCCTGTCGCGCGCGCCGCTCGCGCTCCTCGTCCACCCACCGCTCGAACGCCGGTGGCGCGCCGGTCAGGAAGAAACCCTCCAGGAAGGCACCCGCGTACTGCGCGAGCGCCTCCTCCGCGCCGGCGGCGTCGCCGCGCGCGATCGCCCGATCGAATTCGGCGACGTCGCAGCGAATCTTCGACGGGTCGAGCCGCAGCTCGGTCGTGCCGACGACGACGCCGTCCGCCCGCAGGTCGCGCCGCAGGAGGAAGAGCCACTGCGCGAGCGCGTGTCGGGCCTTCTCCGCGTCCCGCTCGGGCCAGAGCAGGCCCACGAGCTTGTCGCGGCTCGCCCCGCGCGAGCCCGCGCTCGCCAGCACGGCGAGCAGCGCGAGCCGGCGCCGCTGCGTCGCCGCTCCCGAGTACGGGTGCCCCTCGGCGTCGGTGAGCACGACACCGCCGAACGTGCGAAAGTCCAGCATCGGGTCTCGAGAGAGGAGCCGCCGAGCCTCGCGGCGGCTGGCGTCGGCCCGTTTGACGCCCGTTTGACCGCCCTGTGAGGGGGGCGGCCTAACGTGACGCTACGATCGGCCGGACCACTCGGCAAGGGCGCGCCGACGCGTCCCCTCCCGGCCGTCGCCGACTCTCATTCGGAGGCTCCATGACCCGCCGCATCCGCTCCACGACCGCCGCGCGCCGTCTGCTCGTCGCGCTTCCACTGGCCGCCCTGCTCGCCGCCTGCGGCGACGCCGCCGTCCCGACGCCGACGGCGCCCACCACCGCCCCGCGCGCGAACGAGTCCGGTGGCCGCGGCGACTTTCAGCGGTACGTCGCGATCGGCACGAGCGTCAGCATGGGCTGGCGCTCCGATGGCGTCTTCGCCGACTTCCAGGAGACGTCCTGGCCGGCGCAACTGGCGCGCATGGCCGGCCGTGAGATGTCGCTCCCGCTCGTCGCGACGCCCGGCTGCCGGTCGCCACTCGTCGCGCCGCTCGCCGCCGGCGTGCGCCTGAGCGGCGAGGCCGCCGCCACGCCGGCGCCGCTCCTCGCGTGCGCGCCAGACCTCGACGGCGTCACGCTCCCGGCGCAGAACCTCGCCATCAACGCCGCCCTCACGCGCGACGCGCTGTTGACCACGCCCGAGAACGTGACCGATGCCAGCAACGCCGGGCTCTACGCCCGCGTGCTGCCGCCCGGCGCGACTCAGGTGAGCGCGATGATCGCGCAGAACCCCAAGCTGGTCTCGGTGGAGTTCGGCGCCAACGAGCTGCTCGGCGCCCGCGAGGGCGTCTTCGCGCCCGGCGTCAGCGTCGTACCGGTCGCCTACTGGGAGCCGCTCTACACGACGGTGCTGGATAGCGTCCAGCGCGTCGCCCGGAAGGCGGTGCTCGTCGGCCTCGTCGACCGTGTCGAGGACTTCCCGAGCTTCCGCACCGGCGCCGAGCTGTACGCGGCACGGGCGACGTTCGCGCCGTTCAATGTTGCCGTGAGCGCCGACTGCGACGGCAGCACCAACCTGCTCTTCGTGCCCGTCCGCGTTCCCGTCGCCGTCGCCACCGGCGTCGGCCGCGCGCGCGCCGGCCTCGGCCCCTACACGCTGAGCTGCGCGAACGCCCCCTCCTCCACCGGCATCCGCGACTACGTCCTCGACGCGGGCGACGTCGCCGCGCTCGACGCGCAGCTCGCCGTCATGGACGCGGTCATTCGCCGCGAGGCCGACGCGCGCGGCTTCGCCTACTTCCGACTCGACGCGCTCTACGGAGAGACGGTGACGAAGGCACCGTTCAACGCCGTGACGCTCATGACGAGCGCGGAGCCCTACGGCCCCTACGTCAGCCTCGACGGCCTCCACCCGAGCGCAGCCGGCGCCGCCGTGCTCGCCTCCGCCGCGGCAGCCGCGCTCAACGCGCGATACGACATGGGCATCGGGACGAGCCCGAACTCACCCGTCGTTCCCTAGCGCCGGGCCCCGGGGGCGTACGTGGAGCGGGCCGGCGAACGCATCTCCGCCGGCCCGCTCCACGTACGCCCCGCTCGCGTGCCCCTACCAGCGCAGCGTCAGCCGCTCGTTCCGCTTCTTGCGCACCAGCTCGACGCGTGCGGAGCGCGTCTGGCACTCCTGCACCGCCCGCTGGAGCGCCATCGGCGAGTTCACCGGCTCGTCGTTGACGCGGAGGATGACGTCGCCCGAGCGGAGCCCCGACCCGGCCGCGGGAGAGCCTGCGGCGACGTTGAGCACGAGCACGCCGCCGTTCACGCCGAAGACGTCGCGCAGGCCGGAAGTCATGCGTGCCACCTCCGCGCCGGCGACCGCCCACGTCGTGTTGAAGAACACGGTGGTCGGAGGCGGAGCGACGGCGGCGGCCGGCGGCGTCGGCGGCGCGACATCGGCGCGCGGCGCGAGCGCCGGGAGATCGGGCGTCTGCGGCACGACGACCACGCGCTCGACGTCCGGCAGCTCCACGCCGTCGCGGCTCCGCCGGATCCGGGGTCCACGTTCGGGCGCGATCGTCGGCGTCGGTGTCGTCGGCGCGACGGGCGCGACCACCGCGTACGTCGGCGCGAAGCTGCTCGGTCGCCGCTCGATCGCGACGGGGATGTCGCGCGAGACGCCGTCGCGCCGCACGCGCACGACGAGTCGCCGCCCGGGCCGGAGCTGCTGGCCGAGCGGGATCTGCCGCCTCCGGATGTCGGCTCCATCGTAGGCGAGCACCGTGTCGCCCGCCTCGAGGCCGGCACGCTCGGCGGGCGAGCCCGGCTCGACCGACACGACCACGGGATAGTCGTAGTGGTAGATGACGAGCCCCTGCTTGCCGTACCAGGTGCGAGACGGTCCGGAGAAGCTGATCCCCACCCACCCCGACGGCTGCCGTCCCTGACGGGCGCCGGTGCCCGGTGTGACGGGCGTCGGCCACTGCTGCGCGTACGCCATCGTTCTCGCCGCCTCCGCCTGCGCGCGCCACTCCGCCTGTGCGGCGGCGTCCACCCCGCGCAGCTGCTGCTCGAGGCTCTGCCGCACGAGCGACGACTGGACCTCGGCCAGCTTCCGCGCCGCCCGCTCGAGCTGCGGCTCGATCTCGCGCACGACCGAGTCGGTGGCCGCCTGGCTGCGCAGCATCTCGGCGTCAACGCGACGCCGTTCCAGGGTCTCGATCTCGCGGCGCAGCCGCTCGATCTTCGCCTCGATCTGCGCCGATCGATCGCGTCGCGCGGACCGCGTCTCGTCACTCTGCGCGTGCAGAGCGACGACGGGCGCGCCGACGAGCGTGACAGCGAGGAAGAAGCGGAAGGACTTCATGGGAATCGAGAGAACGGGTATGCGGGAAGCGGTGGGCGGTGGGCGAGAGCGGACAGTTCGGTGCGCGTCGGTTCGCGCTTACCGCCTACCGCCAACCGCCCACCCGTCAGAATCTCGTCAGCCTCGCCCCCGCCGGGAGCGAGGTGTTGAGCTGCTGCAGCGTCGCCTCGCGCGCGCCGACCGTCGCGAGGTAGTAGCGGTTGATGACCGGGTCGTGCGGGGCCTCGTAGAGCGCCTCGCGCGAGGCGGCCATCACGTTGTCGAGCGCGGCGAGCCGCGCGCGGTAGATCCCGGAGCTGTCGCCGCCGCGCACCGACCGCGACGCGCCGGCCGAGCTGTCGTGCGCGAGCAGGTACGCCGCCGCGACCTGGTAGTCGTGCTCCGCGCGCGACAGGGCGACGAGCGCCTCCGTCGTCGAGCGGAAGGCCGTCATCGTGTCCGAGACCAGCGAGGCCACGCCGCCCGCCGCGTCGGTCGCGGCCACGGTCGTCGCGCCGGCCGCGCCGCCATCGCTGCCGCCACTGCCGCCGGCGATGCGGCCGGCGACGCGGAGGCTGTCGGCAGCGACCGCGCCGCCGATGCCGAGGAGGCCGAGCGGTGGCAGACCGGCGCTGGCCCGGCCGGCGACGATGCCGCCGACGACGAACAGCGCGGCCGCGGCGGCGCGGCGACCCCAGCGGGTCGCGAGCGTGGCCGCGCGGCGGTGCCGGCCGAGCGGCGGCGGCGAGCCCGCGCGCGCGAACGCCAGCGCCGTCGCCGCCGGCTCGTCGTGCGCGGAGCCAGCGACGGCGAGGAGCCCCTCGTCGCGGAGCTGCGCGGCGATGCCACCCCACGACGTCAGGGGCGGCGCGAGCCGGACGCGCTCGTCGGCGGCGAGGGCGAGCAGTCCCCGGTACGCATCGCGCTCGCGCGCGCACTCGGCGCAGGCGGCGAGGTGTGCCGCCTCGTCCGCGGTGAGTGGAGCGATCGGCACGACCGCCGGCGCGGCGTCGCGCGGCGGGGCGTGGAGCAGGGCGTCGTCGGCGAGTGCCGCGAGCCGCTCAGCAGGCAGGTGTGACATGCGTACGATCCTGAGGACGCGTGATCTGACCATCGGTGGAATTCGCCGGGACGCCGTGTGATGCCCGTCCCGAGTGTGCCGGCGGATCCACGAGGTGCGCGAGCAGCCGGCGGAGCTTCGCGCGTGCCTTGAACAGTTGTGACTTCGAGCCGCCCGCGGTGATGCCGAGCGAAGCGGCGATCTCCTCGTGCGTGTACCCCTCGACGTCGTGCAGCATGAAGACCATCCGCGCGCCCGGCGCGAGCTGGGCCGCCGCCGCGTCGATGGACTCGGCGAGCAGCGCCCGTTCTCCGTCCGGCTCGACCGAGGCGACGTCTTCCTCGATCTCCGTCTCGATCTTCGCCAGCCGCCGCGAGCGGCGGAGCGCGTTCAGCGTCCGGTTGACGGCGATGCGGTGCGCCCAGGTCCCGAACTGCGCGTCGCCCCGATAGCTCGGCAGCGCGCGGAAGATCTGGATCCACACCTCCTGCGCGATGTCGGCCGCGAGGTCGGCGTCCCCCACCAACCGGCGCACGACGGCGTCGATGTGCGGGGCGTGCTGCGACCAGAGCGATCGCAGCGCCCGCTCATCGCCTTCGATGGCGCGCCGGACGGTGAGAGAATCCGTTCCCATGGGGTCTGCGGGATAGGACACGGAAGTGGCGGAGAGGGTTGCCGCCCCCATCCAGAAAAGGACGCGGGACCAGGGAAGGCCACCGGGCGGCTGGCCATCGCGTACGGAAGCAGGCTTACTTTTGTGCCGCCCCCGTCGCCCGTCCCGCGTCCCCCGTCCCGCGTCCCTTGATCATCCTGCTCTTCCTGTTCGGCGCGGCCACCTACGCCTCGCTCGCCACCTGGCTCGCCCGCGTCGGCGGCGCGCGGTGGGTGTGGGGCGCGTGCGCGATCGTGGCCCTCGGCGTCGCCGCGGTCGCCGCGGCGCGCATCGGCACGGCGAACCCGTACTCGCGCACGGCGCGCTGGGACCCGCTCCTCTTTTTCGTCATGGCGGTCGTCCTCCTCGGCGCGCCGCTGGCGGCGGCGAGCTACGCCGCCGTCGCCGTGTCGCCGCGTGGCGCCGGCCTCGCCGCCCTCTGGAGCGCCGGCGCCTTCCTCCTCGCGATCCCGGTCGGCTTCGTCGCCGCCGTCGCGATCGAGGTGCTCTGGCCGCACTAGGGGCGGCTCTCGGCTCTTTGGACAGGATGAACAGGATGAACGGGATGAACGGCACACCCCCATCCTGTCCATCCTGTTCATCCTGTCGAGCAGTAGCCGAGAGCCGACTTTCTGTCCACTTCGTGCGCTACAAGGTGTGTCGCCGGGGCGACACTCGCGCACCGGCGACGACGGCACGACGCGCCGGCGATGGGATCCGCGCGGCGGGCGGCGGGCGCTCGTCTCGAGCTCGGGAAGAGCGCACCGGACCGAAATTCCCGGCGCCTCCGGTCAGTGTGACCGCGCAGGTGCTTGTTCGTCTTGACGGTGTACCGATCGCTCGATAATCCTGTCTGCACGGGCGGATTTCGACGGCGGAACTTCCCGACGGTTCTCGCAGTAGTTCGCTCCCGCAACCGTCACTTCGACCGATCTCTCGCGCGGCATCTCCCACCGCCGCCGCGCGCGCACGACCCCTGCATTCAGCATCGCTCGTGGTTCGACGCGACATCACGCTTCTCGTGGTGCTGCGTCGCCGTCTCGCCTTTCGAGGAGTCCCGCCGTTGCGCTCTGTCCTCTTCTCCGCCCTGATGCTCACCGCCCCCGTGGCGGTCGCGTCGGCGTCCGACGGTCTCCCCGTCAAGACGCCGCGCGCCGTGGGCATGTCCGCCGAGCGCCTCGTCGCCATCGACCGCGTCGTCACGCGCGGCATCAAGGCCGGCGGGTATCCCGGCGCGTCGGTCGTCGTCGGCCGCAAGGGCGCGGCGGTGTGGGAGAAGGGCTACGGCTCGCTTGGCTGGACCGACGGCTCCGGCCACGTGTCGGCCGATCGCACCATCTACGACCTCGCCTCGCTCAGCAAGGTGGTCGGCACGACGACGGCGATCATGGTCCTCTACGACGAGGGGCGGATCCAGCTCGACTCGCCCGTCGTCCGCTACATCCCCGCCTTCACCGGCGGCTACAAGGACTCGGTCACCGTCCGCCAGCTCCTCGAGCACCGCTCGGGGCTTCCCGCCGGCCGCGACCTGTGGCGCATCGCGCGCACGCCGGCCGAAGCGCGCCAGGCGGTGATCGACACGCAGCTCGAGTGCAAGCCGGGCCAGTGCTTCATCTACTCCGACCTCGGCGCCGACATGCTCGGCTTCGTCGTCGAGGCCGTGTCCGGCGAGCCGCTCGACCGCTTCCTCGCCGAGAAGGTGTTCGAGCCGCTCGGGATGACCGAGACGTTCTATCGGCCCGCCGACTCGCTCAAGACGCGCATCGCGCCGACCGAGGTCTCGCCGCCGCGCGGCTACCCGCTGCAGGGCGAGGTGCACGACGAGAACGCCTACGCGCTCGGCGGCGTCGCCGGTCACGCCGGCCTCTTCTCGACGGCCGCCGACCTGTCGGTGTTCGCGCAGATGATGCTCAACGGCGGCGAGTACAACGGCGTCCGCATCCTCGCCGACTCCACCGTGCAGCTCTTCACCCGCCGCGCCGCCGGCACGCGCGCGCTCGGCTGGGACACCTGCGACGGCAACTACGGCTGCGGCGACCACCTCAGCGAGCGCGCCTACGGGCACACCGGCTTCACCGGCACCTCGATCTGGATCGACCCGGATCGCGAGATGTTCGTCGTCCTGCTGACGAACCGCGTCCACGCGGCGCGCGCCCGCCGGCCGGCGAAGGTCATCTCGGACGTCCGCGCCGACCTCGCAGACGCGGCCGCGGCGGCGGTGACCGACGACCCGGACAACATGCTCGCGATGCCGGTCGCCTTCCGCGCCGACCGCGCCGAGGGGTGGAACCCCGAGGTGCGCCGCCACCACGGGCGCCACGCGACGTCGAAGCGCGGCCGCGCCGCCGCGGCGGCCCGCGCCCGCGCCCACCACGGCTCGTCGAAGAAGTCGTCGGCCAAGTCGTCGAGCGCGAAGTCGGGCAAGTCGCGGAGCAGCACGAAGCACGTCGCCGCCGGCAAGCGCATCTCGCACGCGTCGAAGGCCGCCGCGCCGAAGAAGCGGACGCGACGCTAGACCGCGCGTCCACCACCGGTCGCGAACGTGACGCGAGGGCGGCTCCCGGATCGGGAGCCGCCCTCGCTCGTTCTTGCCCGTCGTCCCGCGTCCGGTGATCTTGCGGGAGAGACGAATCACGGAGCAGCGATGAGCGACCACATGGCAGAGCAGCAGCAGGACGAGCAGCAGCGCGGCGCGGGCGTGCCGGCGCCGTCGAGCGCGGAGGCGTCGAGCACCGGAGCACCGAGCGTGGCATCCGACGCGGTCGCCGACGTCGTCAGCGCGGATCAGGTCAAGGCGGTGCTGCGCCGCGTGAAGGACCCGGAGCTCAACCTCAACATCGTGGACCTCGGGCTCGTCTACGGCGTCGCGGTCGAGGGCTCGACGGTGCGCGTGGACATGAGCCTCACCTCGCCCGGCTGCCCGTCGGGCCCGGAGATCATGGGCGACGCCGAGCGCCAGCTCCGCTCCGTCCCCGGCGTCACCGACGTCCAGATGAACCTCGTCTGGTCGCCGATCTGGACGCCCGAGAGGATCGAGCCGCGCGTCAGGGCGTACCTGGGCTTCTAAAGGGGCTGCTCCCTCTACCGGGACGCGAGAGGGGGCAGGAACCAGGCATCAGGTCGAGAGGGGGCAGGAACCAGGCATCAGGTATGGGTGGTCAGCATCCCACCTGATTCCGGGTTCCTGCCCCTCTCGCGTCCCGGTAGAGGGACCAGCCCCCCTCAGTCTTTGTATGGCGAGTCGTCGGCGACTGCCGCCGGCTTCGCCGCCGCGGCCGGCTTCCGCAGCGCCTTCACGAATTCCTCGCCGAGCACCTCGATCTGCCAGCGCCGCAGCTCCTTCATGTCGGCGAGGTCCTCGACCGACTGCGGAGCACGGCGGACGATGGCCTCCATGCGGTCGC
>DATMHT010000090.1:0-5377 GCA_035554795.1 Gemmatimonadaceae bacterium | reverse complement strand
TCGCACCCGCCTCGCCTGCGCCGCCGCGGTCGCCGCGGTGGCTGCCCTGTTCGCGCCGAGCGCGCCCGCCGCGGCCGCCACCGCGCCGGCCGCCGTGCCCACGTGGTCGCAGGACACGACGACGCACGTCCCGAGAGCGTCCACCGTCGTCAAGAAGACGGGCCGGGAGATCAAGCGCGCCAGCAAGAACACCTACAAGGCGACGAAGAAGGCCGCGAAGCAGACCTACAAGGCGACGAAGAAGGCCGGCAAGCAGACCGAGGCCGAGACGCACCGCACCGGCAAGCACATCAAGGCCGAGGGCAAGCGCGTCCAGAAGCGTCTGGACGGGGATACGACGAAGAAGAATCCGTAAAGGACGGTGCCCGGCAACGGCAGTTCTCAGTTCAACCGAGAGTCGTTGGCTGTCGGTGACGAGTAGTCGGTAACCAACGACGGCGCGCAGGAGCCTGGCTCCTGCGCGCCGTCGTTGTTCACGGAAAACTCTTCACCAGGAACCAACAGCTCTCAGTTGAACTGACCACTGCCGTTGCCGAACGCCGAGTACCGCCTCAACAAAGTCGCTTCGTCGGCTGCACCGGCACGTCGCCGGCGTCGCCGACGATGCGGCCGACCCAGGTCCAGTAGCAGTCGCAGCCGCCGGCGCAGCGGCAGTCGGGGTTGGGGATCGCGACGGTGGCGTCGTCCTCGACGGGGAGCTCGGCGAGGTCCCAGCGCGCACATGCCTCGCACGGCTCTCCGGCATCGCTGTTCGCGTTGTAGACCTTCAGCTTGACGACCGGCATCGTGGCGCGCTCCCGCGGTTGGCGTGACGCCGTAAGATCGCACCGCGCGCGCACGCCCGGCCACCCGCTCTGACATTCGCGCCACTGCCGCCGGCCGCTGCCGAGCGCGATTCTCCGGTGACGAGGGCCAAGCACGCGACCCCCACCCGCTACCCCCCACCAGCCACCCGATGTCATCCGACCCCCGATTCCCGATCGGCAAGTTCACCTGGGACGGCGACGCCTCGCCGGCCGCGCGCGCGGCGCTCATCGCCGAGATCGAGGCGTTCCCCGCCGCGTTCCGCGACGCCGTCCGTGGTCTGAGCGACGCGCAGCTCGACACACCCTACCGCGACGGCGGCTGGACGGTGCGCCAGGTCGTGCACCACGTGCCCGACAGCCACATGAACGCGTTCATCCGCTTCAAGCTCGCGCTCACCGAGGACACGCCGACGATCAAGCCGTACGACGAGGCGCGCTGGGCCGAGCTCCCCGACGTCGCCGCGACGCCGCCCGAGGTGTCGCTCGCGATGCTCGACGCGCTGCACCGCCGCTGGGTCGCCCTGCTGCGCGCGATGACCCCCGCCGACTTCGCGCGCTCGTTCGTGCACCCGGAGAGCAAGCGCACGATGACGCTCGACCAGACGCTGGCGCTGTATGCGTGGCATGGGAAGCATCATCTGGAGCATGTGAGGAGGGTGTAGGGGATAGGGTGTAGACGGGCCGCTCGGGAAGCTTCTGCGTCCCGAGGCAGGGCTACACCCTACACCCGGTGTGCAACATCCTCCCACCCCCGCGTCTCCCCTCCGAACGCCTTCGCGACCGCCGCGCCATCGTGTGCGCGGCCGCTCGCGGGGCACGGACCCGGAGCGCGCATGCTCGCCCCTCATTCGTTAGGCAGATGGAGCCTCGCCGCCGCCGTCGTGCTGTCGGTGCCCGGTGTGCGGGCGCTCGACTCGCGTCACACTGAACGGCGCACCACCGCCGCCGGCGTCGTCTTCACCGGGACCGTGCGCGACGCGGCGACCGGGGCGCCGATGCAGGGCGCGCAGGTCCGCGTCACGAGCGCGGCGTTCGGCGGGACCACGGGCGCGGACGGCGTCTACGCGTTCTCGCTGCCGGAGCCGGCCGCGCGGCGCGGTACCGACGTGACGCTCGAGGCGCGCCGCATCGGCTACCAGTCGCGCACGCAGCGCGTGAAGATCGTCGGCGACACGGTGCGCGCGGACTTCGCGCTCGCGGCGGCGGAGATGCGGCTGTCGGAGGTCGTCGTCACCGGAGCGGCCGTGGCGGACTCGCGCGCCGCGCACGTCGGCTCGGCGCGGGCGAACGTGTCGGCGAAGGCGGCCAGTGTGGGGAGCGTGGGGAGCGTGGCCGCATCGTCGGCGCCCGCGCCGGCGCTCATGCGCGCGCCGGGCGGCTACGTCCGCGCCGACGCCGGCGGCGTGCCGGGTTACATCCGCCGCCAGCGCGAGCCCGGCAACACCGAGGCGTACGACCGGATCGAGGAGAACCCCTTCCTCGCCGCGCGCACGAACCCGCTGTCCACCTTCGGCATCGACGTGGACCGCGCGTCGTACAGCAACGTGCGCCGCTTCGTGGAGCAGGGCGCGCTCCCGCCGAAGGACGCGGTGCGGCTCGAGGAGCTCGTCAACTACTTCCCGTACGACCTGCCGGCCCCGCGCGGCGCCGAGCCGTTCACGGTGACCGCGGAGACGCACGAGGCGCCGTGGAAGCCCGGCCACCGGCTCGTCCGCGTCGCGCTCCAGGCGAAGAAGCTCGACGTGCGCGAGCTGCCGCCGAGCAATCTCGTCTTCCTGATCGACGTCTCGGGATCCATGATGTCGCCCGACAAGCTGCCGCTCGTGAAGAGCGCGTTCCGGCTGCTCGTGGACCAGCTGCGCGAGCAGGACCGCGTCGCGATCGTCGTCTACGCGGGGAACGCGGGGCTCGTGCTGCCGTCCACGTCGGGGAGCGACAGGACGCGCATCATGGAGGCGATCGACCGGCTCGAGGCGGGCGGCTCGACGGCGGGCGGCGCCGGCATCCGGCTCGCCTACGACGTCGCGCGCGGCAGCCACCTCGCGCACGGCAACAACCGCGTCATCCTCGCCACCGACGGCGACTTCAACGTCGGCACG
The DNA here is from genome assembly GCA_035554795.1 of Gemmatimonadaceae bacterium. Classification (GTDB taxonomy): domain Bacteria; phylum Gemmatimonadota; class Gemmatimonadetes; order Gemmatimonadales; family Gemmatimonadaceae; genus DATMHT01. The sequence goes on along the minus strand of DATMHT010000090.1, from coordinate 2,472 downwards.
TCGAGCGACGCGGAGCTCGTGCGGCTGATCGAGTCGCGCCGCGACGAGGGCACCTTCCTGACGGTGCTCGGCTTCGGCACGGGGAACCTCAAGGACGCGAAGATGGAGAAGCTCGCCGACCGCGGGAACGGCAACTACGCCTACGTGGACGGCCCGCTCGAGGCGAAGAAGGTGTTCGTGCACGAGCTGGGCGGGACGCTGCTCACGGTCGCGAAGGACGTGAAGCTCCAGGTGGAGTTCAACCCGGCGCGCGTCGCCGCCTACCGCCTGCTCGGCTACGAGAACCGTCTGCTGCGCGACGAGGACTTCAACGACGACGCGAAGGACGCCGGTGACCTCGGCGCGGGCCACGCCGTGACCGCGCTCTACGAGGTGGTGCCCGTCGGCGCGAGCGACGCGGCGAGCGTCATCCGCGGCGTAGACCCGCTCCGCTACCAGCGCCCGAAGGGCAGCGACGACGACGCGTCGGCCGACGCGCCGGCCGCCGTCACGCCTCGGCGCGACGCGGGCGGTGGCGCCGAGCTGATGTACGTCAAGCTCCGCTACAAGGAGCCCGACGGCCACACGAGCCGCCTCATGCAGCGCGCCGTGCTCGACGTCGGCGACGCCGCCCGGGCGCGCCCCTCGGACGACTTCACCTTCGCCGCCGCCGTCGCCGAATTCGCGCTCGTGCTGCGCGACTCCGAGCACAAGGGCCGCTCGTCCCTCGACCACGCCCTCGTCGAGGCGCAGGGGTCGTTAGGCAGGGACGAGGGCGGGTACCGGTCGGGGTTCGTGGAGCTGGTGCGGAAGGCGCGGGCGCTGAAGGAGGGGGAGAAGCCGGTGGCGGTGGAGCGATAGATGGCTTGAATGCGGGTCGGGGGTCGGGGGTCGGGGAACTGCTTCGGGACGTCCCGAGGCACATCCCCGACCCCCGACCCCCGACCCGCATTTCTTTCTCTCTACCGCCCCACCCCTCTCAGCCCGCGCCCCACCCACTCCGCCAGCTCCGGATCGTCCGCCACCGTCTCGCCGCTCACTACCACCCACGTTCCCATCGCGTGCTCGCCGTCGGGGGCGAAGGGGGTGATGCCGGGGGTGGCGAGGGCGGTGGCGTATTCGTCGGCGGGGGTCTTCACGATCAGGTCCTCGTCGAAGACGATCACGAAGGTGTGCTTGCCGACGAGGAAGCCGCGGCCGCCGAAGACGTTCTTCTGACGCGCGGCGCGCTCGCCGAGCGTCGTCAGCGCATCGGCGACGCGCTCGACGAGGCCGGAGTCGTAGGCCATTCGCCCTACCTCGCGTCGGGCGTGACGCGCTCGACGTCGCGCAGCTCGCTCTGGAGGTCGCCGGCGTCGCCGCCGTCGAGGAGGCCGGCGGCGGTCATGAACTGGCCGAAGGCGTCGAGCGCGAACTGCTGCAGACGGTCGAGGTCCACGAGCGGGTACTCGTAGCTGGCGAACGACTGCACCGTGCCGATCACGTTCGGCAGGTGCCGCTCGAAGGTCGCGTGGACGGTGTCGCGCAATGCGGGGTCGTCGCGCGTCAGCTCGGCGACGAAGCGGATCCCGAACGCGACGTGCCGCCCCTCGTCGCGCCGGACGAGCCGGAATCCCTCCTGCAGCCCCGGCAGCCAGCCGCGCGCCGCGAGCGCCTCGGCCGACCCGGCGTAGCCCGTGCGCGCCAGCATCGCCTCGACGACGCCCATGTAGTGGACGACGCCCTCGACGAGCAGCGCGCGCAGCGCGACGGGATCGTCCTCGCGGCGCAGGCGATTGGCGACCGCGTCGAGGTCGTCCACGAGCACCGCGCGCGGCGCGTCGCTCAGGTAGCGCGCCGCGACCGACGCGCCGTCCTCGCCGAACACCTCGGCGAAGTAGCGCGCGAACAGCTCGAAGTGCTTCGCCTCCTCGAAGAGCTGCGCGGTGAGAAAGAGCTCCTTGTCCACGCCGAGGCCGGCGCGGGCGATCGCGCCGAGGAAGGGCGACAGCGTCTGCGTCACGCTCTCCTCGCCGGCATAGAAGAGCGAGCAGAGGTGCAGGATCTGCTCGGCGTAGCGCTCGCGCGCGAAGTCGCGCCGGATCGTCTCCCACTGCGGCCGGTCGCGCGACAGGTCCACCGCGGCCGGGTCCCACGCGAGATGCTTCGCCGTGGTGTAGAGCTGGAAGTACTTGGTGCCGGTGCGTAGCGGTGCGATGGTCGCCATCGTCCTCCTCCGTGTCGTGCCTCCGTCGTTCCCGGCCGCCGTCAGCGCTCCTCGTCGGGGAACGCGGTGTCCACCTGGCGCGCGCAGGCGACGAGCGCCTTCGCCGAGCGCGCGTGCAGCATCAGCGTCGTCAGCGAGCCGCTGGCGAGCGTCAGCCGGCGCGTCATGACGGCGGTCACCGGGTCGAGCTCGCCGCGCACGATCGCCTTCCACGCCGCGTACTCGCCGCGCAGCGCGTACGGCGCGGTGACGTCGTCGGGCGCGAGCGCGCGGGCCTCGTCGCAGTG
>DATMHT010000089.1:0-4236 GCA_035554795.1 Gemmatimonadaceae bacterium | reverse complement strand
CACGGCACCGACAAGGCCATCGTCGGCGGTCTGATGGGCTTCCGGCCCGACGACGAGCGGCTGCGCACGGCGCTCGAGATCGCCGAGCGCGAGGGGCTCGACTACCGCTTCGAGAAGACGACGCTCGGCGAGGAGGCGGAGGTGCATCCGAACACGGTGCGCATCACCGTCGAGCGCGGCGACCGGCGCGCCGTCATGACCGGCTCGTCGTTAGGTGCGGGCCGCGTCCTCGTCACCGACATCGACGGCTACCCGGTCGAGGTCACGGGGAACCTCCACACGATCGTGCTCGTCGCCGAGGACGTGCGCGGCTCGGTCGCGCGCATCGCCGGCGTCCTCGCCGAGCACGAGCTCAACATCGCCACGCTCCGCCTGACGCGGAAGGAGCGCGGCGGCGACGCCTTCATGGTCATCGAGATCGACGACGTCCCGGGCGAGGACGTCCGCGATCACATCCGCGCCCTGCCGTGGGTGCGATGGGCGTTCCGGCTCGACAAGGTCAGCGCGTAGCGAAACGGCGAATGGCCGTCGGCGCGTAGCGAAACGCGCCGCGTCGGGTGTAGGGTGTAGGGGGTAGCGTGTGGCACGCGACTATACCCTCTCCCCCCACCCTCCACCTTTCTTCATGTACCGCTCACTAGCCGACGCCATCCGCGACGCCGAAGCGCAGGGCACCACGATCGCGCGCGTCGCCCTCGCCGCCGAGTCGCGCGACCAGGGGCGGCCGGTGGCCGAGATTCGCGCCGCCCTCGCCCGCGCCCTCGACGTCATGCGCGGCGCCGTCGCTCACGGGATGACCGGCGAGCTGCGCTCGTCGTCGGGGCTCGTCGGCGGTGACGCGGCGAAGCTGCGCACCGGGCCCGACGGGCCGCTCGCCGGCACGCCGTTCCGCGACATCCTCGCCCGCGCCCTCGCCGTGCAGGAAGTGAACGCGGCGATGGGCGTCATCGTCGCCGCGCCGACCGCGGGTGGCGCCGGCGTGCTCCCGGCGGTGCTGACCGGGCTAGCGCACGCGCGCAACGTGCCCGACGACGCCGTCGTGGACGCGCTCGCGACGGCGGGCCTCATCGGCGCGGTCGTCGCCGAGCGTGCCTCGCTCTCCGGCGCCGAGGGCGGCTGCCAGGCGGAGACGGGCGCCGCCGCTGGCATGGCGGCCGGCGCCGCCACCGAGATGCTTGGCGGCAGTCCTACCCAGGTCGGCCACGCGGTCGCGCTCGCGCAGCAGGGGACGCTCGGCCTCGTCTGCGACCCGTTAGGCGGGCTCGTCGAGCTGCCGTGCGTCTTCCGCAACGCCACCGGCGCGGCGATCGCGATGGCCGCGATCGAGATGGCGCTCGCCGGCATCACCTTCGCCATCCCCGCCGACGAGGTCATCGACACGATGGGCGAGATCGGCCGCTCGATGGACGTCCGCTACCGCGAGACCGCCGGCGGCGGCCTGGCCGCGACGCCGACCGGGCGGAGGCTGGCGAAGGAGCGGCTGGTGCAGATCAAGCGAAGCTAGGGCCCGGGCCCCAGGCCCTCGTTTCTCTCCTGTCGCTCCTCTCCGCGCGCACGTATTTTCGCCCTCGGCGCCCTTCGCACCGAAACCACAGGCGGCCCCGTCCGTAGGATCACGACAAGTCCTCCCACCAGGTGCTCCATGGTCACGCGCGAAGAGATTGAGACCTTTCTCGACCGGCTCGAGGCGGATGGTGCCAGCTACTCCGAGGTCGACCAGAACCTCTGGATCGTCCGGCCCGGCGGGGCGCTCGGCCTCGACGTCGTCGTCTCGTATGCCCCACCGGTCGTCCTGCTCCGGGTGAAGGTCATGGACATGCCCGAGGACGATGGCCGCTGCTCCGCGCTCAGCCGGCGGCTGCTCGAGCTCAACGCCTCGGACCTCGTGCACGGCTCGTACGGTATAGCGGAAGGAGCCGTCGTCCTCACCGAGGCGCTCGAGCTCGAGCACCTGCAGTACGAGGAGTTCCGGTCCAGCTACGAAGGCATGACGCTCGCACTCGCCGAGCACCTGAGGGAGCTCGCCATCTATCGCGAGCCGACTCCAGGCACGCCGCACGACGCGCCCCGCGGCGGAAGCGGCGGCCGCGACCTTCATCAGGCATCGACGCCGTCCCGCGAGGCACGCTGATCATGGGCATCTTTGACCGCCTCTCGACCCTCCTCCGGTCGAACCTGAACGACCTCATCTCCTCGGCCGAGAACCCCGAGAAGATGCTGAATCAGATCATCGTCGACATGCGGACGCAGCTCGCGCGCGCCAAGCAGCAGGTGGCCGCCGCGATCGCCGACGAGAAGCGGCTGCGCGACCAGGCCGACGCCGAGTTCCGTCAGGCGGAGGATTGGGAGAAGCGCGCGATGCTCGCCGTGCAGGAGGGGCAGGACGAGCTCGCGAAGCAGGCGCTCGTCCGGCAGGGCGAGCATCTCCAGCACGGCCAGCAGTTGCAGCTGACGTGGGAGGCGCACCGCCTCGAGACGGAGAAGCTCAAGAACTCGCTGCGCGATCTGAACGACAAGATCGAGGAGGCGAAGCGCAAGAAGAACCTCCTCCTCGCCCGGCAGCGTCGCGCCCAGGCGCAGAAGCGCATCGCCGACACGATGTCGTCGATGTCGGAGAAGAGCGCGTTCGAGGCGTTCGCCCGGATGGAGGAGAAGATCGAGCAGAACGAGCGCCAGATCCGCGCGTCGACCGAGATCGACGAGGAGTTCTCGGGCGACCGTCTCGCGAACGACTTCAAGCGCCTCGAGCGCTCGGCCGGCACCGCCAGCGCCGACGTCCAGCTCCTCGCGCTCAAACAGAAGATGGGAATGCTTCCCGCGCCGGCGAAGCCCGGCGCCAACCAGCTCCCCGGTGCCGTGCCCCAGACCCGTGGCCAGCTTGGCGCGGGAAGTGCCAACGCCGCCGGTGCCAACGCCGCCGGCGCCGACGAGGACGCCGAACACGCGATCCACTCGGCGGAGTACGAGGCGATCCCCGAGGAGAAGAAGTCCACCGGCTGACGCCGGCGGCGCGTAGCGCGCGTCTTTCGACACGCACGTCCGGCGCCGGCGTCCGTCACACCGAACTACCGAGAGCCGCCGCTTGAGAGCATCCGTGTCATCCGCCGTCGCCGGCGCGCGTCTGCGCTTCGCGCCCATCCTCACGGCCACCGTCCTGACGATCCTGATGCTCTGGCTCGTCGGGAAGGTGGCCGACGTGCTCGTACTGCTGCTGATGGCGGTGCTGATCTCGCTCTACCTGGGCGCGGTCACCGACTTCTTCACCGCCCGCCTGCGGCTGCCGCGGCCGTGGGCGCTCGTGCTCGCGGTCCTCGTCTCGCTCACCGCCGTCATCGGGCTGCTCTTCCTGCTCGTGCCGCCGGTGATCGAGCAGACGCGCCAGCTCGTGCAGGTGCTGCCGAGCTACATCGAGAGCTGGGAGGCCGGGATCGACCGCATCGTCTCCCGCTTCCCGGCGCTCGGGCCAGACTTCGCGCCCGGCCAGCACCGCGTGCTGCGCGCGTTCTACGACCAGATCAGCGGTCAGTTCGAGGGCATCGTCCCGAAGGTGTTCTCGCTCGTGCACGGGGCGATCAGCGTCTTCTCGGTCGCGGTGATGGGGCTCTATCTCGCGCTCCACCCGGGCACGTACCGCGAGTGGCTCATCGCCCTCTTCCCGCCCGTGCACCGCGACCTCGTGCGCGACGTGCTCGGCGATCTGTCGGACAAGCTGCGCCGCTTCATCGTCGGTCAGCTCCTCACGATGACCATCCTCGCCGCGCTGACGACGGCGGGACTCTACCTGCTCCAGGTCCCGTACGCGCTGACCTTCGGCATCTTCACCGGGGCCGTCGCGATCGTGCCGTTCTTCGGGACGCTGCTCTCGACCACGCTACCCGCGCTCTTCGTCCTCGGCGGACACGGGGTCTGGGGCTTCGGACCGGGCGGCCACGCGTCGCTCGTCGTGCTGCTCGGCGTCGTCATCCACCTGATCGAGGGGAACATCGTCAGTCCCAAGATCATGTCCGACGCGCTCGAGCTGCCGCCGGTGCTGACCATCATCACGGTGCTCATCGTCGGCAAGCTGCTCGGCGGCGTCGGCCTGGTGGTGGCGCTGCCGCTGCTGGCGATCACGATGGTCATCGTGCAGCGCATCCTCATCAACCGCATCTACGAGGGGCACGGCTTCCGCCGCACGGCGCGCGACCGCACGATGGTGCTGCGCGTGCCCGCGCCCGAGGGCGGCGTCCTCATCCC
>DATMHT010000088.1:0-3809 GCA_035554795.1 Gemmatimonadaceae bacterium | reverse complement strand
CCTCATTCCTCATTCCTGCACTCATCCCGATAGAGGGACCATGGCTGAAGAAGAAGTCGGCAGGGAGGTCGTGCTGATCACCGGCGCGTCGCGGGGCATCGGGCGGGCGACGGCGGTGCGGCTGGCGATGGAGTACGACGTCGTCGCGGTGGCGCGCTCGGAGGAGGAGCTCGACGCGCTGGCGGCGGAGATCGGCGAGATGGGCGGGCGCTGTCGCACGATCACGCTCGACGTGGCCGACCCGCGCGCCGTCGCGGAGGCGCTCGCCGACGTGGACGCCGACGTGCTCGTGAACAACGCTGGCGTGATGTCGCAGAAGCCCTTCCTCGAGCTGACGTCCGAGGAGTGGCACCGGATGGTGGACGTCAACTTCAACGCGCTCTATCACGTCACGCGCGCCGTGCTGCCGGGGATGGTCGAGCGCGGCCACGGCCACGTCGTCGCGGTCGGCTCGATCGCCGGGCGGAGCGCGTTCGCCGGCGGCACCTGCTACGCGGCGACGAAGCACGCGGTGATGGGGTTCGCGGAATCGCTGCTGTTCGAGGTGCGCGACCGGGGCGTGAAGGTCTCGGTGGTGAACCCCGGCTCGGTGGACACGGCGCTCAGCCCGAAGCCCGAGGGCACCGACACGAGCTGGAAGCTGGCGCCGGAGGACGTGGCCGAGTGCATCGCGCAGGTGGTGAGCACACCGCCGAACGTGCTGCAGTTCGCGGTGGAGGTGCGGGCGTTGAAGAAAGGCCGGTAGCTGGGACGGGGGACGCGGGACGGGGCACGCGGTGGACGGCGGCGGTTGCGAATCCGTGCTCACACGTTCGGCGCGCGTCCCCCAACGCGAAGTCTACGAGTAGCCGCACAGTGCGCGTGACCGCTTCACCGCACGCCGCATCGGCTCGCGCCGACCGCGACGTTCCGTCTCCCCCGTCCCCCGTCCCCGCTCCTTCTTCTGGCCCCGCCGGGAACCCGCCCTTAGATTGGCCAGCGTGACGAACCCGCCGCCGCGCGCCGACGACGAGTCGCCCGCCGCCCACGCCAAACAGTCCGTCGTGTCGGTCGCCGCCACGGCGGCCACCGCGACCGCGCCCGACTTCCAGCTCCGCGAGCTGATGGCCGTGCGCGAGATCGCGCACGCCTTCCTCACCGCGGACCGCCCCGAGGAAGTCTTCCGCTTCGCCCTCGAGCGCGTCAGCCCGCTCGTCGGCGCCGCGTTCGCGTCGGTGTTCCTCGTGGACGGCGCCTCGGAGCTGATGGGACTCGCCGCCGCGCACAACTGGCCCGAGCGCTATCGCCCCTGGCTCGGCGAGATGAAGGTGCGCGTCGGCTATGGCCCGAGCGGCGAGGCCGTCGCCGAGCGCCGCGCGGTGGAGGTGCCCGACGTCTTCGCCGACTCGAGCCTCGCCGACTGGCAGGACGTCGCGACGGAACTCGGCTTCCGCGCCATCGTCGCGCTCCCGCTCCAGACCGGACGCCGCGTGCTCGGCGCGGTCACCTTCTACTTCGCCGGCGCCGGCGGCTTCAGCCCCGAGCAGCGCTCGCTGCTGCGCATCGTCGCCGACCAGATGGCCGCGACGGCCGAGAAGGCGTCGCTGATCGACGATCTGCGGCGGACGAACGCGGCGCTCGTCGAGAGCAAGGCGGAGCTCGAGCAGCAGTACGTCGCCGTGCTCGAGGCGCGGCGCGTGAAGGACGAGTTCCTCGCCAACGTGTCGCACGAGCTGCGCACACCGCTCACCGCCGTGATGGGCTACATCTCGCTGCTGCAGGAAGGGATCTCGGGCCCGCTCACCCCGGAGCAGGGCCGCGATCTCGATCAGGTCCGCGGCGCGAGCGACCGCCTGCTGGCGCTCATCGACAACCTGCTCGAGATGACGACGCTCAAGCGCGGCAACCTCGTCCTCGAGCTCGAGGAGTTCGATCCGCGCCGGCCACTGCGTGACGCCGTCGCGACGACGAAGGGGCGGCCGGCCAGCGTCGAGCTCCGCGTCGAGATGCCGGAGCACTTCCTGCCGCCGATGCGGAGCGACCGGAAGAAGATCACGAAGATCCTCGTCAGTCTCCTCAGCAACGCGTACAAGTTCACGCCGAAGGGCGAGGTGCGGCTGGCGGTCGCGGTCGAGCGCGGGCGCGTCACCTACGCCGTGCAGGACACCGGCATCGGCATCCCCGCCGGCGCCGTGCACGCGGTCTTCGACGAGTTCCGCCAGGGCGACGGCTCCATGACGCGCCGCTACGGGGGGACGGGCCTCGGCCTCGCCCTCTCGCGCCGCCTCGCCCAGCTCCTCGGCGGCGACATCGAGGTCGCGTCGACGCCGGGGCAGGGAACGACGTTCACCGTCGAGCTGCCGCTGGAGACCGTGCCCTCCTCGCCGATGGCGAGCCCGATCGCGCCGACGGACGGCGCCGATTCTCTCTGACGGGCACCGAACGTGCCCCCCGTGACGACATGAACCAGCAACTGAGCCGCACGCTTCAGGAGGCGCGCACGAGCCTCGACCCCGCGGCGGTGCTCGCCGCGGCGAAGGAGTTCTTCTCGCGCCGCAACACCATCTACGCCGCCTTCGTCGAGAAGCAGGGGCCGACCTTCGTCAGCTTCCGCGGACAGGGCGGGGAGGAGCTCATCATCGGCGTCGCGCCGGTGGAGGGCGGGACCCGCGTCACCGGGTCCACGTACATGTTCGACCAGCAGATCGCGCGCTTCTTCTCGACGCTCCTGCCGCTCGCCGAGGCGCCGCCGACCATCGCCGTTCCCGCCGCGGGCGCGAGCACCGCTGGAGCGGCCGCGTGAGCGCCCCCTTCGTCACGACGCTGCGCGCCCGCCCCGGCGAGATCCGCCTCGGTCCCGAGGACGGCGCGGGCGCGATCACCGTCCGCGTCCAGATGCCCGAGGTGTGGGACGTCGTCCGCGTCGTCCTCCCGCCGACCGAGCCGGTCGTCGCGCTCAAGGTGCGCGCGCTCGAGGCGCTCTACCCGGAGGGCACCGCGCACGAGCAGTTCGTCCTCAAGCTCGGCGGCTTCGAGGTGCTCGACGAAAATCAGTCCGTCGGAGAGACGGGAGCCCGTGATGGGTCGACGTTCCTCGTGACCCACAGGCGCCGGCGGCCCGTACGCTAGAGCAGGCAGGAACCAGGAATCAGGTCAGGGTGGCCTGAATCCCACCTGATTCCCGGTTCCTGCCCCCTCTCGCATCCCGGTAGATGGACCGCATGAGGCCCGCCTTCATCTCGCACTCGGACTGCGGCCGCCACGACACCGGCTGGGGGCATCCGGAGCACGTCGGCCGCCTGCGGGCGATTCCGCGCGCGCTGCGCAACGACCCGGAGCTGTACGAGGCCGTGTCGCACCTCGAGGGGCGCCACGCGACGCCGGCCGAGCTGGAGCTCGCGCACGACGCCGGGTACGTCGCGCAGGTGCGGGCGATGGCCGCCGCCGGCGGCGGCCGCCTCGACGCGGACACGGTCGTCAGCGAGGGGTCGTGGGACGCGGCCTCGGCCGGCACCGGCTGCGTGCTCGACGCGGTGGACATGGCGTTCGACGGACGCGCGCCGCGCAGCTTCTCCGCCGTGCGGCCGCCCGGGCACCACGCGATCCGCGACGGCGCGATGGGCTTCTGCCTGTTCGGGAACGTCGCCGTCGCCGCCCACTACGCCCGCCAGCGCCACGCCGCCGATCGCGTCCTGATCGTGGACTGGGACGTCCACCACGGCAACGGGACGCAGGCGCTGGTGGAGCAGGAGCCGGCGATCCGCTTCGTCTCGATGCACCAGTGGCCCTGGTACCCGGGCACCGGCGCCGCCGACGACCGGGGGCCGCAC
>DATMHT010000087.1:0-1511 GCA_035554795.1 Gemmatimonadaceae bacterium | reverse complement strand
CGGGATCGCGTCGAGCCAGCCGATGCTCACCACCGCCCAGAGCCCGACGAGCACCGCCTCGGCGGCGTCGTGCGTGAGCGACGTCGGGCGCGGCGCGCCGGACCAGGCGATCGCGCGCCGCGCGAGCGCGTCCGCGTGCTGCTTCGCCTGCGCGCCGCTCCGCTGCTCGCGCGGATAGAGGAGCTCGGCGCGCCACTCCTCGGCGCTGACGCGGATGACCGTCGCCGCGAGCCGCTCCGCCTCGCGCTCCCATATGTCGGCGATGACGCCGCCGCCCTCCAGCGCGACGTAGGCGAGGCCGGGGATGTCGGCGAGCACCACCGGCGCGGCGCGGCGCAAGCGCGCGGTCGAGCCGAAGTTGCGCGAGCGGTACCAGATGACGCGGCCGTCGTCGCCGTACAGCGCGAGGCCGGCACGGACGCCGACGTCCACCGCCAGCAGCCGCGGCGCGCCCGTGAACGAGATGCGCGCGCGTGGCCGCCGAGCGCGCGTCAGACGGCGCTGCCCTCGCGACCGGCGGCTATCTCGGCGAGCTGCTCGGTGTGCCGCGCCTCGTGCTGGGCGATGAACAGCGCCCACTGGTAGACGTTGATCTCCCCGAGCCGCGCGTGCGTCGCCTTCACCGCCGAGAGATCGAGGCCGTCGGCGCCATGGAGCACGTCGAGCAGCGCGGCCCGCGACTCGCGCAGCGACGCGAGCGCGCTCGTGATGGTCGCACCCGGCCGCGGGGCGACCAGATCGGGCGCCTCCCAGCGCTCCGCACGCGAGGCGACGCCACGCCCGTCGAGCGCGTCGAGCACCGACGTCGTCTCACGCTCGGGGCCGAGCCCGGCCTCGCGCGCGCGGGCGACGCGCTTCGCGAGCAGCCTCGCGGTGCCCGCCTCGACGACGGCCAGGTGGTCGAGCACCTCGGCGGGCGACCACGTGCCGGCGCGCGGCGGCTCGGCGCAGCGCGCTTCGGGGATCGCGTCCACCGCCGCGAGCAGCTCGACGCGAGCGCGCTGCAGGTAGTCCGTCAGCTCGGCGATGCGGGGATGCATGCGCGGCTACTCACCGTAGGGGACCCAGATGTTCTTCACCTGCACCGCCTGGCGCAGGAACTCGCGGCCCTCGCCGACGCGCGCGTCGCGCCAGTCGCGGCCATGGGTGTCGGTCCAGGTGCGCTTCATGTTCGACGCCGACGCACGCTCCACCGCCGCCGCGCCCTCCGCGCCGCCGAAGTACCAGACCGCCTCGACGTCGTCGTGCTCGGCGAGCACCTTCGCCAGCGCGTCCTTCGCCCCGGTGACGATGTTGATCACGCCGCCCGGCACGTCGGAGGTGTCGAGCACCGAGTAGAAGTCGGTGGCCGCGAGCGGGAAGGTCTCCGACGGCACGGCGACGACGGTGTTGCCCATGGCGACGAGCGGCGCGACCGCCGAGACGAAGCCGAGCAGCGGCGCCTCGTTCGGCGCCGCGACGCCGACGACGCCGATCGGCTCGTGCATCGCCAGCGCGACGCCGCGGATCGG
>DATMHT010000086.1:0-12051 GCA_035554795.1 Gemmatimonadaceae bacterium | reverse complement strand
TGTGCGCGAGCGTGAGCCCGACGAGCGCGCCGCGCGCCGACGGGTCGCGGTGCGGCGTGCGCTCGCCCTGGAGGTACGGTAGGAACGTCAGCCCGCCCGCGCCCGGCGCGACGCTCGCCGCCTCGGCGTCGAGGCGCTGGTCGGCGTCGGGCAGCCCGGCGAGGTCGCGCGCGAGCTGGTCGCGCACCCACGCGAACGCTGCGCCCGCCGACAGCACGACGCCGATCACATACCACGTGTCCGGCACCGCGTGGCGAAAGGTGTGGGCGCGGAGGAGCGGATCCACGACCGGCCGCGACGTCGGCGCGAGGACGATGCCCGAAGTTCCCCAGCTCGCCGCCGCGTCGCCGGGCGCCGCGACGCCGACGCCGAGCGCCGCGCAGGCGTTGTCCGATCCGCCGCCGACGACGGGCGTCCCCGCGGGGAGGCCGAGGTCGGCCGCAACGTCCGGCGTCACCCGCCCCGAGATCTCCGCCGACGCGACGACCGATGGCAGCAGCGACGCCGGCAGCCCGGCGGCGTCCAGCATGTCGCGGCTCCAGCGGTCGTGCGCGACGTCGTACAGCAGCGTCCCCGACGCGTCCGACGGATCGGTGGCGAGCGCGCCGGTGAGGCGGTAGCGCACGTAGTCCTTCGCGAGCACGACCTTCGCCGTGCGCGCGAACGCCTCCGGCTCGTGCTTCCGCAGCCAGAGGATCTTCGGGAGCGTGAAGCCGGCGAGCGCGGCGTTGCACGTCCACTCGCGCAGCCGCTCCGGGCCGACGCGCGCGGTGATCTCGTCGCATTCGGCGCCGGTGCGTGCGTCGCACCAGAGCAGCGCTGGCCGCACGACCGCGCCCCGCGCGTCGAGGAACACCGACGAGTGCATCTGCCCCGAGAGCCCGATCGCCGCCACCCGCGCGCCGCCGAGCCGCGACGTCACCGTGCACACCGCTTCCCTGCTCGCCGCCCACCACGCGTCCGGGTCCTGCTCGGCCCAGCCGGGGTGCGGCGTCTGGAGCGTGAGTGGCGCGGTCGCCGTCTCGACGACGCCGCCGCGCGCGTCCATCGCCAGCACCTTCACCCCGCTCGTTCCGACGTCCACGCCGAGGATGACGTCGTCGCGCCGATGCGCCATCGTCATCGGCGCGCGCGCCGCGTCACGCTCACGCGGCGAGCACCGCGTCGATCGCCCGCAGCTCGTCGCTCGAGAGCGCGAGCTGCTCGAGCGAGCGCACGTTGTCCTCGAGCTGTCGCACGCTGCTCGCGCCGACGAGCGCCGAGGTCACGACGTCGTGCCGCAGCACCCACGCGAGCGCGAGCTGCGCCAGGCTCTGCCCGCGCGCGGCCGCGATCTCGTTCAGGCGCGCGATCTGCGCCCGGCGCGCCGGCGTCAGCGCGTCCGGCTGGAGCGTGCCGTGCTCCTTCCCCGCGCGCGAGTCGGCCGGGACGTCGCGCAGGTAGCGGTCGGTGAGCAGCCCCTGCGCGAGCGGCGAGAAGACGATGCACCCGATCCCCTCGTCGGCGAGCGTGCCGAGCAGCGCCGCCTCCGGCTTCCGCTCGAACATGCTGTACTTCGGCTGATGGATCACGAGCGGCGTGCGCAGCTCGCGCAGGATCTTCGCCGCCGCGCGCGTGCGCTCGGCGTCGTAGTTCGACAGACCGACGTAGAGCGCCTTCCCCTGCCGCACCGCCTGGTCGAGCGCGAGCATCGTCTCCTCGAGCGGCGTCTCGGGGTCGGGGCGGTGGTGGTAGAAGACGTCCACGTACTCGAGCCCCATGCGGCGCAGGCTCTGGTCGAGGCTCGCGAGCAGGTACTTCCGCGAGCCCCAGTCGCCGTACGGGCCCGGCCACATCGTGTAGCCCGCCTTCGTCGAGACGATCAGCTCGTCGCGGTGGCCGAGCAGGTCCTCGCGCAGGATGCGACCGAACGTCTCCTCCGCCGTGCCCGGTGCGGGCCCGTAGTTGTTGGCGAGGTCGAAGTGCGTGATGCCGAGCTCGAACGCGCGAAGCAGGATCGCCCGCGAGCGGTCGTATGGGTCGACGCTCCCGAAGTTCTGCCAGAGGCCGAGCGAGATCGCCGGCAGCCGCAAGCCGCTGCGGCCGGCGCGCCGGTACGTCATCCGGTCGTACGCCGGCGCGAGTCGCTCGCGCGTCACCAGGCGTCCGTCCGGAAGGGAGCGGCGGGCAGCCCCTCGCGGTTGTAGAGGTTGGCGCGCGTCGGGTTGTTGTCCCACGCGTAGCGCACGGCGACGGGGTTCTTCACGCGATCGCTCCACACGACGACGCTGTCGCCCTCGATCGAGGCGTTGGCCCAGACGAAGTGGCGATCGGCGCCGGCGATGGCGAAGCCGCCCGGTGGGGATCCGCCGCGCGTCGTCAGCCCGCCGCCGACGTGGTCGAAGTGGACGATCACACGATCGCCGCGCACGCGCTGCCGGCGGAAGGTCGGACCGGAGTACACGACACTCTTCTCGCCGTACGCGACCTTGCGCGCAGCCAGCGCCAGCCGCGCGCCGACGTCCTGCTTGTTCTTCGGGTGGATGTCGCCGCCCTCGCCGATGTCGATGATCACGGCCTGCGCCGTGTTGGGCAGCCGCAGCGCCGCGCTCTGCGACTCGCGCAGCGCCGCCCAGTTGCTCTCCAGCACCGGCTCGGAGTCCGCCGCCATGTAGTTGGCGAGCTGCACGAAGAGGAACGGGAACGCGCCCACGTGCCACCGCCGGCGCCAGTCCTCGATCATCCCCGCGAACAGCGGCCGGTAGGCGACGGCGTCCGCGTAGTGGTCGGCGTTGGCCTCGCCCTGGTACCAGAGCGCACCCTTGATCGGATAGCGCAGCAGCGGGTGCACCATCTTGTTGAAGAGCAGCGTCGGGACCGTATTGATCTGCTGCGCGTTCGTCCCCGCTGACACGAGGCCGACCTTGAACTTCCACGCGCCGGCGAGCGGACGCTTCACGCCGCCCGACTCCACGTACAGCTCGGCGGGCACGCCGACGATCCCGCCCCCGCCGCCGGTGTCCTCGACGCGCACGGTGATCACGTTGCGTCCGGCTCGCAGCGCCGACGCGGGGACCGCGTACCGCCGCGGCTTGTCCCACGCGTTCGTCATCCGGCCGACCTCGTGGCCGTTCACGTAGCTGATGTCCGAGTCGTCGATCTCGCCGAGGCCGAGCGTCACGCCCGCGCGCGCCTCGGCATCGCTCAGCTCGAACGACGTCCGGTACCACGCGATGCCGTCGAGCGCGTCGTAGCCCTGCGTCTCCCAGTCCGCGGGAACGGCGATCGTCGCCCACGCCGTGTCGCTCAGCGTCGGGTCGGCCCAGACGGCGCGGCCGTCCACGAGGCCGGCGTCCCGGGTCGGCAGCGTCCCGCCGAGCCGGGCGCGGACCGAGTCGAGCGCATGCGCCTCGCGCTCGCGCTCCTGCCGCATCATGCTGTCCACCGCCCCCGGCCCGAGGTGCAGCGCCTCCGCGCTCATCCACTCCTCGATCCGCGTGCCGCCCCACGAGGTGTGGAGCAGCCCGATCGGCACGTTCACGTGCTTGCGCACGTCGCGGGCGAAGAAGTAGCCCACCGCCGTGACATGGCCCGCGTGTGCGGAGTCGGCGACCTCCCAGCTCCCGCCGGCCAGCTCGTCCTCCGGACGCGTGGCGTACGAGTTCGGGACCTTGAAGTGGCGGATCATCGGATCGTGCGCGGCCGCCACCTCGCTCGCGCCGTTGCGCGCGTCGGCGACGACGAACTCCATGTTCGACTGCCCCGAGCAGATCCACACGTCGCCGACGAGGATGTCGCGCACCGCGATCCGCTCGCCCCGGTCGGCGACCGTCATCTCGTGCGGCCCGCCCGCCTTCATCGCCGGAAGCGTCACCTGCCACGCGCCCTTCGCGTCGGCGCGCGTGGCGTGGCGCCTGCCGTCGAAGGTGACGGTGATCGCGTCGCCCGGCGGGGCCCAGCCCCACACCGGCACCGCGACGCCGCGCTGCATCACCATGTGATCGCCGACGAGCCGCGAGACGCGCAGCTGCGCATGCGACGTGGCCGGCGCGGCCATGGCGAGGGCGATCGGCAGGAGACGGCGCGAGAAGGAGCGGGAGATGGTCATACGAGGTGCGGGCTGGAGAATTGAGGGGACGCGGGACGGGGGCCGGGGGACATGGAACCTGGGAGGCGCGCGTCCCAGGTTCCATGTCCCCCGTCCCTCGCCTACCCGCTCTCCGTCGACCGCCGCACGATCAGCTCCGCGTCGAGATACACCTTCTGCGGCGGCAGCGGCTCGCGCGACTCGATGTGGCGGATCAGCAGCTCGGCGGCGACCTCGCCCATCCGGTGCGTCGGCACGCGCACGGAGGTGAGCGGCACCGGCAGGTACTCGAGGATCGGGATGTCGTCGAAGCCGACGACCGCGACGTCCTCCGGCACGCGCAGCCCGAGCTCGGCGAGCGCGCGGCAGACGCCGATCGCGACGAGGTCGTTGTAGCAGGTCACCGCCGTCGGTCGGCCGCTCGCCGCGTCGCGCCGCGCGCCGAAGTACTCCCGCGCCGCGTGGTAGCCGTCGGCGAGGCTGGCACCGGCGGGCACGACGTCGCGGTCGGTGAAGGCGAGCCGCGCCGCGCCTAACGCGCGCCGCACGCCGTCGAGGCGCTCCTTGGCGTGCGTCGAGCCGCTCGGGCCGGCGAAGTGCACCACCTGCCGGTGTCCCCGCGCGATCAGGTGCTCGACCGCCGCCCGCGACGCGCCGACGTTGTCCACGTCCACCAGGCTCGCCGGCACGCCGACCACCTCGCCGAGCAGCACGAACGGGACGTTGCGCCGCTTCAGCTCGAAGAGGTGCGAGAGGTCGGCGCGCTCGTCGAGCACCGCCGTCACGATCAATCCGCCGACGTCGCTCGCGTCGAGCAGCGCGACCGCCTGACGCTCCGCCTCCGCGTCGCGCTCCGACGTCGTGACGAGCAGCGCGTAGCCGTGCGCGCGGGCGTAGTCGCGCGCCCCGGCGATCACGCCGGCGAAGTACGGGTTGTCGAGCTCCTTCACGAGCACGCCGATGCTGCGCCCGACGCGGCTCGCGCCGACGGCGCCGCGGCCGGCGGCGTGATGGCTCGGGCGATAGTTGAGCTGCTCGGCGGCCGCGGCGACGCGGGCGCGCGTCGCCTCGCTCACCGAGCCGGTGTCGTTGAGGGCGGCCGACGCGGTCGCCTTCGACACGCCGGCCTGCCGCGCGACGTCGCTCAGCGTCGGACGCGCGCCGTGCATGCCGGTGGGACGATGCTCCATCGGAGCTGCTCCATGCGAAATCGTGCGACGCGAGAGGCCACGACGTGATCGATATCACCATCGCTCCGCCGCCGTCGCGGCTGGACATGAACGCGCCCCCGCATCCGGGTCGGACGCGAGGGCGAGACGTGCGGGCGGTGGGCCACGGTTCGGGAATGTAGGACCCGCGAAACGGCTGGTCAATCACGCGTCGTAGCCGTTCCGCGCGGCTCGACCCGCGTTTGAAAGGCTCAACGGCCCCCGCTTTGCAAACACAGCCGTGCGCAACGGACGCGCGGACGCGCTCCGTCCACCCTTGCAACCCAAGGAGCCGACCATGAGAACGACTGCTGCGAAGACGATCCCGCTCGCGCTGGTGCTGCTGCTTGGCGCCTGCGGCGTGAAGAAGAGCACGACGCCGATCAGCCCCGCCTTCGCGGGCTCGCCGACGTGCCCGGAAGCGATCGTGACGTACGGCGACCGCTCGGAGATCCCGTCCGACTACTACGAGGTCGCGTTCATCGAAGCCGAGGGCAATTCCGTCTACACGACCGACAACAAGCTCCAGGAGCAGATCCGCCTCGGTGCGGCGAAGGCCGGCGCGAGCGCGGTCGTCGCCAACCCGGTCTCGCAGGCGAAGACCGGGGTGAAGGTGCTCGGCGAAGCGGTGGGCGCGAAGTCGGCGACCCAGAAGGCGAGCGCGCTGGCGATCTACCTGCCGGCGGACGCGGGCCGCATCCGCCAGGTGTGCGGGAAGTAGCGCGGTAGTTCGGCGGGCGTAGGACCCTCGCCGAACGACGAAGGCCCGGCACGCTCCTCGGAGCGGCCGGGCCTTCGTCGCGCGATCGCGTTGCCTCTCGACCGCGCTACTCGTGAGGCAGTGGCGACTCGAGCGCGCGCGCGCCGGCAGTGTACCAGTCCACGCGCCGCGTCGCGTACATCATCGCGCCGAGGATGACGAACAGGCCGACCGACCCGATGAGCAGCGCGTAGTCCTCGTTCATGAGGAGCAGGTAGAGATACGCGTAGAGCAGCGTCACGCCCGCGGCGACGACGAGCGCGCGACTGAGCCGGCGCAGGACGACGACACTGTACGCCGCCACCATCGCGATGACCGCGGCGCTGGCCACAGCGTAGGCGACCGGGAAGCCGAGGTGCTCCGAAAGCGACAGCTCGAGGAGGAAGAAGATGCAGAGCGCGCCGCCGAGCAGCAGGTACTGGATGGCGTGGACCCGCATCCCAGACAGCACCTCGATGAGCCAGACCGTCGCGAACGTCAGGAGGATGAACAGGCTCGCGTACTTCACGCTGCGCGCGGCCATGCGGTAGTGGTCCACCGGGTCCACGAGCTGGACGCCGAAGCGCGACGCGTCGATCGCCTCGTGCATCTTCGACTCCGACGTCCACGCCTGAGGGTAGCTGCGCCCGAGGAAGGAGATGGACCACCGCGCCTTGAATCGGTCGCTCGCGACCGTGCGCTCGGCCGGGAGCCAGTTCCCCTGGAAGCTCGGGTGGCCGTCGTCGCCCTCGATCTCGACGTCGGTCGTCTGGCCGAACGGGGCGACGTCGACGCCGATGCTGCCGTTGAGCGCGAGCGGAAAGGAGAACGCGACGCGCTGCGTCGTGTCGGCGAGCGCGACCGGGGCGTGGATGCCGGTCTCCTCGTCCGTGAACCCGCCCGTGCCAGGGAGGAAGTCCACGCGCTGCCCGTTCCAGGACACGGCGGTCCCTTCCTGGATGGCCCGCGCGTCCGAGATGCCGAGGGCGAGGTGCGCCCGCTTCCAGTCCACCGCCGCCGGCTCGACGCCGATCTCCGTGAAGCGCGGGCGGGCGAACTCGCCGTCCACGACGAGGCCGAGCTTGTAGACGGGAACCGAGAAGATTCCGCGATGGCGGACGTCGGCGTCGATCGTGCCGCGGATGCGCAGCTTCTCGGGCAGGAAGATCGCGTTCCGCGTCTCGGTCCGCGTCACCTGCTGGCCGCCCGCCGCGACCTCGGTCCAGCGGAAGGCGTACGGGACGACGAGCGCCGGCCCGGTGATGGACTGCCGCTCGCCCCACTTCGACGACACCTCGGTGATCGCCGCGTCGCGCCGCTGCTGGCGCTCGGAGACGAGACCGCCGATCATCGAGATCGGGATCTGGAGCAGGAGCGCCAGGAACCCCACGGTGAAGAGGCGCAGCATCTGCGAGTGGCGAATCGAGCTCGCGATCCGCTCAACCGAGTCTTTCATCGGGGCCGAGTCTCCTCGGTGCGTGCGCTGGGTGCCGCGTGCGCTCGCGCTCACGCCCAGCTCGTAGGTTGCGGCTTCGGGTGGAAGACGGCCTCGGCGTGCCGCCGGCGCGGCGGTCGGGCCGCGCTGGGAGTGGACGACCGAGGTCGTGGCGGCGTCAGCGGCCGGAAACTGAAAAGCCCGGCAACCACTTCGGTGGTGCCGGGCCTCCAGTGTCGCTCCTCCTCCATCGCTTCTTCCGCTCGACATGACCGCAGCTCCCCCGAGGCGTGCTGTCTCACGAGGCGATGCAGTCGGCGGGCAGGGGCGCGACGGCGCCATCCTTTCTCGCTCAACGCCCAGATGAGTCGGTACCGTTTCTGCCGAGCGGAAAGGTGGCGCGGTAGAGTACGACCCCGTTTGCGCTTCGCACGATGTCGACTCGCGTGCCCGACTGGCGAAGCGCGTCCAGCACGGCGTCGCGCTGCGTCCCGCCTTCGTGCGCGAAGTACACCCATGCCGACCGGCCGCCGTCGGCGCGACGTGCGACAGCTTCGTAGAGGCGGCGTGCCTCGTTCTCCGCCCAGCCCTCGTCCGGGTCCGGGTCGGGAATGTTCGCCCGCTCGCGCCACTCCATGCCCGCCCCGGTGCCGATGATCTCTTCGTGGCCACGGCTCGGGTATCGGAGCTCGTCGTACTCGCGCCCGACGCGACGCCGGCGGCTGGGGCGGTTGCCGAACGCCGGGCCGCCGGGGCCGGCAACCCGCGCCATCCACGTGAGGCGCGCCGTATCGGGGCTGCTCCAATCGGTGGTGTAGAACGCCCAGCTCGGGACGCCGCCGGCAAATATGTAGACCGGATCGGGGCTGGCCTGGCGCGAGTACGACGCGATGAGGTCGCGCGTATCCTCGTAGCGTCGCGGGTGCCGGGCCTCGTCGAGCACGCCGTCGAGGCGCCACCGGACGAGAAGCGCGAGCACCGCGGCGTACGTCAGCCCCCGCACCCAGGCCGGAAGCGTGCGCACCACCGGGCGCGCGTCGAGCAGCGCCGCGACCGCCGCCCCGTAGGTCAGGTAGACTGCCGGTGCCAGGAAGAGGACGAGGCGGGTCGCGATCGGGTAGCGCCCAAGAGCCGAGGCGGCGAACACCCCCGCAACGGGAAGCGTGAGGAGCGCAGCGGCCGCGCGCCCGTCGCGCGTGCGGCGGAGCCAGAGCGCGGCCGCGCCGGCGAGGTACCCCAGTACGCCGATCACGAACGCTGTGGGTGTGGCGCCCGGCCAATCCGGGAGCATCGTCTGCAGCAGGACGTCGCGCACCGAAAAGTGGACGCGTTCAGCGATGTCTGGTGCGGTCGGCGTGAGAAACACAGCGGCCCAGACACGCTGCATGTATGGGCTCGCGGCCGCAGCGCGGTACACCGTGGCGAAGAGCAGTGCGCAGAGCGCGGCCCAGAGGGTGGAGACGGCAGCAAGCCGTTGCCGCCAGCGCGGCGCCTCTCGCACGGGCGGCGAGAATGCGAGCGCAACGCAGGCAGCAAACAGGACGAACACGCTGGGCTGCGAGAAGCCCGCGGCCAGGACGCCAGTGGCGGCGAGCCACCGCCACGAGCGCGCCTCGGCGGGCGCGCGCAGCACGACCGTCACTGCATGGATCAGCAGAGCGGTGAAGCAGGCGTCCGCCGCGTACTGCTTCGCCTCGCTCGAGTAGTAGATGAGCGGCTGCGAGAGGGCAGCGAGCAGCAGCGCGAGAAGCGCCGCCTGCTCGCCGAGCAAACGGCGCCCCGCACTCCAGAGCAAGGGCAGCAGCAGGAGTCCGAACGCGAGCGGCAGCGCGCGCAGCGTCCACTCGCTCACGCCCGCCAGCGAGATCGCCAGCCGCTGGCACCAGAGAAAGAGCACGGGTGCGGTCTGCCCGTAGTCGAGCGGCTGGCGTGTGAGGCCCGCGAACGAGTGCGTGACGATGCCGAGCGACAGCATCAGCTCGTCCATCCAGAGCGGGCGACGATCCGCGTAGGCGAGCAACCGCAGTGTGACTCCGGCTCCGATTACGATCACCGAGCATGCGGCGAAGGTGAGCGCGTGAAGCCGAGCGGTGCCTCGCCTTCCACCGGCCGGTGGAGCGACACGCCGGCCCCGCGACTCCGGCGGCACTCGGTCGGCTTTGCGCACGGCGGCGCCTACAGTCGGCGTGGTGGGTTTGCTGATCATGGAGAACGCGTACTCTCACCGCGACCGGCGATCATGGACAGGAATTCGTCGTAGCCCAACAATAAGCCTT
The DNA here is from genome assembly GCA_035554795.1 of Gemmatimonadaceae bacterium. Taxonomy (GTDB): domain Bacteria; phylum Gemmatimonadota; class Gemmatimonadetes; order Gemmatimonadales; family Gemmatimonadaceae; genus DATMHT01. The sequence goes on along the minus strand of DATMHT010000086.1, from coordinate 2,327 downwards.
GCTTGCAACGCGAAGGAAGCGCGGAACGTCGTGAGGTCGGGTTTCCGAGATCCCCGTCCCGCTCCACCGGTCGCCGGGCGGCGGCGGGCACTGCATATTCGCGCCGCCGGTGGTGCTCATCTCGCACGACATGCGGCACGTGTTCGAGGCCGCTAACCACGTCCACGCCGCGCGGCGCGGCAGTCGCGTCGGTCGCGCGGCGTGGGACTGCGCCTCCTGGCGGCGTTGCCGTCGCAGTCCGGCCGCGCGATGATGTAGGACGTCGTCGAGGGACGGCGCGGCCGGCGCTGACGACCGCACGTCAACCTCGCTCCACACGAGCCGCCAACGGGACTCCGCAATGCGCCTGACCACGCTCGACTGGCTGATCGTCGTCGCCTCGATCGGCATCTCGTTCCTGCCGGCGCTCCTCCTCGCACGGCGCGCCGGCTCGAGCACGGCCGAGTTCTTCACCTCGGGGCGCGCCGCGCCGTGGTGGCTGCTCGGCGTGTCGATGGTGGCCACGACCTTCAGCACCGACACGCCGAACCTCGTCACCAACCTGGTGCGCGAGCGCGGCGTGGCGAACAACTGGGCCTGGTGGTCGTTCCTGCTCACGGGAATGGCCACCGTGTTCTTCTTCGCCCGGCTCTGGCGCCGCGCCGGCGTGCTCACGGACCTCGAGTTCTACGAGCTGCGCTACTCCGGCCGCCCGGCGACGTTCGTGCGCGGCTTTCGCGCGGTGTACCTGGGACTGTTCTTCAACTGCGTGATCATGGCCACGGTGAACCTCGCCGCGGCGAAGATCGCCGCCGTCGTCCTCGGGTGGCCGATGGCCAAGACGCTCCTCGTCTGCGCCGGGCTCAACGTGGCCTTCGCCGCGACGTCTGGCCTCTGGGGCGTCATGGTGACGGACTTCGTCCAGTTCGGCATCGCCATGTCCGGCTCCTTCGCCGCCGCCTGGTTCGCCCTGAAGCAGCCGCAGGTCGGCGGGCTGTCGGGGCTCGTCGCCCGCACCGACCCGCGGCTCCTCGACCTCCTGCCCGACTTCGGCGACTGGAAGCTGGCGCTCGCGGTGTTCGTCATCCCGCTCACCGTCCAGTGGTGGTCGGTGTGGTACCCGGGAGCGGAGCCGGGCGGCGGCAGCTACATCGCGCAGCGCATGCTCGCCGCCCGCAGCGAGCGCGATGCGCTCACCGGCACACTCCTCTTCAACGTCGCCCACTACGCGCTGCGGTCGTGGCCGTGGATCATCGTGGCCCTCGCCTCCACGCTCGTCTACCCGCACGTCTCCGACATCGCTCGCACCTTCCCCTACGTCGACCCGCGGCTCATCGGACACGACATGGCGTACCCGGCGATGCTGCGCTTCCTCCCGGCGGGCTGGCTCGGCGTCATGGTGGCCGGGCTGCTCGCCGCCTACGTGTCGACGATCTCCACGCACCTCAACTGGGGGACGTCGTACCTGGTGCACGACCTCTACCGCCGCTTCATCCGGCCGGGCGCCACGGAGCGGCACTACGTCACCGTGGGGCGCGTGACGACGGCGCTGCTCATGCTCGTCGCCGCGCTGGTGACGTTCGTGCTCGACTCGGCGCGGCAGAGCTTCGAGCTGATCATGTCGGTCGGCGCCGGCACGGGGCTCATCTATCTGCTGCGCTGGTTCTGGTGGCGTGTCAACGCGTGGAGCGAGATCAGCGCGATGGTCAGCTCCTTCGTCGTCGCCGTCGGCTTCTTCATCGCCGGCAAGGCGGGCGCGCAGGTGCCCTCCCACGTCGCGCTGCTGATCACCGTGGCCACGACCTCGGTCGTGTGGATCGCCGTGACGCTGCTGACGCGTCCCACCGACCAGGCGACGCTCGAGCGCTTCTACCGGAAGGTGCGGCCCGCGGGCCCGGGCTGGCGTCCGGTGCGCGCCGCGGCGCACCTCGAGCCGAGCCCGGACAGCCTGCCGCAGCAGCTCCTCGCGTGGACGGCCGGCTGCGTGTTCGTGTACTCGGCGCTCTTCGCCGCCGGGAACGCGCTCTACGGACGCGCGGCGCTGGCCGCGGCGTTCACCGTCGCCGCCATCGCGAGTGGTGCGCTGCTCTACCGCCTCGTGAGCGCGATGTTTCGGACCGCCGAGCCCACGGCCGGCGACGTCGGAGACGGCCGCCTGGAGGACACGCTCACGACCGTGCCACCGCACGCGCCAGAGCCGGCTCGGCCCGAGTGAGCGCGTCGAGCAGCGCGAGCTGCGCGCGACAGCGCTCCAGGTTGTGGAGGGGTCGCGCCGTCCGGTAGTAACGATCGCCGTCCAGATAGTCCGTGAGAAAGCGGACGGCCTGCTCGTAGGTGATGACGCGCGC
>DATMHT010000085.1:0-3724 GCA_035554795.1 Gemmatimonadaceae bacterium | reverse complement strand
GTTCAGATCGGGGCGTCGTGGCGCCCGCCGGCCAAGCCGTTCAACCCGTAGCTGGCCGCACGCCGCGGCGATGTCCATCCCGCGGCTCTTCCGGATCGCGACCTCGACGCCGGCGTCGCGCAGCTCGCGCGCGAACGCCTGAATCTCGTTCGCGGGCGTGGGCGAGAATCCCATCGCGCCGCCGGGGTGGAGCGGAATGAGGTTGACGAACGCGCGGCACTCGCGGGCGAGCCGCGCCAGCTGCCGCGCGTGCTCGGGCCGATCGTTGACGCCGCCGAGCATGACGTACTCGAAGGTGACGCGCCGATCGAACACCTTCGCCGCCTCGATGACGTCGGCGAGCGGATACTTGGTGTTGATCGGCATGAGCTGCTGGCGCAGCTCGTCGCTCGGCGCGTGGATCGAGATCGCGAGCCGGAACTGCTCGGGGCGCTCGCCGAGCGCGACGATCCCCGGCAGGACGCCGACCGTGGAGATCGTGATGTGGCGGGCGCCGATGCCGAGAGCCGCGGGACTGTTGAGCAGCGTCAGCGTCGGGTCCACCGCCTTCCAGTTCATCATCGGCTCGCCCATCCCCATGAAGACGATGTTCGTCGGCTCGATGGGCGGGTCGAGCAGCTTCATCTCGCGCACCTGACCGGCGATCTCGTGGACCTCGAGGTTGCGCGAGAAGCCCATCACGCCGGTGGAGCAGAACGAGCACTTGAGCGCGCATCCCGCCTGCGACGAGATGCAGAGCGTCATCCGGTCGCCGTCGGGGATGGCGACGGTCTCGATCGCCTCGCCGTCTGCCAGCCGGAAGAGGAACTTCTGCGTCCCGTCGGACGACTGCTGCCGCGCCGCGAGCGCCAGACGGGGCATGGCGAAGTGCTCGCCGAGCAGATCGCGCAGCGCCTTCGGCAGCTCGGTCATCGCCTCGAAGTCCGGCGCCGGGTTCTGCCAGAGACGGCGGGCCACCTGCGCCGCCCGGTAGCCGGGCTCGCCGTGCTCGACCATGAAGTCGCGCAGCCGGGCGACGGCGGCGTCCGGCGCGAGGTTGAGCAGGTTCTCCTTGGACGGCGTCGTCGGCTCGGCCGCACCGCGGCGGGGCGGAGCGGAGGTAGCGGGCGTCGGGGTCTCGGGCGGAGTCGTCACTTGATCGTGGAGCTGAGGCTGAACTGATACGTGGCGGGCAGGCCGGCGGCGCCGCTGCTCTCGCGCGAGACGCCGACGACGTACCGGGCATAATACACGCCGATGCCCAGTCGGAGCCGCCACGTCACGTCGTCGAAGGTGGTCGCCCGCGCGACGCCGAGCCGGCCGGCCCAGGCGCCGTAGCGCGCCGAGCCGACCGCGTAGTGCTCGCGCGACCCGCCCTGCGTCACGGTGAAGCCGTAGCCGGCGCGCGCCTCGCGCAGCTCACCGGTGCCGCGGACGCGGGCGTCCGTCGCGGCGGTGACGGTCGCGCGCTCGTCGGCCCGGTTCGCCGGCCGCCAGAGAAAGCTGGCCACCGCGACGCGCGCGTCGAGCTTGCCGAGCAGGCCGTCCGCGAGCACGCCGCCGTCGAGGCCGACCGCGCCTCGCCGCAGGTCGTCGAGCTGGCCGGTGCGGTAGCGGAGGGCGAGCCCGGTGACGACGTGCGCTGGCGATCGCCGCGCGACGAGCGCGCTGTACACGGTCGAGTTGTAGCTGAGACGACCGAGCGACTGTGGATCGGTCTCCGTGCGCACGAGGTCCTGGACGCCGGCACGGGCGACCGAGAGACCACCCGTCACCGCTTTGGAGAACGCGACGGCGACGCCGGCGAGCTGCGCGGAGACGCCCTGGTCGGCGGGCGTGGCCAGCGCCGCGACGCCGAAGCGGGCGCGGCTGCCGCGCGGCATTGCCGCCAGCGCCGGATTCCAGAACGCGACGCCGCTCTGCTCGGCGAGCGCCGGCGCCTCGCCCATGGTGCCGAGCGGAAACTCGAACAGGTCGCGACCCGGCACCTGCTGCGCCTGCAGCCGCGCCGCGACGAGCACGAGTGGAGCGACGGAGGCGGCCGCACCGCCGAGCGCGCGCCGACGGCGCGCCGGGAAATCGAAGCGGCGCATGGGGTTGAGGTTACGGGTCAGGGCGTGACCGGTCAAGCGGCCGTCTTCCACGTACCTCCCCGCGCCGTTAGATTGCCGCGACCGCTATGCCCCTACGGAGCCCGAGTGCTGCTCTCTGAGCTGCTGTCCGCGGACCGGGTGAAGGTTCCGCTCGGCAGCCGAACGAAGGACGACCTCCTGCGCGAGCTCGTCGATCTCGCCATACCGAACTCCGACCCGAGTGCTCGCGCCGCCGTCCTCGGCGCCGTGCGTGAGCGCGAACGGGAGCTGAGCACCGGCATCGGCGCGGGCGTGGCCATTCCCCACGGCAAGACCACCTGCGTGGACGAGCTCGTCATGGCCGCCGGGGTCGCACCGGTGCCCGTGGAGTTCGACGCTCTCGACGGCCAGCCGGTGCAGCTGTTCTTTCTCCTGGTCGGACCGGAGAGCGCGTCGGGTGCGCACGTGAAGGCGCTCGCGCGAATCTCGCGTCTCCTTCGACGCGAGTCGCTGCGGAACGACCTCCGCGCCGCTCGTTCGCCGCACGAGTTCCTCGACGTCGTCCGCGCGTCGGAAGCCGCGTGAGCGACGGTCCGAGTAGACGCCGCCGCGGGCGGCGGCGCGGCGTACTACGACTCATCGCGCTACTCCCTGGCGACGTCCGCCGGGCCCCCACCGTCGCGCGCCGCGCGGACGGTGGGCACCATCTGCCGCCCGCGACCGTGCGCGGGCGTGTCATGCGGCGACCCTCGGTCGCCGTCTGGAGCGTTTCTCTTGAGCACTGAACAGATCGTGTCGCAACCTCCGGCCGCCGCCGCCGCCGGCGCACCCGCCGCATCGGCGCCGGCCGAGGGCTCGCCCCTCGCCACCGCGTACCGCTCGACGCTCGCCGGGGCGCTGCGCGCCGCTGACGTCGGCACGCGGGTCACGCTCGGCGGCTGGGTCCATCGGAGCCGCAACCTGGGCGGGATCCTCTTCCTCGACCTGCGCGACCGCGCCGGCCTCGTGCAGGTATCGTTCGGGCCGCAGCACACCAGCGCCGCGGTGATCGAGGCGGCGGCCGCGGTCGGGGTGGAGAGCGTGGTGACGATCAGCGGGCGTGTCGTGGCCAGGCCGGCCGACCAGCGCAACCCGGAGATGGCCACCGGCGACGTGGAGGTCCAGGCCGACGCGATCACCGTGGTCGGACCGGCGTCGACGCCGGTCATCCCGGTGGCGCGGGGCAAGGGGGAGAAGCTCGCGGCCGAGGAGTTGCGGTTGCGTCATCGGTATCTGGACCTGCGCCGGCCCGAGCTGCAGGAGAACATCGTCCTGCGCCACCGCCTCATGCAGGCGACCCGGGCCTATCTGAGCGGACGAGGCTTCCTCGAGATCGAGACGCCCATCCTCACCAAGCCCACCCCTGAAGGCGCGCGCGACTATCTGGTGCCGAGCCGCGTGCACCCGGGGGAGTTCTACGCCCTGCCGCAGTCTCCGCAGCTGTACAAGCAGCTGCTCATGGTGGCCGGCTTCGACCGCTACTTCCAGATCGCGCGCTGCTTCCGCGACGAGGATCTGCGGGCCGACCGTCAGCCGGAGTTCACGCAGATCGACGTCGAGGCGTCGTTCATCGGGCCGGAGGACATCTACCGGCTCACCGAGGGGCTGCTCGTCGCGCTCTGGGGCGAGCGCGG
>DATMHT010000084.1:0-15560 GCA_035554795.1 Gemmatimonadaceae bacterium | reverse complement strand
TCGCGAGCGCCGTCCGCGACGGCACCCCGCCGCCCGTCTCACCCGAGGACGCGGTGGCGGGGCTCGAGGTGATCGAGGCGGCGGAGCGGTCGGCGGTGGAGGGACGGGTGGTCGTGCTGTAAGTCGGTAGCGCGTAGCGGGTAGCGCGTAGCGACCGGCCCCGGGACGTCCCGAGGCAGTGCCGCTACGCGCTACGCGCTACGCGTTCTACCTCCCTCACGTCGCTCTCGCGAACACCTCCACCCACGGCGCCGCTTCCGGCCCTGCTCGCGCCATCACCCGCAGCACCCGCTTCAACGCGCGCTCCTCGCGGGCGGCCCAGCCGAGGGTCCACTCGTCGGCGATCGGGACGAGGGTGTCGCCGAAGACGCGCGTGATCGTGAAGCCGGTGTCGGCGAGGAGGCGCGAGAGCGAGCGGACGGTGAAGCCGTGGCGGTAGGGGAAGGTGAGGAGGTTGTTGTGCGCGAGCAGCGCGCGCGCGATCGCCGCCGACGGACCGTCGAGCTTCGGGCGGAGGCGCGCGTAGAAGTCACCGTTCGGGAAGCGGAGCGCGAGCACGCCGCGGGGCGCGAGCAGGGCGCGGACGCGCGTCGCCGCCGCGCGCGGGTCGGGGAGCTGGTCGAAGGTGTTCCAGATCGCGACCGCGTCGTAGCGGCGATTCGGCGCGAAGTCGTCGAGCGCGCCGGTGGTGACGCGGAAGCCCTTCGCGCGCACGAAGGCGTTGACGTCGTCGTTGACGTCGAGTCCCTCGAACGTCCAGCCGCGCTCGCGCGCCGCGGCGAGGAAGCCGCCGACGAAGCTGCCGACCTCGAGCCCGCTCCCGCGCTTTCCGATCACGTCGGCGAGCCGCTCGGCCTGCGCGTCGTACGTCGAGCGCTGCGTCTCGTGCAGCGACTCGAGCACCGCCGGCTCGGGCGCCGCGTCGGCGTACATCGCCTCGAGCTCGAAGGCGCGCTCGCGCGGGTTGCGGTAGACGAGCCCGCACTCCGCGCACTGCACGACGCGAAACGGCGGCGGGTGCGAGAACGCGACGCGATCGGTGAGCCGCTCCGCCGGCGTGTCCCCGCGCAGCCGCCGCGTGTGGAACTCCCACAGCTCCTCGACCTCCTCCCGCACGTCCTCGCGGTGAGCCAGGACGCGGGCGTCGCGCGAGAAGCAGATGGGGCAGGCGGTGAGCTCGTAGGCGGGGGAGTGTGCGACCATGGCGACGGTGGAGGCAGGCGGTGTGCCGCCGAAGCGGGGTCGGGGGTCGGGGGTCGCGGGTCGGGGCTTGTTCTCGGCGATTGCCGAGCATCAGCCCCAACGCCCAACCCCCGACCCCCGACCCGCCGTTACTTGATCTGATACACCTCCACCCGATCCCCCGTGAAGATCGGCACCAGCAGGCGATTTCTCTTCCCGTCCACGCCGATGTCGGCGGGGGACGGGACGCCGGTGACGACCTTCGTCGTCGTGCCGTCCTTCGCGACGCTGCTCACGCTCGAGTCGGCCCAGCTCGTGACGAGGAGGCGGCCGTCGCCGAGGAGCTCGACGCCGTCCATCTGGCCGGCGAGGTGCGCGGCGAGCGGGGCCGGCTTGGCGTCGCCCGGCTTCCACGTGACGATGGAGGTGCCGGCGAAGGGGACGATCACGAAGCGGCCATTCGCCTTGTCCCAGGTGATGCCGTTCGGTCCGGCGAGCGACGAGTCGCTGACGGCGACGCTCGCCGTGCGGCCGGTGATCTTGAAGACCTGGTCGGGGCCGGGGTGCGACGTGTTGCCCTTCGCGTCGAACTGGACGCCGGTGTCGGTGATGTAGACCGCGCCGTCGGGGCCGGCGACGACGTCGTTGAGGAAGTGCGCCTTCATCTTCGAGAGATCCACGGAGCCGAGCGCCTTGCCGGTGTGGCGGTCGAAGAGGCGCACCGCGTCGATGTCGGCGACGTAGAGCGTATCGCCGACGATCGCCATCCCCTTCGGCGCGTTGAGCGTCGCGCCGCCGCGGCCGCCGGCGACGAAGTGGAGCGAGTCCACCGTGTTGTCGCCGGGGCGCATGCGGCTGATGAAGCCGTTGCCGTCCTTCTGCGACGGGTTGCCGTTGATGTTCGAGACGAAGTACACGTCCTGGTCGGCGTCGTACTTCACCGATTCCGGCGTCCGGAAGCCGCCGACCGTCGCCGTCTTCGCGAACGTCGCCGCGTTAGGCGCGCCCGCCGCCGGTGCCGCCGCCGCCGCGGCCGTGTCCGTCTTCACGCTGTCCGTCTTCGCGGCCTCCTTCGGGCCGCAGGCGACGAGGAGGGGAACGAGTGCCACCGCGGCCGACGCGTGTCTGGTCGTGATCATCATCGAGTCCTCGCTGGATTGGTTCGCTCGCGGGCCGTGCGCACCGGCATCATCCCGCGATCGGGAAGATAGCTGAAAAGCGGCGCCGCGGATCGTCGCGGATCGTCGCGGATCGGACCGCTCGGGATGACGGCAAAGCCACGCCAGAAAAGCGAACGGGCGAGACCCCGAAAGAGGTCCCGCCCGCGCCTACCGCCAACCGCCTACCGCCAACCGCTACTTCACCAGCACGATCTCCAGCGGCGACCCCGCCACCGCGATCTTCACCACGCGGTACGGCGCGGTCGCCGTCACGTACATCGTGATCGGCTGGTCGGCGCCGGCGAGCTCGGCGCGGTAGGCGTCGAACGTCCCCGCCGGCACGGTGACCTTGTCGGTCCCCGTCACCGTCAGCGTCGCCGGCCGCACGGCGTTCTTGCTCGCCGAGAAGATGGTCAGCGCGAACTTCGCGCCCGGCGCCCACTTCATCGCGGGCACGAGCGCCTGCACCGCGTTGTCGTCGATCGCGCCGGCGGGCAGCGTGGCGTCCACCGCCGTCGTCTTCGCGCCCTGCGGCGACGGGATCGTCGCCGAGCCCTTCGCGTGGCCGCCGGCGTACGCCACGTCCACCTTCGTGTCCTGCCCCTGCACCTTCCCCGTCTGCGTCAGCGACTGCATCTCCACCCGGTCGCTGAACGCGAGCGTGGTGGACTGCTGCACGAGCGACGCGATCTGCGTCTGGTCGGTGTAGCGGTAGCCGCCGGGCGTCTTCTCGAGCGCGGTGCGCGTGAAGCCGAGCGGGTTGCCCTGCACCATCACCGCGAAGCTATCCGTGCGCGCGACGAGCTTCGACAGGTCGAGGTCGAGCGCGCCGGTCTTCACCTCGAGGTCCGCCGGCGACATCGGCGTGCCGTCCACGCTCACCAGCGTCACCGGCGCGATCCCCTTCAGCTTCGGGTACAGCTTCGCGCCGTCGCCGACGACGACCACCAGCGCCTGCGCCGGCCGGATCGTGCTCTTCGCGGCGGCCGCAGCCTGCGCCGCCGTCACCGCCGCGAGACGCGTGCGATACGTGCGCAGGTAGTCGGGCGGGAGACCGAGCAGCTTCATCGTGGACACCTGACTCGCCACCTGCCCCGCCGTCTCGATCGTGAGCGGGAAGCTGCCGACGAGCGCGTTCTTCGCCGCGTCGAGCTCCGTCGCCGGCACCGGCTCGGCGCCAATGCGCTTCAGCTGCGCCAGCAGCTCGACGAGCGCCGAGTCGGCGACCTCGGTGCGCACCTCGGTGCTCGCCTGGAAGTAGCCGATGCCGCGGTTGCGGGCGAGGTTCGAGTACGCGCCGTACGTCCAGCCGTGCTTCTCGCGCAGCACGTCGAACAGCCGCGCGTCGGCGCCGCCGCCGAGCACCTTGTTCGCGACCGTCGCCGCGTAGAAGCGCGGGTCGGCGGCGCTCCAGGTCGCGTTGCCGGCGAGGATGTTCGCCTGCACCGACGCCGGCCGGTTGACGAGGACGATCTGCGTCGCCGTCCGCGCCGGCGGCGCCGGCAGCGTCAGCCGCGCCGCGGCCGGCCCGGTCCACCCCTTGAACGCGTCGGCGGCGAGCTGCTTCACGCGCGCCATCGTGATGTCGCCGGCGACGACGAGCAGCGCGCCCGTCGGCCGCAGTCGCGTCGCCTGGAACTGCACGAGGTCGGCGCGGGTGAGGCCGCGCACCGACGCCGGCGTCGCGCTCCGCGCGTACGGGCTCTGGCCGTAGAGCACGCGGCGGAAGGTCCGCTGCGCGATGCGCGACGGCGCCGACAGGTCGAGCTGGAGCGCCGAGAGCGTCTGCGTCCGCTGCAGCTCGACCTCCTTCTCCGGGAACGTCGGCCGCGCGACGACGTCGCCGAGCAGCGCGAAGGCGAGCGGGGCGTCGCCCGAGAGCACGTCCGTCTCCACCGTCAGGAAGTCGAGGCCGGCGCTCGCCTCGAGCGTCCCGCCCACGCCCTCGATCGCCGACGCGATCTCCTCGGCCGATCTCGTGCCCGCGCCCTTCGTGAGCAGCGCGGCGGTCATGTTCGCGAGCCCCTCCTTGCCCGCGGGCGCGTACGACTCGCCGGCGGGGAACGCCAGCGACAGCGACAGCACCGGCTGATCGTGTCGCTCGACGAGGACGACGCGCACGCCGTTCGCGAGCACCGCCTCCTGGAACGGCGGGAAGGTGGCCGGCTTCACCGGCGCGGCCGGCGGCGGCGAGGTGGGGAAGGGCGCCGTCTGCTGCGCGCTGCCGGCGTTAGGCAGCACGAGCGCGGCGGTGGCGGCGGCGAGCGTCAGCGTCAGGCGCATGGCGAGATCGGAGCGGAACGTCGTCGGCATGGTCACTTGCTCGCCTCGGGCACGATGGTGATGACGAGCGAGTTGTCGGGGCGGAGGTAGGTGGACGCGACGCGCTTGATGTCGGCGGCGGTCACCTTCATGTAGCGGTCGAGCAGCGTGTTGACGGCGTCCACCGAGCCGAGGAACATGTCGGCCGTGTGCAGCGCCTCGGCGACGTTGAGCGCCTGCTGGCGCTCCTCGATCGTGCTCGCGCGGTAGGCGTTCTTCGCCTTCGTCAGCTCGGCCTCGGTCACGCCGTCGGCGGCGACGCGCGCCGCTTCGGCGACGAGCAGCCGGTCCACCGAATCGATCGCCACGCCCTGGTTGGCGATGCCGAAGAGGAGGAAGAGGTTCGGCCCGCGGCGCGGTCCGAGCCCGGCGTACGCCTGCGCCGCGACCGTCGCCTTCGCCTCGCGGCCGAGGCGGACGTTGAGGCGCGAGCTCTCGCCCTGGCCGAGGATCGTGCTGAGCAGGTCGAGCGCCGGCCAGTCGTCGCTCTTGTACTCGGGGATCAGGTAGGTCTCGATCACCGCCGGCAGCGTCGCCTTCGCGTCCACGTAGCGCAGCGTCTTGTGGCCGCGGTTGAACTGCTGCGTGCATGCGACCGGCGGCGGCGCGTCCACGCGCGGGATCGCGCCGTAGTACCGCTCGACGAGCCGCTTCGCCTCGGCCGGCTGGAAGTCGCCGGTGATGACGAGCGTCGCGTTGTTCGGCGCGTAGTACTGCTTGAAGAACGCCTGCACGTCCTCGAGCTTCGCCGCGTTCAGGTCGTCCATGGACCCGATGCCGACGTGCGCGTAGCCGAAGCAGGTCGCGGAGTCGAACGCCTGCGGCAGCCCCTCACGGAACGCCTTCTGGTAGGGCTGGTTGTCCACGCGCAGCCGGCGCTCCTCCTTCACCGCCTCGCGCTGGTTGTCGAGGTTCGCCTGCGTGATGGCGAGCGAGCGCATGCGGTCGGCCTCGAGCCAGAGCCCCAGGTTGAGCCGGTTCGACGGCAGCGCCTCGAAGTAGTTCGTGCGGTCGTCCGCCGTGCTGCCATTGAGCGTTCCGCCGGCGCGCTCGACGAGCTGGAAGTGCTCGCCTTTCTTCACGTGCGACGAGCCCTGGAACATCATGTGCTCGAACAGGTGCGCGAAGCCGGTGCGCGTCGGCACCTCGTTGCGCGAGCCGACGTCGTACCACACGTCCACCGCGACCACCTGCGACGCGTGGTTCTCGGCGAGGATGACCTTGAGCCCGTTAGGCAGCGTGTAGCTCTCGGCGGCGATGCGCCCCGGGTTCTGCGGCGATGGCGCCGGCTGCTGCGCGCCGAGGCGCGCGGGCGCGGCGAGCGTGAAGGCGGCGCCCGCGAGGAGGGCGAGTGCGGGGAGCGCGTGTGCGTGTCGGCGCATCAGCGTCGGGTACCTCGTGTGGGTTGAGCGTGCGGTGCATCACGGTCGGGCGGTGGGCCGCGTCGCCCACGGGGGAGGCCGCCAAGGTGCGGCACTGCGGTGCATTGGGGAAGACTGCCGTCAGCGTGTTGTCATAACGAGCCCCGCGTGGGAACCCCGACGGCCGGGCGCCGTAGGATCGGGGAATGGCGGACAGCGAACCGCGTATGGTTCGCCAGAATTCGATCGTCATACGAGAGCGCGGGCCGGGAGTTGCGACCGGTCCGCGGTCCGTCGTCACCAGTACGTCGTCCGCAATGTCCGTCGTTCTCTACCGAACCGTTCTCCGGCGCCGCTTCGAGCGACAGCGCCGCGTCGCGCTGCTGCTGCTCGCCGCCGCCGCGTGCACGATCGCCGCGCCCGCGTGCGTGCCGACCGCCTGGTCGCACACGTCGGGACGGTGGGTCGGCACGAGCGTGAGCGACGCCCGGTTCGCGCGGCTCCGCAGCGGCGTCAACCTGAGCCGCTGGTTCACGCGCCTTCCGGGAGACTCCGCGGACCCCGACGCGGTCACCGGATACAATACCGCCGACGACTTCCGCCAGATCCGCGCGCTCGGCTTCCAGCACGTGCGGCTGCCGGTGGACCCCGACCGGCTCTTCCATCCGCGCGACCCGTCGCGCGTGGACGGCCCCTATCTCGAAGCGCTCGATCGCGCCGTGGACTCGATCCTCGGCGCCGACCTCGCGGTGATCGTGGACGTCCACGCCCGCGACGGCGCGCCCTTTAAAAGGAAGCTCGAGGACGACGACCGCCATGTGCAGCGCGTCGCCGTGTTCTGGGAAGCGCTCGCCCGCCACTTCTCGACGCGCGACCCCGACCGCGTCTTCCTCGAGGTCATGAACGAGAGCGAGGTCCACGACCGCGGCCGGTGGGACCAGGTGCAGGCGACGCTGCTCGCCGCCATGCGCCGCGGCGCCCCACGCCACACGCTCATCGTCACCGGCGCGCGCTGGGGACGCGCCAAGGACCTCGCGCGGCTCGAGCCCGTCGCCGACCGGAACGTCGTCTACGACTTCCACTTCTACGAGCCGTACGAGTTCACGCACCAGGGCGCGAACTGGGCGGTCCACGCGTGGAAGTACCTGCACGGCCTCCCCTATCCGTCGAGCGTGGAGAGCGTCGCGCCGGCGCTCGATCACATCCGCTCGGCCCGCGCCCGCGTCGTCGCGCTGCGCTACGGCACCGAGGAGTGGAACGCCGACCGCATCGGCGACCGCATCGGCGAGGTGAGCGCGTGGGCGAGCGCCCACGGCGTGCGCGTCATGTGCGGCGAGTTCGGCGTCTACCGCAACGCGCCCGCCACCAGCCGCCTCGCCTGGCTGCACGACGTCCGCACCCAGCTCGAGCGCGACGGCTTCGGCTGGTCGGTGTGGGACTACTCCTCGCAGACCTTCGGCATCCTCGAGCCCTCGGCCGACACCGCCCGCGTCGCCGACGCTGACGTCGTGCGCGCGTTAGGCGTGGGGCGGTAGGGCGGCGCTCGGTCCCTCCAAATGACAGGATGCACAGGATGAACGGGATCCTGTGCATCCTGTTCATCCTGTCCGAACCCTGAGCCGGTGGTGGCCGCGGCCGCTTCCGTCCCTCTTGTCTTCGGCGTTTCTTCGGGCTATCGTAGGCTCCCCTGGTCGAGCCCATGGAGCGGGAGGGAGCATGCCCAAGACGACGCTGACGCTGGCGGTGGATGGAGGCGGCGACTACACGCCGGTCGCCGAGCGGATCGCGCGGTTCTACGAGCGCTACCCGACGGGGCGGATCGTCACGCGGCTGCACTCGCGAAGCGAGCGCGAGGTGACGTTCCGGGCGCTCGTCTTCCGCTCGGCTGGGGACCGGCATCCGGCCGCGACGGGCTGGGCGTCGGAGCGCGAGGGGGACGGCGAGGTGAACGCGGTCGCCTGCCTCGAGAACACGGAGACGTCCGCGGTCGGGCGCGCGCTCGCCAACCTCGGCTTCGCGGCGCGCGGCGGAGGCGGTGCCACCGGTCCCCGACCCCCGACCCCCCGACCCGCTCTGGTAAAGGAAGCGTCGCCCACCGCATCGCCCGACGAGCCGAGCGGCGAGGCGCTGCAGCATCTCGCCGACGCCGCCGTGGACGCGATCCGGCTCGTCGAGCGCGCCGAGGCGCTGGGGCTGTCGCACGCGCGCGGGGCGCTGATCCGGGCACGGCTGCGCCACCCGCGGGTCACGATCGCGACGGTCGAGCGCATCGAGCGGCGGCTGCGGGCGTGGGTCGCGTTGCGGCGGGCGCTGTTCCGCTGAGCACGGACGATCGCGTCGGAGATCGCGCTCGATGTCGCGGCCGGCTGTCACACCGCGGGTCCTTCCATACGGCGGCGGGATGGAGCGCGGGCGCACCGGGCGCTCCGGAACAGGGACCAGCAGCAGCGAGGGTGGCGGGGCGATGAGCGCGGAGCGCGAGGATGGTGATGGCGACGCTGGCGGCGGTGGCGCGGGAAGCGGTGGCGCGGGAAGCGGCGAGGCCGGTGGCCGCGCGCGCCGGTCGGGTGGCGGCGCGCATCGGGACGACGGCCGGTCGCTCGTGCTCGCCATGCGGCGCGGCGAGGCGGCGGCGTTCACGGCGTTCGTCGAGCGCTACCAGCGGCTGCTGCTCCATTACGCCGCGCGCGCTGGCCTTCGCGGCGGCGACGCCGACGAGCTCGTGACCACCGTGCTCGGCGACGCCGTCATCGCGTTCCTCGAGCCCCGCGCGCGCATGCCCGACGACGTCGCCTTCTATCTGATCGGCTGCTTTCGCCACCGCATGCTCAACGAGCGTCGCGACGGCGAGCGGCGCGCGCGGCGCGTGCGCGAAGCGGCGGCCGAGGGCGACTGGGGCGACGGCGTCGAGCGCGCCGCGCTCTGCTCGGAGGACGCGCGCCGCGCGAGCCGCGGTCCGGAGTGGGACGCGGCGGCGCCGCCCGCCGCGACCGGCCTGACGGCGCTCGCGCGGAGGCTGAGCGAATCGCTCACCGACGACGAGCGGCGGATGCTGGCGTGGGACAGCGAGGACGTGCCGCAGCGCGAGATCGCGGTGCGGCTCGGCATCACGCACGCGGCCGTGCGTCAGCGGCTGCGGCGGCTCCGCGCGCGTCTGCGCGCGGTGTCGGAGCAGTACGCGGCCGCGCTCGACGGCGACGGCGGACGCGTCGTGCGCCGCTTTCTGCGGCGCTCGCTCGGCGCGCCACCGCCGCGCGCGGTCGCGAGTCAGCCGTCCATGAGTGAACGGGCGCGACGGCGACGCGCCGAGCCCGGGTCGTTGGCAGACGGCGCGGGGCAGGAACCGCGAGGAGAGGGAGGGCCGAACGATGAGTGACGACGCACGCAGGGACGAACGGCATGGTGGTGGAGGCGGCGCCTCGGCGCCTGGCGGCGAGCGCGCGACCACCGACCGGCTGCGCGGCGAGTGGGAGCACGATTTCCTCGTGCAGCTCGCGGCGCGCGCCGAGATGCGGCGCGAGGACTCGCCGTTCTACACCGACGCGGCCCTCGTCGCGTGGGCCGACCGCGAGTCGCGGGCGCCGGAGCGCGCGGCGAGCGGCTGGGACGCCGCTCAGGTGGCGCGCGCCGCCGAGCGCGTGCGGGCGCGCGTCGAGGCGGCGCGGCTCGGCGTCGTCGTCGCGGACGCCGGCGCGCCGCTGCGCGAGGCGGGCGTGGTCGGCACCGTGCCGCAGGTGATGGAAGCGGCGTCACGGGCGCGCTGCGCGCCGGCGCTCGCCCTCGCCGCTGCTGCGGGTGCGGGGCGCGAGCTGTGGGACGAGCCGTGCGACCAGTGGGTGACGCTTCCCGCCGACGCCGGCGCCGGAGAGTTCGTCGCGATCAAGGTGAGCGGCGACAGCATGACGCCGCTCTTCCTTCCGGGCGACATGATCCTCGTGCGGGTCGGCGCGCGCGTCGAGCGCGACACGGTCGTCGTCGCGCGGCACCCGGACGACGGCTACGTCGTGAAACGCGTCGGCCGGGTCGGGCGCACGTCGCTCGTGCTGACGTCGCTCAACCCGGCCTTCGCGCCGGTGACCGTGCCGCGCGCGCGCAACGCGGTCGTCGGCACGGTGGTGATGTGCTGGCGCGGGGGCGCCGCGCGCCTCAGTTCTTCTGGTACGTCACCGTGAACCCGTTCGTGATCTCGGTGAGCACGCGTCCGCTCAGCGAGCCCTGATAGCTCACGTTGTCGGTCTGGTCGTCGAACGTGATCGAGCCGCCGTTGTTGGTGTAGACGCCCTGCTCGGTCGTCACCGCGCCGTCGCTGTAGTGGCCGACGTCGGTGTAGGTGCCGTCGGCGCGCAGCGTCAGCACGTCGCTCGTGAGCGAGACGCCGCTGCCGAAGGTGTAGGGCAGGGGCGAGCCGTTGATGGTCCTGAGCGAATACGTCCCGGCGAGCGTGACGGTCGGCGACGTGACGTCGTTGCCCGCGCACGCGGCCGTGGCCGTCGTTGCGGCGAGCAGCAGGACGCCAAGAGTGGTCCGGCGCATGAGATGTTCTCCGATGTATGTGAGGCAGCGCTCGCGCCGCGGCGGCGAAGTGGCGACGACGTGAAGACGTCGTCGCCACTCGCGCATCGGGCCGCGGTCAGGCGAGCACGATCGGCCGGCGGTTAGTCGCGGCCCTTGTGCTTGCCGTTCTTGTACCAGCCGAGGTGCTTGCCGTTGTCGTGACGGTCGCCGCGGCCGCGGCCGCGGTCGGCGCGGTCGCCCTGGTCGTCGTCGTCACCGTCGTCGCGCCGCCGGCCGGAGCGGCTGTCGTAGCGATCGTCGCGGCGATCGTAGCGGTCGTCACGGCGATCGTACCGGCCGTCGCGGCGATCGTAGCGGCCGTTGCCGCGGGTGTCGTAGCGGCCGTCGCTCTGGCCGCTGTTCTGGCCGCCGACCTTCCAGCTGCCGTTGTTGCGGCCGCTGCCGACCTTCCAGCTGCCGTTCGTCTGCGTCTGTGTGCGGTTACCGCCGTAGGTGCCGTAGGTCTGCAGATCGCGCGTCGCCCGCTGGTTCACGCCGCCGTGCAGCACGAAGCACTCGCGGGTGGTGCCGACCCGTGCGCCGTCGTTGCAGACGACCGTGGACGTCCGCGTCTGGGCGCCCGCGACGGCGGCGGTCATGGAGAGAGCGATGGCGAGCGTGGAGAACGAGTAGAACGTCCGGACTTTCATGGGGCGACTCCTGTGACTCGAAGACGACTGTCGGCGGTGTGTCCGCGCCCTCCCATTAAGCACGCCCGGGGCCATCACGGCCCCGGGCGCGAATGTGTTGTCTCGTTTGGGGTTGCAAGCATCGCGACGACGCCCGCCGCCGGCGATCGTCCTCGTCGGTGGGCACCGGGCGTCCTCTCGTGAGGCAGGCTCCGCGCGCGCGACGTGAGCCACGTCACAACGTCGGCTTCCACGGCGCCTAACGCGGCGCCGCTACCGCTCGCGCACCTCGATCTCCCGCGTCGCCACCGCCGGCTCGCGCAGCCCCGCTCCGCTCACCGCCAGCTCGAGTCGGTACCTGCCCGCCGGAATGCCCTCGGTGTGCAGCACCAGCACATGTCCCGCCGGCCCCGCCGCCCGCCCGCTGTCGTCCCACTTGAGCGTCATCGGGGTCGGCCGCTGGGCGAGCCGGAGCGCGATCGCCAGCCGCTTCGCGAAGCTGATGTCCACCGGCACGATCGTCAGCGATACGGCGAGCGACGTCGTGTCCACGGACGCGGCGTTGTCGGACGCGGAGTACTCCGACACGGAGTCGTCTTCCGGCGGCGCGGCGGCGCGGCGCGTCAGGTACGTCTCCCAGAACAGCCCCACCGTGCCGCCCTCGGCGACGGTCGCGCTGCCCAGCGCGCGCGGCGCTACGTCGTCGAGGTCGGCGATCGCGGCGTCGGCGTAGCCGTCGGCGCGCACGAGCAGGATGTCCGAGAGCGCGGCGTCGTGCGCGAGCGGAGCGACGCCGTAGCGGGCCCGCGCCGCGCGACGCCCCTCCGCCGAGTAGAGCTCGACGCCGGCGAGCGCGCCCCTGGCCGGCGCGCGCAGCAGCAGCGCGCCGTGCGCGGGCGCGTCGTCTCGCACCGCCAGCGCGAGGAGCGAGTCAGGCCCCGCCGCGAGCGCGAACCCCGCCCGCAGCGGGCCGCCGTGCGTCCACCGCTCGTCGTCGCCGACGTCGTACGCCGCCACGAACACCGACGAGTCGCCACGGCGGAAGCGCGCGAGCTGGTGGCCGAGGACGGAGAAGCTGTCGGCGTAGACCGGCGCGTAGCGGCTGTGCGCGAGGCGCGACTCGAGCGCCCAGTCGTCGTCGGTGGCGTGGGTTGGATCGTCCATCGCGCGCTTCGCGGGAACGAAGCTGTGCGCCGGCCGCGGCTCGTGGCCGACGATGTTGCTCGACTCGATCTCCATCGGCCGCGGCGGCTCGCGCGTCCACGCCACCGGCCAGCCGTAGCGCATGCCGACCTCCTCGACGTCCGGTCCCCAGGACGTCGCGTACGGCGGCGTCTTCGACGAGGCGTACAGCGCCGCGAGCGTGCGCCGCGCCAGGAACTCGGCCTCGCCGTCGTCGCCGTCGCGCGCGGCGATCAGTGGGCGGGCGAGCCACCAGACGCGCCGCGCCGCGCGCTCGCGCTCGGGCCCGCAGGGCAGTCGCGCGAAGCGGTCGGCGGCGCCGCCGTCGAGCCAGGTCGAGACGTCGGTCCAGCGGCAGCGCGTGCTGTCGGGCATCACCGCGAGCGCGCTGTCGTACGCGGCGGCCGCGGCCGCGTCGTCGCCGGCGGCGTGCAGCGCGTAGCCGCGGAGCGCCGCGCACCACCACGCGCTCGACCCGGCCGCGCGGTCGCAGCCGCGCGCGGCGGCGACGGCCTCGCTCGTCCGGCGCGACTCGACGAGGTAGCGGACGAGCTGCGACGCGACCCATTCGTTGGGCGACGCGGAGTCCGAGGCGGCGAGGATCGCGACGAGCGCGGCCCGCTCGCGCCCGATCGCCGTCGGCTCCTCGGGCGGCGGCGAGTCCTCGTTGCTGTCCCAGTAGCAGAGCCGCCCGACCCGCACCTCGCACTCGCCGCCCGACCCGAACGGCAGCACCGGGATGCGCGCCTTGCGGTACGTCTCGAACCGCCACTGCGCCGTCCGCGCCCCCGCCGCGCCGGTGTCCGGCAGCATCTGCGCGCCCGCCGCCCCCGCCATCGTGCCTAACGCGAGCGCGACGCCCCCCAGCCGCCGCGCCGAAGCTCCGACTCGCCGCATCGCACTCTCCCGCAGGTCTCCCGCTACCCGCTACCCGCTCGCGCCAACCGCCTACCGCTCACCGCCCACCGCGAACACCCCGTTCGTCATGTCGATCCGCACCACGCCGCCCGCGCCCACGTCCCCGCCGAGCGTCCCGTCGAGCGTGAACAGCGTCGGGTAGTCCACCACGTACACGAAGACGCGCTCGAAGCGGAGCGCCGTCTCGCGCAGCATCAGGCGGAGCTGCGGGATCACCTGGCCGCGCACGGTCAGCGTGTTGCCGAAGCCGCTCACGCGCCGCCGCTCGGCGGCGACGGTGCGGACGCGCGTCTTCCAGATGAGCGGGAGCGCCGCGTACGTCTCGTCGGCGCCGGTGTCGAGCGCGAAGTGCACCGGCCGGCCGTCCGAGGCCACGAGCCGCACCACCGGGTAGCCGAGCCAGAAGAGGTTGCGCGGCGTCGGATGGCGCGGGTCGGGCGCGGCCGGCTCGCGGATCGTCGCCCGGCTCGCCGCGTAGTTCAGCTCGAGGTCCATGCGGCGGATGACGTCGAAGCCGACGATGCCGTCCACCCGCGCCGGCGTCGTGCCGTCGCGCGACGGGAGCGAGAGCGCGTCACCCTCGACGATCATCGCCGGCAGGTCGCGCACGACGACGCCGCCCAGCGCGAGCGACGACACCACCGCCGGCCGCGCCGCGACGCGCCCGGTCGCGGTGACGATCTCCAGCGTGTCCGCGCCGTACGCCGCCGCGCCCGCGGTCGCCGCGACCTCCGACGACAGGATCGTCAGGCTCGAGCCGGTGTCGAGCCAGAAGAGGAACTGGCGGCCATTCACCATCACCGGCACGACCGGCGCGCCCGTCGGCGAGAGCGAGAGCGGCAGGACGACGGGGCGATTCGGGAAGACGTAGCGCGCCCCGGGCGCGCCGCGGTACGCCCGCGCCCAGCTCTCGACGCTCGCCTTCGCCGCCGGGTCGTCCATCACCGCGCTCACGTAGCCGGTACGGCCGCTGTCGCCGGCCGCGAACGGCGTCACGCCGGCCATGCTCGTCACCGTCGTGTCGGCGAGCCGCGCGATCGCGGGCCGCGTCGTCGTCACCGCCGCGCCGCCGCCGCTGGTGCCGCTGGTGCCGCTCCTCGCGCGCGACGTCGCGGCGCCGCTCGCGGCGTATGCCGCCGCCGAATCGGCGCCGCGGCCTTCCACTGGCGGGAGCTCGGCGAGCGTCGCCCACTGGCCGTGATACTGGAGCGTCGCCGTGAGCGCGAGCCGGGCGACGCGGCGCACGAGCGTGTCGTCGGAGGCGCGGATCGTCTCGGCGAGCGCGCTGTCGGCGGCGTCGCTCCCGGCGACTGCGAGGCGCAGCGCCTCGATCAGCCGCTGCTCGGCCTCACCACCGGCGGGGTCGCCGCGCAGGCGCCGGACGACGGCGAACTTGAGCGCCTCGTCGAAGTCGAACGCCGCCACGGCCTCGGAGAACGACCGCAGCGCCGGGGCCGAGCCGCGCCGCCGCCCGCCGCCGAACGACTCGTCCTCGCTGCGCACCGCCACCTCGTCGAAGCGCCACGCCGGGCCCGCCCGCCGCTGCTCGACGATGATGCCGGCCGGCCGGTCGAGGACGACCGGCTTGCCGCGGTGCGCGCAGCCGGCGCTCGCCGCGGCGGCGACGAGCGCCGCGAGCGCGGAGCGCGCGGTCCGGCGCCCCGCGCTGCCTAACGAGGCGCGGCCGGTGACGGCGACGCGAAGCGGGAGCACGTGTACACCCGCTACCGCGGCCGGATTCGCGCGCCGCCGGGCGACGCGTGCGCGGCGTTGCCATTGCCGCCGCTGCTGTTGTTGCTCGTCGAGGCGGCGGGCGCGGTGTGCGCCGGCGCGCGCCAGATCGTGGCGCCGCCGCCGCTGTTCAGGCGCGACGGCGCGGGCGCGGTGGAGGCGGGCGCCGCCGGCGCCGGGTGCGGCGGCGCGCCGCGCCAGACGGGAACGGCGTCGCGCCGGTTGCTCGCGTCCCCCGACCGGCCGCCGCCGCCATTCATCGGGTGCCATGGCATCGGCGTCCAGCTCGAGGGCGCGGTGGGCGATGCGCCGCTCTGCGCCGGCGGTGCGCCGCCGTGCGAGCGGTAGACGGTCGGGCCGGTGGCCGCGGGCGGACGGTTCCGGTAGGAGTACGGCTTCGAGACCGGCGCCGGGGGGCTGCCGGCCAGGTGCGGTCCGCTCGAGCGCGGCCCGGTGTAGACGACGCCGTATCCGCTGCGCCCACCCGACCGGCGCCCCGGGCCGTCGAAGTGCGGGAAGGG
>DATMHT010000083.1:0-8063 GCA_035554795.1 Gemmatimonadaceae bacterium | reverse complement strand
GTCGGAGACGGCGGTGTGGAACGTCGCCACCTCGGCGTGCGCGCGCGGCGAGTCCCAGCGCAGGCTGGCGTCGAGGTTGAAGCTGCGCTCCGGCTTGAGCGTCGAGTCGCCGTACTCGTAGCGTCCCTCGCCGAGCCGCGGCCCGTTCGCGAACAACTCGAAGAGCGTCGGTGCGCGCCAGGCGCGGCCGGCGTTGACGGCGAGCGCGAGCGACGGCGCGAGGCGGTACACGGCGCCGACGTCGCCGGTCGCCGCGGTGTAGCTGCGCGACTGGTCGCCGAGCGCGAGGCGCGGGTCGGCGTCGGCGGTGAGGTGGCGCGCGTCGCCGCGGACGCCGGCGAGCAGCGCCAGCCGGCTGCCCACCGCGAGCCGCTCGAACGCGAACGCGCCGCCGGAGGCGATGGACGCGTCGGGCACGAGCGGGACGATGCCGCGCGAGTCGTTGCGCTGGACGAGGCCCGAAACGCCGACGGTGCCGCGCAGCGCGCCCTCGGCCGGCCCGTGATGCGCGAGCAGGTCCACGCTCGCGGTGTTGAGCAGGAGATCGAAGACCGTCGCCTCCTTCGGCTCGCCCGGCACCGGGTTCGGATTGTCCGCCTTCTCCTGAAGGAGGTGCCGCTGGAACTGGCCGCGCGCCTCGACGTCGAACCCGCCGAGCCGGCGGCGGTGGGCGAGCTGGACGCGGTCGTCGAGCGTCACCCGCGCCGGGCCGCCCTCGTCGGCGGTCGTGCCGCCGGGCGGCGCGTCGGTCTCGAGCAGCTTGAACTCGCCGCCGTAGTGCGCGAGGCGCAGCGTGGACTCGGCGCCGCCGGTGTGGTGGATGCCTAACGCCGCCTCGCCGTTGCCGGCGAGGAAGCCGGTGTTGTGGATCTCGCCCGCCGGCGTGTGCACGTCCTGTCCGACGCGGCCGACGAACGCGACGCGGGCGCCGTAGCGGCCGCGCGCGCCCTCGAGACCGAGGACGCCGCCCGCCTCGCGGTTGTTGCTCGCGCCGTACAGCTCGAGCTGGCCGCGGCGGAACGCCCCCGCGACGCGCGCGTCGGGGATCGCCGCCGGGATCGCGTTGACGACGCCGCCGAGCGCGTCGGAGCCGTACAGCACGCTCGCCGGCCCGCGGATCACCTCGACGCGCTCGGCGAGCCGCGCGTCCACCGACGGCCCGTCCTCGTCGCTCCACGAGAAGTCCTCGAGGCGCATCCCGTCGTCGAGCACGAGGACACGCGCGCCACTCAGACCGCGGATGACCGGCTTGCCGACCTGCTCGCCCGTGCTCAGCGAGCGGACGCCGGGCAGCCGCGTGAGCGTCTGCGCGAGCGAGACACCGTGCTCGCGGCGCAGCTCCGCCGCCGTCAGGGCGGACGTCGGGAGCGGCGAGGCGAGCGGCGCGATCGAGTCGCGCGTCGCGGTGACGACGACGGCGGGCAGGCGGCGCGTGGTGTCGGCGCGCTGCGGCACGTCCTGCGCGCCGGCGACGGCCGCATCGCAGACGAGGAGGGCGGCGATCGAGGCGAGGGTCGGTCGGAGCATGAGACGTGGGACGTGGGACATGGTACGGGGGACGCGGGATGCGGCGTCGCTCCCTCGGGACACTAGACGCGCGGCGGAACGTCGGCCAGTAGTGCGGGACGGACGGCCGGAGGAGCCGGAGCGCGAGCGGGTCGTTCTCCCTCTACGCGCTCCGGCCGCCGATCGCTAGGTCGCCGTCACCGGCGCGGGCTCACGCGCCGCCCGGCGCCGGCCGGCTCGTCGTCCAGATGTCGCGGTGCAGCTTCCACTCGCCGCCGTCGCGGTGCCAGAGGACGAGATACTTGCCCTCGTCCACCCGACCGCCGTCAGCGCCGGTGAGCGCGTAGCGGCCCTGCTCGACGGCGAGGTCGCCCTGCGACTCGACGTCGATCGTCTCGAGGCGCGCGTCGGCGATGCCCGCCGCGAGGATGTCGCGCCAGAACGCGGTGATCGCCTCCGTGCCGGCGACCGCGTCGCTGTTCGCCGGCAGGAGCTGCGCATCGCGCGTGTAGCAGGCGGCTACGGCGGCGGCGTCTCCGGAGCGGAAGGCCGTCATGAAGCGGGCACCCGCCGCGACGATGGCGTCGCGCACCGGCGGGACGGCGCGCGTGAGGGACGGCGACTCGGGGGCAGTGCGGGTGGGCTCGATGCTGGACATGGGTCGCACCTCTCGAAGAGGAAGCGGGCCCCGGCCGGCGGCGACCGGCTGCATCGCGGGAGCGCGTCGGACCGGGGCTCCGAAGTTACCGCCGCCAGCCTAGCACGCCAGAGTCGCCGTCGGCTCGTGGCCGTACGAGGGCGGCGCCCTTCCCATCGAGATGCCCCCAAACGCGGAACGCCCAGCAGAGAGCTGGGCGTCCGGAGCGTACGAGGCCGTCGCTTGGCGACGAGTGGCTAGGGAGGGAGTCGAACCCCCGACACGCGGATTTTCAGTCCGCTGCTCTACCAACTGAGCTACCTAGCCGAAGTCTGCGAATTCTAGTCGTCCGGACCGCTGTCCTCAAGCGGCGCGGGGGGGAAATGTGGGACGGGGGACACGGGACTCGCGTCCCCCGTCCCCTGTCCCGCTCTCCCCGCTACTGCCGGTTCTCGTCCTCCACCTTCCCCGCCTCGAGGTCGAGCCAGCCGCGCCAGCCGCGCTCGAAGCCGTCGAGGTCGTGCGCGACGGAGTGGGCGCCGCGGAGCGCGTCCTCGAACGTGCCGCCGGCGACGAGCGAGCGGAACACGTCGCCGACGAACGCCGATCCCTCGCGGTCGGCGAGGTACGCGGCGAGGCTCACCGCCTCGGCGTCGAACAGCGCGCCGCCCTCGAGCTTGCCGCCCATGCGACCCTGGCGACGGCCGCCACCGACTTCGCGGCCGCTGCCGGCGTAGCCGCCGATGCTGCCGCGATCGTCGTCGCGGTCGCCGCGCTCCTGGCGGCCGCCGGCCGCCAGCGCCGCCGCCGGCTCGCGGACGCGATCGGGGTGACGCGTTGCGAGCAGCGTGCGCAGCGGGATCAGCTTGTCCTTCTGCCGCGCGAGCTGCGCCGAGGCGACGTCGGGATCGGGGACGCCGGCGACGAGCGCCGGGATCGCGCGCTCGAGCCAGTCGGGGATGCGCGGGTCATCGGGCGCCGCCGCCGAGCCCGCGTCGGCGACGCGGCGTGCATCGGCGCGGGCGCCGGTGTCGGACGTCGCCGCCGCCACGACGCGCGGCGCGGTCGTGTGCGTGATGCTGTCGGTCAGCGCCGACATCCACGACCGCGCGAGGGCGACCGTCGGGACCGACACGCCGCTCATGCGGGGCTCGCCGCGCCGGCCACGGTCCTCGCGCCAGGCGACCATCGTCACGACGCGGCCGCCGCTGTCGGCGAACGCCGGCGCCGCCCGGCGCGCGCTGTCGGAGCGCGCGTTGCGCCGCGACGCGACCTGGAGGCGGACGTCCACGGTCGGCGGCTCGACGGCGAGGAAGCGGCGGAACGCGAACGACGCGCGGTCGAGCGACGACTTGGCGTCGGGCAGCAGGTCGCGGTCGCGCGTGACGACGCGGTAGCCGCGGCCGGTGAGGACGTACGTCGTGTCGTGCCCGACGACGCGCTCCTCGCCGAGCGTGACGGGGACGGGCTTGAACACCTCGTCGCGGCTCGGGAAGTACGAGTGGAAGGCGGCGCAGCCGGAGAGGGCGCCGAGCAGCGCGGTCGCGCCCGCGGCGCTCGCGGCGGCGCGACGCATGTTGTCGGTGACGATGGACATCGGCGGTGTGACGAGAGGACGGCAGGCGTAGAGGGCTGACGGATCATACACCACGTACGAGGCGGGCGTGCCGCTTGGGGCGGCGGTGCTCGACGACTGCTCCGTGTCGGGCCGGCCGTGATGGTTCGTCGCGCCGGGATGGCGGCGGATCGCCGGTGTGGGTGATGAGTGATGCGTGGGGAGGTCGTGTGTCGCTCGCCCGGTCGAGATCACGCTGAGAAACACATCGCGCGCGGCCCTCGCCATGCCACGCCGCCCGCCAGGCGCGATACTACCACTGCCTCATCACGCATTACCCATCACCCACACCGCCACCGCGCGCTGGCTCGTGGCGCGACCGACGCGACCCGCACCGAGGGCGCCGAGAGCCCACAGCCGAGAGCCGACCCACACCCTTGCCCGCCCCCGTCCCGCCGGTAGAATTGCGCCCATGACGCACGTGACGCATTCATCGCCGCCGCGGCCGCGGCGCCGCGCTCCCTTCCCCGCCCCGACGCGCGGACGCCGTTGAAGGTCGTCGTCATCGGCGGTGGGCCGGCGGGGCTCTTCTTCGCCTGCCTGATGAAGCGGGCGGACCGGGCGCACCACGTCACCGTCCTCGAGCGCAACGCGGCGACCGACGCCTTCGGCTGGGGCGTCGTCTTCTCCGACGCGACACTCGACAACGTCCGCGCCGCCGACCCGGAAACGTACGACGCGATCGCGCGCCACTTCGCCCGCTGGGACGACATCGACGTCCACGTGAAGGGGCACGTGATCACCTCGGGCGGCCACGGCTTCAGCGGCCTCGCCCGCAAGACGCTGCTCGACGTCCTCCGCGCGCGGGCCGAGTCGTTAGGCGTCGAGCTGCGATGGGGCTGCGACGTCCCGGACGACGGCGCGCTGCGCGGCATGGGGCTGGGCGACGCCGACCTCGTCGTCGCCGCCGACGGCGTCAACAGCCGCGTGCGGGCGCGCCACGCGAGCGTCTTCGCGCCCGACCTCGACGCGCGGCCGGCGAAGTACGTCTGGCTCGGGACGACGCGGCTGTTCGACGCGTTCACCTTCCTCTTCGTCGAGACGCCCGACGGCGGCGTCTACCAGGCGCACGCCTACCGCTTCGACGAGACGCGCTCCGCGTTCATCGTCGAGTGCGACGAGCGCTCGTGGCGGCTCGCCGGCTTCGACCGCATGGACGCCGACGCGACCGTGGACGCGTGCGAGGCGATGTTCGCGCCCTGGCTCGACGGGCACCCGCTGCTGGCGAAGCTGCCGCCGTCGCAGCGCGCCACGCCGTGGACGAGCTTCGTCCGCGTCCGCTGCGAGCGATGGTACGACGGCAACGTCGTCCTCCTCGGCGATGCCGCGCACACGGCGCACTTCTCGATCGGCTCGGGGACGAAGCTGGCGATGGAGGACGCGATCGCGCTGAGCCGGGCGTTGAATGGAGGGATGGGGGACGAGGGACGGGGGACGGGGCTCGCCGCCGCGCTCCAGGCCTACCAGGACGAGCGGATGACCGAGGCGCTGCGGCTGCAGAACGCGGCGCGCAACTCGATGGAGTGGTTCGAGAACGTGCGCCGCTACATGCGGCTCGAACCGGAGCAGTTCGCCTACAGCCTGCTGACGCGGAGCCAGCGCGTCAGCCACGAGAACCTGCGGCTGCGCGACGCGGCGTATCTGGGCGGCGTCGAGCGGTGGTTCGCGAGTCGGGGGGCCCCCCCCCACGGGGAAGTTGCACAGACTGCGACGACCGAGCGTGACCCGAACGCCGCGAACGGCAGCGAACCGCCGCCGCCGCCGATGTTCACCCCGTTCCAGCTCCGCTCCGTCACCCTCGAGAACCGCGTCGTCGTCTCGCCGATGGACATGTACAGCGCCGAGGACGGGACGCCGAACGACTTCCACCTCGTGCACCTCGGCGCCCGCGCCCTCGGCGGCGCGGGGCTGATCATGACCGAGATGACGTGCGTCTCCCCCGAGGCCCGCATCACCCTCGGCTGCACCGGCATGTACACGAGCGAGCACGAGGCCGCGTGGGCGCGCATCGTCGCCTTCGTCCACGACCGCAGCCGGTCGAAGATCTGCCTCCAGCTCGGCCACTCCGGCGGCAAGGGCGCGACGCGGCTCATGTGGGAGGGCACCGACGTCCCGCTCGACGAAGGGCAGCGCTGGGAGACGCTCGCGCCGTCGGCGGTCCCCTACCGGCCGACGATGCCGGCGCCGCGCGCGATGACCCGCGACGACATGGAGCGCGTCCGCGCCGAGTTCGTCCGCGCCACACGCATGGCCGACCGCGCCGGCTTCGACATGGTCGAGCTCCACTGCGCCCACGGCTACCTGCTGAGCGCCTTCATCACGCCGCTGCTCAACCACCGCGACGACGAGTACGGCGGCGCGCTCGAGAATCGCCTCCGCTTCCCGCTCGAGGTCTTCGCCGCGATGCGCGACGCGTGGCCCGCCCACCTGCCGATGAGCGTCCGCATCTCCGCCACCGACTGGGTGGACGACGGCCGCGGGGTGAGCGGCGACGACGCGGTCGCCATCGCCGGCGCCTTCCACGCCGCCGGCGCCGACGTCATCCACGTCTCCACCGGGCAGACGTCGCCCGACGCGCGCCCCGTCTACGGTCGCATGTTCCAGACGCCGTACTCCGACCGCATCCGCAACGAGGCCGGCGTACCGACGATCGCCGTCGGCAACATCACCGACGCCGACCAGGTGAACTCGATCGTCGCCGCCGGCCGCGCCGACCTCTGCGCCCTCGCCCGCCCGCACCTCGCCGACCCGCACTGGACGCTGCACGCGGCCGCGCAGCTCGGCTACCGCGCGCAGCCGTGGCCGATCCAGTACCGCACGGGGAAGATGCAACTGGAGCGGAATGCGATGCGGGACGCCGCGGGTCGGGGGCCGGGGGTCGGGGAGGTGGGGCGTGTCTGACGCGACTGCTGCGGCTGCCGCCACCGATGGGCGCTACCTCGCGGGGCGCCACGCCGTCGTCACCGGCGGCGGGCGCGGCATCGGCGCGGCGATCGCCGAGGAGCTCGCACGGCTCGGCGCCGACCTCACGCTCATGGGGCGCGACGCGAGCGTCGTCGAGCAGCACGCGGCGGGCGTCGCCGCGCGCTTCGGCGTGCGCGCGACGTCGGTGCGCTGCGACGTCGCCGACGAGGCGTCGGTCTCGGTCGCCTTCGCCATCGCTCGCGAGCGGCTCGGCGACCCGTCCGTCCTCGTCAACAACGCCGGCCAGGCGGAGAGCGCGCGCTTCGGCGACACGACGTCCGCGCAGTGGGAGCGCATGCTCGCCGTCAACCTCACCGGCACCTTCCTCTGCACCCAGCAGGCGCTGCCGGCGATGCTCGCGGCGCGCGCCGGCCGCGTCGTCAACGTCGCGTCGGTCGCCGGGCTCCGCGGCTACAAGACGATGACCGCGTACTGCGCGGCGAAGCACGGCGTCGTCGGCCTCACGCGCGCGCTCGCCCTCGAGACGGCGAAGCATGGCGTCACCGTCAACGCCGTCTGCCCCGGCTACACCGACACCGCCATGGCCGACGCCGCCATCCGCAACATCTCCGAGTCGCTCGGCAAGACGCGCGACGAAGCGCGCGCGATGCTCGAGCGCCTCAACCCGCGCGGCACGCTGATCGAGCCCCGCGAGGTCGCGAACGCGGTCGCGTGGCTCCTCTCGCCGGACGCGGGCGCGATCACGGGGCAGACGATCGTGGTGGCGGGCGGAGAAGTCATGTGAGCGGGTGTAGGGGATAGGGTGTGGGGTGTGGCCTTCCCACCCGCCACCCGCGTCGTCGCCGCTCGCTACACCCTACACTCTACACCCTACGTGCTCTCCCCTCGCCACTTCCGCTGGTCCCTCTCCTCCCGCGTCGCCACGATCACGCTCGACCGGCCGGAGCGGAAGAATCCGCTCACGTTCGAGTCGTACGCGGAGCTGTGCGACACGTTCCGGCGGCTGCGCGACGACGCGGCGCTTCGCTCGGCGGTGCGCGCGGTCGTCGTCACCGGCGCGGGGGAGAACTTCTCGTCGGGCGGCGACGTGCACGAGATCATCGGGCCGCTTGTGCGCATGAAGGAGGCGGGCGACCACGACGGCCTGCTCCGCTTCACGCGCATGACGGGCGAACTGGTGCGGACGATGCGCGCCTGCCCGCAGCCGATCGTCGCGGCGATAGACGGCGTGTGCGCGGGCGCGGGGGCGATGATCGCGACGGCGAGCGACGTCCGCATCGGCACGGTGCGAAGCCGCGTCGCCTTCCTGTTCGTGCGCGTCGGGCTCTCGGGCGCCGACATGGGCGCCTGCGCGCTGCTCCCGCGCATCGTCGGCCAGGG
>DATMHT010000082.1:0-20668 GCA_035554795.1 Gemmatimonadaceae bacterium | reverse complement strand
CGCGGTCCCACCCCTGGCCGTTCGCGTCGGGGAAGCGGCGGACGATCTGGCCGACGATCGTCGTGTACGGCGTCCCCGTGCCGAAGCCGAGCCGGGCGCCGAAGGTGTACTTGCCGGTGCCCGGCCGCCAGCTCGCCACCGCGTTCAGGTTGTGCCGCCGGTCCTGCGCCGGCGCGAACTCGCGCACGCTGCCCGGCGTGTCCTCGGTCTGCTCGCGCCGGCTCGACCCGTAGCTGTACGCGACCCAGCCGCCCAGGGCGCGCGCCGTCTCGAGCTGGCGCAGCAGCACGTCCACGCCGTACGACGTCCCCTTCAGCGGGCGGAACTCGTCGCCGGCGACGAGCGGATCGTCGGCCGAGTTCTGCTCGGCGAGCGCGCTGTACGTCTTCCCGTACGCCTCGACGCGGGCAAAGCGCGCGTCCCCGAACCAGCGCTCGGCGCCGGCGACGAGCTGGCGGCCGACCGACACGGGGAGGTTCCTGTCGCTGCCGAGCCAGAAGTCGAAGAACTGGACCGGGACGTCCTCGTTGCGGAGCGCGTGCACCCACTGCGCGTACTGCCCGCCGGCGAGCGTGAAGGCGAGGTCGCGCGTGGCGAAGTACTTGACCGACGCGCGCGGCGAGATGCCCCACCACTGGTTCGCCGCCGGCACGTACTCGCCGCGCAGGCCGGCGCGCACGAGGACGCGGTCGTTCACCTTCCACAGGTCCTCGTAGTACAGCGCGCCGGCCGACGGGCGCTGGCGGACGTCGAGCGCCCGGATGCCGGTCTGCGTGGACTTGGCGCCGTAGTCGGTGAAGTACTGCGAGACCTCGTAGCCGAGCGTGCGCGCGTGGTTCGCGTGGAAGCCGGAGAGCGAGCCGGTCACGCGAAACTCGCGGATCGTGTTGTCGAGCGTGAACGATCCGTTGCCCAGGTCGAGCGAGGTGCCGAAGCGGGTGAACGAGAAGCGCTGGACGAACACCGCGCTGTCTCCGAGCGAGATCCCCTTGCCGCTGCCGAAGTCGATGCGCGGCCTGTGCACGAACGGCTGCCGCCAGGCGAGGCCGACGAGCTGGTTCCCCCAGTCGAAGCCGAACTCGCCGGCGCCGCTGCGGGTGGAATCGCCGCCGAAGTCGGCGAACGAGCCGTTGAGGTAGTCGCCGCCGGCGTACGCCGTGAGCGTCAGCGTGCCACCGTTCTTCGCCATGTGCCGCGCGTGAAGCTGGGCGTCCTGGAAGTGGTAGGGAAGCGTCTGGTCGCTGAACGCGGGGACGATCTTGTCGGCGTAGGTGCGGCGACCGGCGACGTTCCAGCTCGTGCGGCCGTCGTTGAACGCGCCGCCCAGGGCGAGGCTCGACGCGAGCACGCTCACGCCCGCGGTGCCGTGGACGCCGCTCCGCGCCTCCGCCGCCGGCGTCACGTCGAGCACGCTCGAGAGCCGGCCGCCGTACGGGGCGGGGAAGCCGCCGGTGAGCAGGTTCACCTCGCCCACCGACGCGTCGATGAACGTCCCGAACAGGCCGGCGAGGTGGAACGGGTTGTAGACGGGGATGCCGTCGAGGAGGATCAGGTTCTGGTCGGCCTCGCCGCCGCGCACGTTGTAGCCGGCGGTGTAGTCGTTGCGCGCCAGCACGCCCGGCTGGAGCTGCGCCGCGCGCAGCACGTCCGGCTCGCCCACCGCCGGCACGCGCCGCAAAGCCTCCCCCGAGAGCGTGACGACGCCGACGTCCGGCGTCTGCTCGAAGCGCGCCCGCTCTGACGGCGTCGCGCGCGTCCGCACCGGGTCGAGCGTCAGCGGCGCCTCGGTGAGGGCGATGCGCACCTCCACCGCGTCGTCGGCCGGCACCACGATGCTCTGCTCGCGCGTCGCGTAGCCGATGCGCCGCACGCGGAGCCGCTGCGTGCCGGCCGGCACCGACGTCAGCGCGAAGCGGCCGCGGTCGTCGGTGGCCGCGCCCATGCCGGCGCTCTCCATGCCGATCACGTACACGACGGCACCGGCGAGCGGCGCGGCGCTGGCGGCGTCCACGACCTCGCCGCGGACGACCCCGTGCCGGGCGGCGGCGGGCTGCGGCTCCTGCGCGCGCGCGACGGGCGGCGGAGCGAAGGCGCCGGCCAGCGCGACGACGAGCAGCGAGAGGAGCCGCGCGCCGCCGGTCCTGCGCGGACGGTGGCGGCGGCGGTGTTGGTTCGGGGGCGTGTCCCCCGGCTCGGCTTCGACGCGAGTAGGGCTCATCGGTCGCCTGGTGTCTCGGGCACGATCGCGGGAGCGGGCTCCGCGGCGTACCTAGATAACACCAGACGATGGATGTCGCGAGCGTTTTCGATCGTGGCGCCGGCCGTGCCTAACGCTTCGGGCGCGATCAGGAAGGGCCAGACCTGGTCGCCGCCCGCCGAGCCGTGGGCGCCGACCTGGTCGTCGAACGAGACGATGTCGTAGCCGTCGTACGCGCCGAAGACGACGACGTCGCCGGCGTTCGGCTGCCGCACCAGCTCCTCGACCGCGCGCAGCACCACCGGCTCTGCGCCGTACGCCTCGAGCGGGTTCTCGCCCGCGAGCACTTCCAGCTCGCCGCCGGTGACGATCGCGCGCCCCTTCTTTCCTTCGGCGTGCACGACGCCGCCGCTCCGGGTGAGCAGCAGCCCGACCCCGGGGTGCGCGAGCAGCTTTGCGTAGAGGTTCGCGCGCCGCCGGTCGCTGGCGATGTCGGCGAGGTCGAGCTGGCGCGCGTCGTCGGCGAAGTAGAGCAGCGCCAGGCACGAGCTGTACGTGACGACGATGTTGTTGCGCGGGTCCACCCGGTACTTCTCGGGGAGGATCAGCTCGCGCAGGCCGTAGCGGCTCCGCACCCAGTCGCGCAGTCGCCGGAGCGCGCGGCCGAGGTGGTGCGGCGCCGGCGCCACCTCGGCCGCGGCCTCGACGACCTGCGCGCCGACGTCGGCGTACTCGCTGTCGCTGGCCGAGCTCTCGAGCGAGCGGAGGGCCGGGGCGACGCTCGCGACGCGGGCCGCGTCGTCGGCGAGGATGCGACTCACCGTGCGGCCGAGCGTCTCCTTGAACTTCACGCGGTAGCTCACCGACGGCGTCATCCCGTGGTCCGAGAGGACGACGAGGTCGTAGGCGCGCCCCGGGCGGCTCTGCGCCATGCGCCAGATCTCGCCGATCCGCGCGTCGGTGCGACGCAGGTCCGAGAGCGCCTGCCGGCTCGACGGGCCGAAGTGGTGCGCCAGCTCGTCGTACTGCATGAAGGTGCTGTAGATTACCGGCACGCCGAGGTAGACGTCGAGCAGGATCGCCATCGTCTGCAGCTCGCGGACGACGACGTTGCTGAGGATGCGGATGAAGGGGAAGATCCCTTCGGCGTGCGTGGCGCGGCCGGCGAGCTCGCCACGCGTGCGCTCCCACTCCTCGCGCAGCCACTCGATCGCGGCCTGCCCCGCCATGCGCAGCACGCGGATCGGGTGCAGGAGGATCAGCAGCGCCATGCGCGTGCCGCCGAGGCGTCGGTAGACGCTCATCCGCTGCCGTGTGGCGACGGTGAAGGCGACCGTGCCGGCGTCGCCGTCGAGCAGGTTGACGTAGCTCGACCCGCCGGCGAGCGCGCCGGGCGCGCTGATCCGGTCGCGGATGTACTGGACGCCGTGCGGCGCGTTGCAGGTGATGACGCGGCGGGCGGTCTTGTCGTAGAAGCGGAAGGCGGGGATGCCGGCGTTCTCGCCGTGGAAGATCCCGGCCTGGCAGTACGGGGTGGCGGAGGGGAGGCCGCAGAACCAGCGGCGCAGGGTGAAGCGCGGCGTGTCGTAGCCGCCCTCGTTGGCGAGCAGACGGGCGAGCGTCGGGCAGTAGCCCAGCTCGAGCGCCCGGCGGAAGTCGGCGTAGGCGAGCGCGTCGATCTGGAGCGCGATCAGCCCGCGCCGGCCGTCGGGCGGGCGGCGCTCGCGGCGGAAGGCGCGGTACTTGAGCGCGTAGTACCAGCGGAGCGGCTGTGCCCGCGGCGCGTGGCGGCGCTCGGGCGGCCCCGTCGGCGAGAGTGACGGCGGTGGTGCCGGCGGCGCCGCGGCCGCGGGTTGGGCCGGTTCGCGGTGGGGCGCGGCGGACGGCAGCGGGTCGTCGGGCAGGGCGGCGCCTCCGTAAAGATGGTGCGCGTCGCGGCACGGGGCCGCGGCGCCGGGACAGGAACAGGCGACGGAGTGTGAATGGAAGCTACCACCATCGCAAGCGGCATGACCGGGAGCGCGACGTCCCTCGGCGGGCTCGTCGCCTTCACGGCCGGGCTGCTCAGCTTCCTCTCGCCATGCGTCCTCCCGCTCGTGCCGAGCTACGTCACCTTCATAACGGGGCTCAGCCTCGAGGACGTGACGCGCTCGCGCCGCGCGACGCTCGTCCACGCGCTGCTCTTCGTGGCCGGCTTCACGCTGATCTTCCTCGCGCTCGGCGCGACCGCGACCGCGCTCGGCCGGCTCCTGCTCGCGCACCGCGTCTGGATCAGCCGCGTCGGTGGCGCGCTCGTCGTGCTGTTCGGGCTCTACCTGCTCGGCGCGTTCAACGTCGGTGCCTTCGCGCGCGAGCGCCGCGTCCACTTCGCCGACAAGCCCGTCGGCTACCTCGGCACGGTGCTCGTCGGCGTCGCCTTCGGCGCCGGGTGGACGCCCTGCATCGGTCCCATCCTCGGCGCCATCCTCGCCTTCACCGCCAGCGCCGCCGACCTCCGTCACGGTCTGGTGCTGCTCGGCGCCTACTCGCTCGGCCTGGCGATCCCGTTCGTCGCCTCCGCGCTCGCCGTCGAGCGCTTCATCGGCGCCTTCACCCGCATCCGCACCCACCTCGCGTGGGTGTCGCGCGCCTCGGGCGGGCTGCTCGTCTGTGTCGGCCTGCTAATGATGACGACCTGGTTCACGCGGATCGCCGGCGCGCTGCAGGGGATGACGCCGGAGGCGTTGCGGGGGCGGCTGTAGAGTGCGGGTAGCCTGTAGCGCGTAGGGGGTAGCGGGTAGCGGGTAGCGTATGACGGGCCGGCCTCTCTGAAGAGCACCGGCCCGTCGTACACATCCGCTCATCACCTTCGCGCTACGCGCTACCCTTTACGCGCTACCCGCGGCAGTCAGGCCAACCCTTCCAGATACTCGAACAACTTCGGATGAATCTCGCGCGCCCGTAGCTCGGTCACGGGTCGGCAGCGCGAGCCGAGGTACTCGGCGTTGAAGAGGATCATCGTCACGGGGCTGTTGGGCACGCCGCGCTCCGGGGAGGGGACGATCGCCTTGTAGCACACGCCCCCGTGCAGGACGAAGGAACCCTCGTCCACGTTCACCGCGATGACGTTGCCCGAGCTGGCCAGCATCAGCTCGTCGCGGTACTCCTCGAAGAAGCTGTATCCCTTCATCGTCGTCGGCCTCCGGCGTCAAGGTCAGCGAGTCGGTTGGTGATCCCGAAATTCGTCTAACGCATCCTCCGGGCCGCACGTCGCCGGTCGTCGCCCTTTCCGAGCGACGCGCCGCGACCCGGCACTCATTTCGAGGACGTGCGAGCGCGCGAAAGGGTACGCGCGCGAGAAGCGGCGCGAAGTCGCGAGGCGACGCGACTACGCGCCGTGCGCCGTCCGTTCCTCGCTCGCGTCGGCGAGCCACTCACCGACGCGAGCGAGGAACACACGCGCCGGCACCGGCTTGACGAGCACCTCGACGCAGCCGGCGGCGAGGCAGCGCGCGCGCGTCCCGTCGTCGTCGTGCCCCGTCATGGCGACGGCGACCCGCGGCGGCGTACCGCGCCGACGCGCGCCGTCGAGGACGTCGAGGCCGTCGCCGTCGGCGAGCGTGAGATCGAGGAGCAGGAGCGCGATCTCGTCGCCAGCGGCCGCGGCCGCCGCGATCGCTTCGCCGGCGGCGCGGACGCTGCCGGCGATGGTGACGCGGCGTCCCGTCTCCTCGAGCAGGATGCGGAGCGCCGAGCTGACGAGGTCACTGTCCTCGACGACGAGGACGTGTGGCGCGGAAGGTGGCACGGTCGGCGCGACGATGGCGCTAGCGCGCCGCGCCGTAGGGGATCGTGAAGAAGAAGCGGCTGCCGGCCCCGAGCTCGCTCTCGAGCCAGATGCGCCCGCCGTGCAGCTCGACCAGCCGGCGCGCGATCGTCAGGCCCAGCCCCGTCCCGTGATGCTGGCGCGACGCCGACGCGTCCACCTGCGCGAACTCGCGGAAGACCAGGTCGTGATGCTCGGGCGCGATGCCGATCCCGCTGTCGCCGACCTCGACGAGCACGGCCGCCCCCGCATCGTCGTCGACCACCTGGCGGACGACGATCCACACGCGGCCGCCCGGCGGCGTGAAGTCGATCGCGTTGCCGAGCAGGTTGCCGAGGATGTGCGAGAACTTCTCGCGGTCGGCGCGCAGCGGCGGCAGGTCGGGCGCGACCTGCACGGCGAGGACGAGTCCCTTCCGCGCGACGAGCGACTCGTTCAGGTCGCGGACGCGCTCGACCACCTCGGCGACGTCGAACAGCTGCGGCGCGAGCGTGAGCTGGTTCGCGGCGCCGCGCGCGTAGGTGAGGATCTCGCCGACCATCTCGAGCAGCTGCCGGCCGCCGGCGATGATGCTCTGCACGCTCTCGCGCTGCCGCGGCGCGAGGTCGCCGAGGATGCCGTCGCGCAGGATCTCGGCGTGCGTGATGATCGCCGTCAGCGGCGTGCGCAGGTCGTGGGAGATGTTCGCCAGGAACTGCGTCTTCAGGGCGTCGCGGCCCTGCAGGTCGGCGATGAGGCGCGCCGCCTCGAGCTGCTGCGTCTCGAGCGCGCTCAGGCGCGACTCCATCCCCTCGCGGGCGTCCAGGCGGGTCATGGCCACAGTTTAACCTTCGGCCGTTCCGGCCGCCAATGTCGTTTGATCCCCAACGACCTCGCCGTCACCGGCGCCGTCGCCCTCGATGGACTCTTCCAGCTGCTGTCGCCGGAGCAGCGACCAGTAGCGGCCACCGGCGGCGATCAGCGCGTCGTGCCGTCCCTGCTCGACCACGCGGCCGTCGTCGAGGACGACGATCCACGTCGCGTCGCGGATCGCGCTGATGCGATGCGACGCGATCACCGCCGTCCGTTCCCGCAACGCGCCACGCAGCGAGCGCAGGATCTCCGCCTCGGTGTGCGTGTCCACCGCCGAGAGGGCATCGTCGAGCAGCACGAGGCTCGGGCGCCGCGCCAGCGCCCGCGCCAGTGCCGCACGCTGCCGCTGCCCGCCCGAGAGGTTAATACCCCGCTCGCCGAGCAGAGTGTCGTAGCCGCCCGGAAAGCCCGCGATCGTCTCGTCCAGCTGGGCGACCGAGGCGGCCCAGTGAACGGCGGCGGGCGTGGGCTCCGCGTCGCTGGCAGCGACGGGACGGGGGTCGGGGGTCGGGGAGGGGCTTCGGGGGATTCCGAGGACGTGCCCCGACCCCCGATCCGCGACCCCCGACCCGTCCTCGAGCCCGTAACCCACGTTCGACCCGATCGTGTCGCTGAACAGCAGGCTCTCCTGCGGTACGTAGCCGATCTCGCGCCGGAGCTCGGCCAGCGGCAGGTCGCGGGTCGGGACGCCGTCGAGCAGGATCTCGCCTTCCTGCGGATCGTACAGCCGCGGGATGAGGTCGATCAGGGCGCTCTTGCCGCTGCCCGTCGCGCCGACGACGCCGAGCGTCCCGCCGGCGGGCACCGTGAACGACACGTGGCGCAGCACCCACCGCGGCTCGCCGCCGTCCGACGACGGATAGTGGAAGCCGACGTCGCGGAACTCGAGCGACCGGCCGTCCACCGCCGGTGGCAGCGACCGCGTCGCGCGCGCGTCGTCCACCGCCGGCGCGGCGTCGAAGATCTCGTTCAGCCGCGCCATGGACGCGCCGCCGCGCTGGAACAGGTTGATCACCCAGCCGAGGGCGATCAGCGGCCAGGTGAGGTTGGAGAGGTAGAAGCCGAACGCGACGAAGGCGCCGACGCTGATCGCGCCGCGGAGCGCGAGCGCGCCGCCGTAGCCGAGCACGACCACCGCGCCGAGCCCCGCGAGGAGCCCGAACGCGGGGTTCATCGTGCCGTACAGTCGCGCGAGACGCATGTTCTTCTCGAGATACTCCTCGCCGAGCGCGCCGAACCGCGACAGCTCGGCGTCCTCCTGCCGGTACGCGCGCACGATCCGCGCTCCGGCGAGGTTCTCCTGCGCCCGCGTCGTGAGCGTCCCGAAGTGCTCCTGGACCGCCTCGAACCGCTCGTGGATGGCGCGCCCGAGCCAGACGGTGAGGATCGGCAGGAGCGCCATCGGCAGCAGCGCCCAGAGCGTCAGCCGCGGACTGATGCGCAGCATGAAGGCGAGCGCGAAGAGGCCGCCGGCGATCGTGTTGACGAGGTACATGATCGCCGGGCCGGCCGCCATGCGTACCGCGCTCAGGTCGTTCGTCAGCCGCGCCATGAGGTCGCCCGTGCGCGTCCGGGCGTAATAGGCGGCATCGAGCGACTCGAGGTGCGCGAACAGGGCGTTGCGCAGGTCGAACTCGACGCGGCGGCTGATGCCGTTCATGACCTCGCGCATCCCGTAGCGCATCGCGCCACCGACGACGGCGAGCCCCACCATCGCGCCGCCGAGCATCCAGATGCGCCCCGTCGGTGCCCCGGCGCGGAGCGCGTCGATGGCGAGGCGGAGCAGCCACGGGATGACGCTCGTCAGCGCGCTCGACGCGATGACGAGCAGCAGCCCGACCGTGAGCGAGACCCGGTAGGGCGCGAGGTAGGGAAGGAGTCGGCGGAGGGGTTTCACTGATGGACGACGGCGGCGCGCGTGACTTTCATGACGTCGAGCCGTCCAGCGGGCACTCGCGGGCGGCTGTGCAATTCTGCCGGTGACCGGCGTCACACGGGTATGGGAACGCCAGCGCGACGCATTCGACCCGCCCGATCCGGGGCGGGCGGTGCGTGGCACATGGATTGCCACCCAGACACTCTTGCGGTCGCATCACCACCATCGCCCGCAGCTCCCCCCACCGCAATTCGGAGGAAGAGGAAGATGTCGAAATATATCCGTCAGATGGCGGCCCCGTTGGCGCTGACGTTCGCGCTGTTCGCGGGTGCCTGCACCACGGAGAAGAAGGACGACCAGCTCGCGCAGGACAGCGCCGCGCTGAACCGCGACCTGAACCTCGCGAACACCGACACGGCGGCGAAGCCGGCGCTGCAGGACGTCCCGGCGACGACGACCCCGGCGCCGGCGGCGACGACCCCGCGCACCACGACGCCGCGGACGACCACGTCGCGTACGACGACGACCCCGCGCACGACGACGCCAGCGCCGCGGCCGTCGAACACGACGGCGAGCGGCAACAAGGTGACGACGGGCACGGGCGCGACCACGGGCGGCGCGGTCGGCTCGATCGCCTCGGGCACGACGATCAACCTCACGTCCACCCAGCGCATCTGCACGAACACGAACAAGGTCGGTGACAAGTTCACGGCCACGGTCGCCGAGGCGGTCACGGGCTCGAACGGCGCGGTCATCCCCGCCGGCGCGACCGCGACGGTCACCGTCACGCAGCTCAAGCGCAGCGAGAACGTGAACGACAAGGTCGTGATGGGCTTCGCCGTCAACTCGATCACCTACGGCGGCCACACCTACGCGATCGACTCCGACGTGACGTACGCGAAGGTCGAGAACGTCCGCAACACGCCGAAGAGCAAGGACGCGCAGAAGGTCCTCGGCGGCGCGGCGGTCGGCGCGGTGCTCGGCCAGGTGATCGGCAAGAACACCAAGGGCACCGTCATCGGCGCGGCCGCGGGTGCGGCGGCGGGCGCGGGCGCGGCGGCGGCGACGGCCAACTACGAGGGCTGCGTCCCCGACGGTGGCCGCATCCAGATCAAGCTGAACGCGCCGGCGCAGGTGCGGGCGTGAGAGCGGGTATGGAGTAACGAGTAAGGGGTAAGAAGAACGGCGGGCCGGCCTCCATTCAGGAGAGCCGGCCCGCCTTTTTTTTCGTTACCCCTTACCCGTTACCCCTTACCCGCTCCTCAATATCCCACCGCCCCCCCGACACTTCTCGGCTCCTTCATCCCCTCCCACCCTCCGGGCACCCGCATCACGGCGTTCACGTTGGCGATCGCGCCGCGCTCGATGAAGCCGTAGCCCATCGCCGCGAGCGAGTCGCGCACCGCCGGACGCAGGCCGTTGCGCTCGACGATCAGCGAGTCGGGGAGCGCCTGGTGGTGGAGGCGCGGTGCACGCATCGCGTCGGCGAGCGACATCCGGTTGTCCACGACGTTGAGGATCACCTGCGACGTCGCCGTGATGATCGTCGGGCCGCCGGCGGCGCCGACGACGAGAAGCAGCCCG
Source organism: Gemmatimonadaceae bacterium (assembly GCA_035554795.1). GTDB lineage: Bacteria > Gemmatimonadota > Gemmatimonadetes > Gemmatimonadales > Gemmatimonadaceae > DATMHT01. Next base: position 10,354 of record DATMHT010000082.1, on the reverse strand, counting down.
CCCTTCGGATCGAGCACGATCGTCGGCGACATGGAGCTGAGCATCCGCTTGCCGGGCGCGATCTCGTTCTGCGCGCCCTCGACGAGCCCGAACATGTTCGGCTTCCCCGGGTGCGCCGCGAAGTCATCCATCTCGTCGTTGAGCAGGAAGCCCGCGCCGCCGACCGTCACCGCCGAGCCGAAGCTGTTGTTCAGCGTCGTCGTCGTGGAGACCGCGTTGCCGTCGGCGTCCACCACGGCGTAGTGCGTCGTCTGCGTCTTCTCGTTGCCGGCGGCCGGGAGCGAGCGCGTCGGCGTGTAGCGGCCGTCGGCGATGGTCGCGCGCAGCTGCCGTGCGTACGCCTTGCTCGTCAGCTCCGCGACGGGCACGCGCACGAACGCGGGGTCGCCGAGCTTCGAGTTGCGGTCCACGAACGCGCGCTGGTACGCCGAGCCGAGGACGTGCGTGTACGCCGTGCTGCCGAACGGCGGGAGCGAGTCGTACGTCTCGAGGATGTTGAGCGTCTCGGCGATCGTCGTCCCGCCCGACGACACGGGCGGCATCGTGATCAGCGTGTAGCCGCGGTACGGGACGCTGAGGGCGTCGCGCCAGACGGGCCGGTACCGCTCGAGGTCGGCGCGCGTGATCAGCCCGCCGTCGCGCTTCATCTCGGCCTCGAACAGCGCCGCCGTCTCGCCCTTGTAGAAGCCGTCCGCGCCGCGCTCGGCGATGCGGCGCAGCGTGCGCGCCAGATCCGGCTGGCGGAAGCGCGAGCCGTACGCCGGAACCTGTCCGCCGGGATAGAACGCCGCCACCGACGCCGCGTACGGCGCGAAGCGCGTGCTGTCCCAGCGCAGGGAGCCCATGAAGGCGCTGTCCACGACGAACCCTTCCTCGGCGAGACGGATCGCCGGCGCCATCACCTGCGCGAGCGTCAGCTTGCCGAAGCGCGCCTGAGCCGCCGTCAGCCCGGCGACCGAGCCCGGCACGCCCGAGGCGAGCGGTCCGGTCACGCTGGCGTCGGCCGCGACGCCCGGCTTCAGGTACATGTCCCGACTCGCGGCGAGCGGCGCGACCTCGCGGTAGTCGATCGCCGCCGTGCGGCCGTCGGCCATGCGGATGACGGAGAAGCCGCCGCCGCCGAGGTTGCCCGCCTGCGGGAGGGTGACGGCGAGCGCGAAGCCCGTGGCGACGGCGGCGTCCACCGCGTTGCCTCCCGCCTTCATGATCTCGACGCCGGCCGCGCTGGCGAGCGCGCTGTTGCTGGCGACCATCGCGTGGGCGCCGAAAGTGGCGCCGTCCTGGCCGCCCTCGAAACGCCAGTCGGTCGGGAACGACGCGGGACGGCGCGCCGGGATGGCCGGCCCGGAGGCAGCGCGCGCCGCGGCGGCGGTGGCGGCCGGGTTGGCGGCCGGCGCGCGGCAGGAGGCGGCGAGCGCCGGCAGGGCGCCGGCGGCGAGAACGACGAGGGTCGCGTGACGCATCGGAATACGGTGAGGGAGCGGTGGTGGCGGACGGTGGTCGCGGTGGCGCCTAACGCGAGCGTCGCGTGCCGGTGCCGAAGCGCGCGCCGATGCGCGTCGTCAGCTGCTGCACGTTGGTGCGCGCGTTGTTCGGCAGCCCGTCGCGCTGGTGGATGGCGTTGCCGTACTCCTGCACGACGAAGAACTCGGTCGAGCGGCCCATGGTGTAGCCGAAGCCGTAGCCGACCGAGAAGGAGAAGTCCGTGTCGCCGACCGGCGCGAGCGTCGCCCCGGAGGCGTCGCTCTTGAAGTTCGCGTAGCGCGTGACGCCAAGTCCCGCCTCGAGCACCGAGTGGAAGCCCTCGCCGCCGCCGGCGTGGAACGTCCCCATGAGCGACGAGACGTCGGCGTGCGCGTCCTCGGTGACCGCGCCGCTCGGCAGCGGCGTGCCGTCAAGCGACTCGTAGCGCAGCGGCAGGTGCGCCCAGGTGCCGGTCACGCCGATGCTCGAGCCGCGCCCGATCGAGTACTCGAGCGTGCCGCGGTACTGCGCGCCGGTGCCGAACGCCCACGCCGTGTTGGTGCGTCCGTCGAGCACGTCGTTCATCTGGTAGTAGCCGATGCCGAGCCCCGCCCAGAGCGCCGGCTCCTGCGTGTTCCTGGGAACGCGGAGGATCTGCGCGTCGGCGCGGGTGGACGGCAGCGCCGCCGCGAGTGCGCAGATGGCCGCCAGCGCCGCGGTGCGACGCGAATTGGTGAGCGAGATCACGAGAGCTCCACGAGCGGGTGTACGGGCGACGGCGTTCGCTTCCATGCGCGTGCCGCGCCGGATAAGTTGCGCGTTCGTCCCGGTAAGTTACTGCCGGAGCCCGCACGCGCCCACGGCGGCGTCGCCGCCGGCCCGCGCCTGTCGCCGTCTCGCGCCCCGCCGTCCCCGTGCACGATCCGCGCGTCACCGAGCGCCGCAACCCACGCACCGCCGCGATCGACCTCGCGTCGCCGCTGGAGATCGCCGACCTCATCGCCGCCGAGGACCGCGGCGTCCCCGAGGCCGTCGCCGCCGAGCGCGAGCGAATCGCTCGCGCGATCGAGCTCGCGGAGCAGACCTTCCGTGCTGGCGGCCGGCTGTTCTACGTCGGCGCCGGAACGTCGGGACGGCTCGGCGTCCTCGACGCGAGTGAGTGTCCGCCCACGTTCGGCACCGATCCCGAGATGGTGCAAGGGATCATCGCCGGAGGGCCGGCCGCGCTGACGCGCGCGCAGGAGGGCGCGGAAGACAAGCCCGCCGACGGCGCCCGCGCCGTGGACGACCACGGTATCACCGCGCGCGACTTCGTCGTCGGCATCGCGGCGTCGGGCACGACGCCGTACGTGCGCGGCGCCCTCGAGCGCGCACGCGAGATCGGCGCCCGCACCGCCATCGTCGCCTGCTCGCCGCCGCCCGCGGCGCTCGTCGCGGCGGTGGACGTCGCGATCGTCCCGATCGTCGGCCCCGAGGTCGTCACCGGCTCGACGCGCCTCAAGGCGGGCACGGCGACGAAGCTCGTGCTCAACGCGATCACGACTGGCGCGATGATCCGCCTCGGCAAGACGTACGGCAACCTGATGGTGGATCTGCGGGCGACGAACGAAAAGCTGCGCGACCGGAGCGAGCGTATCGTCGTCGAGGTGTGCGGCGTCTCGCGCGACGAGGCGCGCGCGCTGCTCGCCGACGCGGGCGGCGTCGTGAAGACGGCGATTGTCATGCAGAAGCGCGGTCTCTCGCGCGCCGACGCCGAGCGCGCGCTGGCCGACGCGGGTGGTGTCGTGCGGCGCGTGGTCGCCGGTGAGCCGCCGCCGGTCGTGACGCCGCCGGATGCCGCCGCCGAGGGCGCGCGCCGGTGATCGTCGTCGGCCTGATGTCGGGCACCTCGCTCGACGGGATCTCCGCCGCAGTGGTGGAGTTCGAGGACGACGCCGGCGCGGGCGGCGAGCGCTTCACCGTCCGCTCGTTCATCCAGCTCCCGTACACGCCGGCGCAGCGCGACCGTCTCGCGGCGGCGCTCGTCGGTGCGACGCCGGCCGAGTACTGCCGGCTGAACTTCGACCTCGGCGAGTGGCTCGCCGACGCCGCGCTGACGGTGATCGAGGCGAGCGGGATCCCGCGCGAGCGCGTACGCGCGATCGCGTCGCACGGCCAGACCGTGTGGCACGAGGCCGGCCACTCCACCTGGCAGACGGGGGAGAGCGCGGTCATCGCCGAGCGCACCGGCGTGGACGTCGTCAGCGACTTCCGCGTCCGCGACGTCGCCGCCGGCGGGCAGGGCGCGCCCCTCGTGCCGATCGCCGACGCGCTGCTGTTCGCGCCCGAGCGCGGCTGGCGCGCGCTGCAGAACCTCGGCGGGATGGCGAACGTCACGGTCGTCGCCGCGCGCGGCGCCGACGCCGGCGACGGCGCGCTCGAGAGCGTGCGCGCGTTCGACACCGGTCCGGGCGTCGCGGTGATCGACGCCGTCGTGCAGCGCCTCGTCCCCGAGCTGCCGTACGACGTGGACGGCCGCCTCGCGCGAGCCGGGACGCCGATCGCGGGCGTGGTGGACGAGCTGCTGCGCGCGCCGTACTTCGCGAGCCCGCCGCCGAAGAGCACGGGGCGCGAGCTGTTCGACGCCGCCTACGTCGAGCGCTTCCTCGCCCTGTGCCGGGCGTCACAGCAGGAGGTGGCCGAGGAGCACATCGTCGCGACCGCGGTCGAGCTCACGGCGCGCAGCGTCGGCGACGCGTACCGCCGCTTCGTCCCCGAGCCGCTCGGGGACGTGCTGCTTTCGGGAGGAGGCGCGCGCAACCCGGCGCTCGTGGACGCGATCGCGCGCGAGCTGGCGCCGCGCCCTGTCCGGCGCTTCGATGAGATATACTTCGATGGCGAGGCGAAGGAGGCCGTCGCCTTCGCGTTTCTCGCCCGGCTGCACCTCGCCGGCCGCACCGCCAACGTGCCTTCGGCCACCGGCGCGCAGGGCCCGCGGGTGCTGGGCAAGCTGACCCCGAAGTGATGCCGCGTCCGACGTCCCGATCGTTGAACCACTCCCGACTCCCATCATGAGCGACGTCGCGCAGCTCCTCATCCCCGCGGTGCGGTGGGACCCGACCAGCGGCTTCGAAGGCGAGCGCGCCAACATCGAGGCGGCGCTCGCGATGGGCGTCGGCGGCTTCATCCTGTTCGGCGGCGATCAGGAGTCGGTGCGCGCGCTCGTCAAGTGGCTCCAGCAGCGCTCGCGCGTGCCGCTGCTCATCGGCGCCGACATGGAGCGCGGCGCCGGCCAGCAGTTCACCGGCGCGACTGGGCTGCCGCCGCTGGCGGCCATCGCCTCGCTCGGCGATCCGGATCTCGTGCGCCGCGCCGCCCGGCTCACCGCGCGCGAGGCGCGCACGCTCGGCGTCAACTGGGACTACGCGCCCGTCTGCGATCTCGACGTCGTGCCGGAGAACCCGATCGTCGGGACGCGCTCGTTAGGCAGCGATCCGGCTATCGTAGCGAAGCTCGCCGCCGAGTGGGTGGACGCCTGCCAGTCCGAGGGCGTGCTCGCCTGCGCCAAGCACTTTCCCGGGCACGGCCGCACCACCGCCGACTCGCACGCCGAGCTCCCCGTGGTGACGGCGAGCGCCGACACGCTGCACAACACCGACCTCGCGCCCTTCCGCGCCGCCATCGACGCCGGCGTCGCGTCGGTGATGACGGCGCACGTCGCGTATCCCGCGCTCGACCCGAGCGGCGTGCCGGCGACGCTCTCGCGCGAGATCCTCGAGTGGCTGCTCCGCCAGCGCCTGCGCTTCGACAACCTCGTCGTCACCGACGCGCTGATCATGGAAGGCGTGCGGCAGGGAGAGGGCGCCCAGGGCACCGAAGGCGCCGTCGCCGTTCGCGCCCTGCAGGCCGGGTGCGACCTGCTCCTCTATCCCGCCGACCTGCGCGCGGTCGAGGCGGCGCTGCGCCAGGCGGTGCAGTCGCGTCTCCTCGACCCCGAGCGCGTGCAGCGGTCCATCCGCCGGCGCCTCAAGTGGGCGCAGTGGGCATCGCCGCCTAACGAGTACCGCCGCCCCTCGGGGAGCGACGTCGCCTGGGGCGCGCTGCTCGCCGACCGCTGCGTGCACGTCGTCCGCGGCGCCCCCCCTCCGGTCCGCGGTCCGCTCGAGGTGGTCGTCGTGGACGACGACCTCGGCGGCCCCTACCCCGCGCCGTCGCGCGAGCCGTTCTTCGACCAGCTGCGCGCCGATGGCCGCAGCGTCACGCGCGTCGAGACACCGACCGGCGATTCGCGCGGCACCGTCATCGTCGCGCTGTTCGGCGACGTTCGCGCCTGGAAGGGGCGGCCCGGCTACTCGCCGGCGGCACGCCAGGCCGTCGCCGCCGCCTGCGACGCCGCCCGCCGCCAGGCGCGCGACGCGCTCGTCCTCCAGTTCAGCCACCCCCGCCTCGCCGCCGAGCTCGGCCCCGTTGCCCCCGTCGTCTCCGCCTGGGGCGGCGATTCGGTGATGCAGCAGGCGGCGGCGCGGTGGATCGGGCGGAAAATTGTGTGAGGCGGGTCGGGGGCCGGGGGTCGGGGGTCGGGGCAGCAAAGTCGTCGGGCGGGTCTCTGTGAGAGAGTTGGCCCACCGCGTTCTGACTACCGCGACCCCCGACCCCCGACCCCCGACCCCCGTATCGTCTTCCGCAGCACCGGAATCAGCATCCACGCCGGCAGGGCGAGCACGAAGGTCAGCAGGAAGAAGTTCGCGTAGCCCATCCGCTGCACGGCGTCGCCGGCGAAGTAGGCGCCGATCGAGCGACTCGCGGCGAAGAGGGCGGTGAGGACGGCGAACTGCGTCGCGGCATAGCGCTTCTCGCACACCGACATCAGGTACGTCAGGAACGCCGCGGTGCCTAGGCCGTAGGTGAAGTGCTCGATCACCGACGCCGACCACATCGCCGGCCGCGGCGCGCCCGCGAGCGCGACCGCCCAGTAGGTGAGGCTGCCCGCGGCCTGCGCCGCACCGAGCGCGATCAGCGCGCGGAAGGTTCCGATGCGCGGCACGAGCGCGCCGCCGACGATCGCGCCCGCGACGGTCGCGACGATCCCGACCGTCCCCTGAATCAGCCCGATCTCCTGCGTCGAGAAGTGGCTGTCCACCCAGAACGGCTTGATCATCGTCTGGAGCGCGTAGTCGCCGAGCCGGAACAGGACCACGAAGCTGAGGATCGCCCAGGCGTGCGGCAGTCGCCCGAGGGCGCGCACCGGCTCCCAGATCGACTCGACGCGCCCTTCGGTCGCGCGCCGCGTCGCCGGCACCGTCGCGGTGACGAGCGCGAGCACGAACATCGTCGCGGCGGCCGCCACGAACACCGTCGGCCAGCCGACGTAGCCCGACGCCGCGACGAGGGCGCCGCTCGTCGCGATGAGCGCGATCCGGTAGAACGTGACGCGGACGCCGTTCGCCGGTCCCCGCTCGCGCTCGTCGAGCAGCTCGATCGAGTAGGCGTCGATGGCGATGTCCTGCGTCGCCGAGAGCACCGCGAGCGTGAACAGCGCGACGGTCACGGCGGTCGTGAGCGTCGCACCCGAGTGCATGACGAGCGCGGCGGTGACGGCGCCGAGGAGGAGCTGACAGGCGACGATCCACGCCTTGCGCGTGCCGAGCCGGTCCACGGCCGGCGCCCAGAGGAACTTGAGCGCCCACGGCCAGCTCACCAGCGACACGACGTGACCGATCGCGGCGACGTCCACGTGCTGCGTGCGCAGGTACACCGGCAGCAGCTCGTTGACGAGCCCGTACGGAAAGCCGGAGGCGAAGTAGAGCGCCGCGACCCACGCGAGCTTGACGCGCGACGGCGCGAAGGGCGCCTCGGCGGCTACCTCGGTCGCTTCCGCCGCGCGAGGTGCCGCCGCGTTCCCGGCCGCGTCGGTGGTGGTGCCGGCGGCCTGCTCGGGCGCGGAACCGATCAACGGGGGCCGGACGCCGCGGGCCCGACGACGGGCGCGGTCAACGGCGCAGCTGCAGCAGCGTGTAGATCAGCGCCGCGACGGCGATCAGCGCCAGCGAGATCAGCACCGAGGCCGGGATCGGGCGGTGCAGCGGCGCGGGCATCGGCGCGGTCGCCTCGCCATCGGCGGCGATGCGCTCGCCGGCCGCGCCCGGGTCGGTCGCGTCGGGACTCGGTGCCGCCTTCGCGCGCCCGCCCGAGCGGCGCCAGATCGGCGTCGCGGTGGAGCGGCGCAGGTAGCTCTCCACCGGGTAGACGGGCGTTGGATCGTCGCCGAGCGGAAAGACGCGATGCCCGACCTCGTCGTCCGACGCCGCGACCGCGAGACCGTCTCCCTCGAACCGCGCCGCGACGACGGTGATGTTGTCGGGGCCGCCCGTCGCGTTGGCGCTGTCGATCAACCGCTCGCAGAGCCGCTCGAGGTCGCGCTCGTCGGTGGCGACGCGGGCGATCTCGTCGGGCCGCACCTGGCCGGAGAGTCCGTCGCTGCAGAGGATGAGCGTGTCACCGCGGCGCACGCGCTGGTGGGTCAGGTCCACCTTCACCATGGACTCCGGCCCGAGCGCCTGGAGGATGATGTTGCGCCGGTCGCTGACCTCGGCCTCCTCGACGGTGATCTCGCCGGCCTCGATCAGCTTCTGCATCAGCGACTGGTCCTTCGTGATCTGCCAGGCGACGCCGTCGCGCACGAGGTAGGCACGGCTGTCGCCGACCTGGGCGAGGAAGAGCGTGTCACCGAGCAGGGCGGCCACGGTCGCCGTCGTCCCCATCCCGCGGTACTCGGGGTGCTGGGTGGCGAAGGAGTGGATGTTCGCGTTCGCTTCGCTCGTCGCCTCGCGCAGGGCGATCGCGAACGCCTCGGAGTCGCTCGACGCCTTGGCCCGGGCCGAGTGCCAGCGCTGGCGCAGCTCGCGGACGACGACGTCCACGGCCATCGAGCTGGCGATCTCGCCCGCCGCGGCGCCCCCCATGCCGTCGGCGACCATGAGGACCGCGCCGCCGCCGAGATCGCGCGTCAGCCCGGTCAGCACGCCGGCCGCCGGCGTCGCCCCTCCGTCGAGGGGCTCCTGCAACTCCTGCGGCGGCGTGCCGTCGAGCCCAGCGATCGCGAAGGCGTCCTCGTTGTGCTCGCGCGTCCGCCCGACGTCGCTGCGTCCGACGACGCGAACGAAGATCTCGCCGCGTTCGTCGCCGCCGGCGGCTGGCTCGGGGTGGGGTGAGGGGTTGCCGGTCACAAGTGGCCCGAATATAGAGGCGAGGCGAGGGGGGGTCAATCAAATGCGCTGGTGCGTGATGCCCGCGTCATCGCGCCCAATGTGCTGTACGGCACGGCGCTCGCCGCCGGTTTCGCCCCGGCCGTCGTGCCGGCCATCGCGACCGCATGCGGGGCCGTCGTCGCCGCCGTCGTCGCTCGCTCGCCGCCCCCGAATCGCTCCGTTAGCTTCCGCGCCATGTCCCTTGCGCCTTCGACGAGCCCCGTCCGCTTCGCCGCGCGCCGCGGCGCTGCCTCGACCGCGGCCGCCGCGGCCGCCGCCGTCCTCTCGCTCGCCGCCTGCGGCGGAAGCGCCGCGACCCACCCCGCGCCGCCGACCGCCCCGGTCGCGCCACGCGCGGCGCGGACGAGCGCGCTGCCGCCGGTGCCGCACGTGTCCGGTCCGCTCGACCTCAAGGTGGTGTACCCGTCGCCCAACGCGCTCGTGCAGGCGCGCGACTCGAACTTCATCTTCGGCTCCGTGGGGAACGGTGACGCGACGCTGACGATCAACGGCGCGCGCGTCCCGGTGCAGCCGAACGGCGCCTTCCTCGCCTGGCTGCCCGTGCCGGCGTCGCCACAGTACGACCTCGTCGCGGCGGTCGGTGCCGACACGGCGCGTCTGACTCACCCGGTGCGGCTCCTGCCGCCGCGCCTGGACTTCGGCGACACGACGCGCCTGCTCGTCGACAGCGCGAGCCTCGTGCCGCACGCCCCGCTGGCCCTGCCCGACGCCGAGCGTGTGCGGGTGAGCGTGCGCGCCAGCGCGGCACCACGGCTCGTGCTCCCGCCGGACAGCGTGACGACGACGGTCGCGTCGGCGTCCGCCGTCCACCCGGCGGCCGACCGGGCGACGCCTCCGAAGACCGCGCGCGCGAAGGCCGCACGCACGTCGGTCGCGCGACGGAAGCACACGAAGGCCGGCGCACCGCACCCGGCCGCCCCCGCCCCCGCCCCCGCCCCCGTCGCTGCCCCGCTGCCGCTCGTCGCCGCGCGCGCCGACCGCTACGCGTGGTCGCTCGACCTGCCCGCGCGCCGGCTCCGCCGCGGCGCGACGCTCCTCGTCGCCCGTGGGGCGGACACGGTGCGACTCGCGATCCCGGCCGTCGCGCCGGTGGACACGGGCGGCGTCACCCGCTGGGCACTCGCCGGCGCGGCCGGCGGCGCACCGCCCGCCGACTCGGCGGCGCGAGGCACCATCATCGCGCGCCCGACGCCGGGCGGCACGTACAAGTGGTTTCTCCTGCCGGGCACGCCGCTCGAGATCACCGGCCACTCGGGCGACTTCACCCGCGTTCGCTTCGACGCCGACCTCGACGTGTGGGTCGGCGACGGCGACCTCACCGAGCAGCCGGCCGGGACGCCGGCGCCGGTGCGTCGCACGGCGGGGAACGTCAGACTGATGCCGTCGGCCGAGTACGTGGACATCGTCGTCCCGACGGGCACGCGCCCGGCGTACGACGTGGAGGAGGGGCCGGACGGGCTCGTACTCACGCTCTACAACACGGTCGCCAACAGCGACGTGATGCAGTACGTCGGCAACGACTCGCTCGTCCGCGCCGTCACCTGGACGCAGCCGACGAGCGACCGCGCGCGCTACGCGATCCGCCTCGCCCGCGCGCCTTACGGCTACGAGACGCTCTGGAACGGGAGCGCGCTCGTGCTCCG
>DATMHT010000081.1:0-7480 GCA_035554795.1 Gemmatimonadaceae bacterium | reverse complement strand
GCCCGGACCGGGCGCTAACTTCCCGCCCATGGCGTTCGTGGCGACCCCTCCCCGCAAGACCCTCCTCTGGGTGGACGATGAGGCCGAGCTCCTCGAGTCGCATCGCCTCTTCCTGCGCGAGAAGGGCTACGACGTCGAGTGGGCTCTCAACGCCGACGACGCCGTCGAGATGCTGCGCCGCCGTCCCTTCGACCTCATGCTCCTCGACGAGCAGATGCCCGGCCGCCGCGGGCTCGACTCGCTGAAGGAAGTGAAGGAGATCGCGCCGAACCTCCCCGTCGTCATCGTCACCAAGAGCGAGGAGGACGCGACGCTCAAGGAGGCGCTCGGCGCCAACGTCCGCGACTACCTCGTCAAGCCGGTCAATCCGCGCCAGGTGCTGACGGCGGTGACGCGCATCCTCGAGGGACCGCGCATCCGCCAGCAGGCCATCGCCCGCACCTTCGTCGAGCGCTTCCGCGCGATCGAGCTGGAGCGGCAGCGTCCCCTCGACTGGCGCGGCTGGATCGATCGCTACGCGGAGCTGATGCGCTGGGACGTGGACCTCGCCGCCGCCGGCGAGATGGGGCTCCACGAGTCGCTGCGCGGACTCTATCCCGACATGCGCCGCGAGTTCGCCCAGTACATGTTCGACGCCTACCCGGCCTGGCTGCGCCATCTCGAGGGCGACCGGCCGCCGCTCTCGGTGGACGTCGTCTCCGAGTTCGTCATGCCGCTGCTGCGCCGCGACAAGCGCGCCGTGTTCATCGTCGTGGACTGCCTGCGGCTCGACCAGTGGCTCGTCCTCGAGCCGCTGCTCGCGTCCTTCTTCGAGGTCGAGACGACGCACTACTACGCCGTGCTGCCGACGGCGACGCCCTACTCGCGCAACGCCCTCTTCAGCGGCCTCTTCCCGGGCGAGATCGCCGCCCGCCTCCCCGACTGGTGGGGCGAGCGCGAGGACGAGACGCTCAACGCGCACGAGCGCGACCTCCTCGAGCTCCAGCTCAAGGACCTCGGCACGCCGTCGTCCGTGCGCTACTCCAAGGTGTCCAGCGCCGCCGACTCCGACGACCTCGAGCGCCATCTCGGGAGCGCCCTCGTCCAGGAGGGCGTCAGCGCGTTCGTCTTCAACTTCGTGGACCTGCTCACCCACGGCCGCAGCGAGTCGGCGATCCTCTACGAGGTGGCGCGCGACGAGATCGCGCTCCGCCAGCTCACGCTGCAGTGGTTCCAGCGCTCGGCGCTCCTCGCCGTGCTCAAGGAGGCGGCGCGCCGGAAGATGTCGGTCGTCATCACGAGCGACCACGGCTCGATCCACTGTCACACGCCGGCGACCGTCTACGCCAAGCGCGACGCGACCGCGAACCTGCGCTACAAGTTCGGCGAGGATCTCCGCGCCGAGCGCCCCGAGCACGCCCTCCTCTTCCCGAACGAGGACGCGCTGCGGCTGCCCCGCCGCGGCCTCGGCGGCAACACGCTGCTCGCGACGGGCGACAGCTTCTTCGTCTACCCGACGAAGCTGCGCGAGTACCAGAGCCGCTACCGCGGCTCCTTCCTGCACGGCGGCGTCACGCCGGAGGAGTGTATTCTTCCTCTCGCCCTTCTGACGCCGCGGTGATGATGCATCGAGGCGCCCTTCGAGCCCAGCGAGTGGGTCGGGGGTCGGGGGTCGGGGCGATCGCCACCTCCGACCCCCGACCCCCGACCCGCCGTCTCGCCTAGCCCATGTATCGCCGACTTCTCAAATTCCTCCGCCCCCACGCCGGGCGGATGGCGGGGACGATCGCGGCCAACGTCGCCGCGGCGGCGCTCGACGCGTTCTCCTTCGCGCTCCTCATCCCGTTCCTGAACACGCTCTTCGACCAGCCGCCGCTGCCGCTCAAGGCCGGGTGGGTGTCGTCGCTGCTGCGCGCGACGATCGGGGCGCTGCTCGACCCGACCGACAAGATGGGATCGCTGCGCAACGTGATCCTCATCATGATGGCGACGGTCACGGCGAAGAACATCCTCGTCTGGTTCAGCGGCCAGCTCGGCGCCCAGCTCCAGGAGTACGTCACGCGCGACCTGCGCGACGAGGTGTACCGCCACCTCGTGCGCCTGCCGCTCGGCTACTTCATGCGCAACAAGGCCGGGCAGATCTACACCCGCGTCCTCACCGACACGGCGCAGACGAAGGCGGTCATCACGCAGGTCGTCACGCAGTCGCTGCAGAGCGGCGCGCTCGTCATCGCCTACGTCGCCTTCCTGCTCGGCATCTCGGCCAAGCTCACCTTCTACGCGCTCGTCGTCGCGCCGCTCCTCCTCGCCTCGCTGCAGCCGCTCCTGCGCAAGCTGCGCAAGGGCTACCGGCGGGTGAGCAACCAGTACGGCGACATGGCGAGCGTCGTCCAGGAGTCGGTCACCGGCGTGCGCCTCGTCAAGTCGTTCGGCGCCGAGGGGTTCGAGGAGAAGCGCTTCGTGGACGCGAGCGAGACGGTGACGCGGACGATGGTGCGCGTCACGCGCATCTCGTACCTCTCGCAGCCGATCACCGAGATCGTCGGGACGACGGTCGCCGTGCTCATCCTCTGGATCGGCGCGGGGCAGGTGCTCTCCGACCACACGATGGCCGGTGCCGACCTGATCGCCTTTCTGCTCTACGTCATGCGCCTGCTGCAGCCGCTCAAGCAGCTGTCGCAGATCCCGACCACCGCGCAGCAGTCGCTCGCGTCGGCCGACCGCCTGTTCGAGATCCTCGACGCGCCGAGCGAGCGCCAGCTCGACCGGGGCACGATCGCGCCGGCGCGCTTCGCGCAGTCGCTCGTCTTCGATCGCGTCTCGTTCGCGTACCCGGCCGACGCCCGCCCCGAGACCGAGCCCGTCGCCGCCGCGAGCGATGTCGACACGGCCGCCGACCAGCCGCACGAGACCGAGGCGCCGATGCGCGTCGGCGACGCGCTCGGGGAGCCGGTGCTGACCGACGTCTCGTTCAGCGCGCGCAAGGGCGAGGTCGTCGCGCTCGTCGGCCCGAGCGGGGCGGGGAAGAGCACGCTCGTGGACCTCATCCCGCGCTTCTACGAACCCACCGGCGGCCGCGTTCTCCTCGACGGCGTGGACACGCGCACGATCGCGCTCCCCGCGCTGCGCGCGCTCACCGGCATCGTTAGCCAGGACACGGTGCTCTTCAACGACACCGTGCGCAACAACATCGGCTACGGCGGCGCGGGCCGCTTCACCGAGGCGCAGATCGAGTCGGCCGCCCGCGCCGCGAACGCGCACGGCTTCATCAGCGAGCTCCCCGACCGCTACGACACGGTGCTCGGCGAGCGCGGCACGCGCCTCTCCGGCGGCCAGCGCCAGCGCATCGCGATCGCCCGCGCCCTGCTCGTGGACCCGCCGATCCTCATCCTCGACGAGGCGACGTCCGCGCTCGACACCGAAAGCGAGCGTCTCGTGCAGGAGGCGATCGACCGCCTGCTCGCCGGCCGTACCGTGTTCGTCATCGCGCACCGTCTCTCGACCGTGGAGCACGCCGACCAGATCCTCGTCCTCGACCGCGGCCGCATCGTCGAGCGCGGCACGCACGCCGAGCTGCTCGCGAAGCGCGGCGCCTACTGGCGGCTGCACAGCATGCAGTTCCGCGACGGTGCCCGCGTGGCGCGAGCGGAAGAGGTGGTGGCGTGAGCGATCTCGACTGCGTGCGGTTCGGGGGTCGGGGGTGGGGGCTTTCGCTCGGTTCGTGCCGAGCACCAGCCCCGACCCCCGACCCCCGGCCCCGGACCCGCACCTTCCCGTGAGAGTCCTCTTCTTCCACGCCTCCCGCGAGTGGTCCGGCCAGGCGCGCGTCTTCGCGTCGGCCGGCCGGGTGCTCGCGTCGCGCGGCTACCAGGTGACCTACGCCTGCCCCGCCGAGAGCGTCGTCGAGCGACGGGTCGCCGACGAGGGTGTCGAGCCGGTGCCGATGGACGTCGGCGGTCCCTGGCTCGCGCAGGCCTACCGGCTCAAGCAGATCCTCCTCGACTACTTCGTCGAGGTCGTCTGCGTGCACACCGAGCACGAGCACCTCGTCGCGAGCACCGCCGTCAAGCTCGCGAGCCGCGGCGCGGTCGTCCGCCGCACGAGCGCGGGCGGGCACCTCGTCACCGAGCGCGCCTCGCGGTCCGCGATGCGACTCGCCGCGACCGGCTTCCTCTTCACGACCTCGGGCGAGCTGCAGACCGCGGTGCTCCCGACCAAGCGTGCGCTCGAGCCAGTGGTCGCCGAGGTCGGCGTGGACGTCACGCGCTACGAGGCCGTGCGTCCGGCCGCGCGGCAGAGCCTCGGCGTGCCGGCCGACGGCGGCCGCGTCATGGTCTGCGTCTACGACCCGAGCTCGCGGGCGCGCGCCGCGACGGTGATGCGCACGGTGGCGATGCTCGCGCCGCGCCATCCCGAGCTGCGCCTCGTGATGGTCGGCCGCGGTGCCGACCACGAGGATCTGCGCATGCATGCCGCCGCGCTCGGCCTCACCGGCGTCGTCAAGCTCCTCGGCGAGCGCGACGACTACCTCTCGATCATCCGCGCCGCCGACATCGGCTGGATCGCCGCCGACTGCGACGACGCCGCCTACGGTGCGCTCGACTGCATGGCGCTGCGCGTCCCCGTCCTCGCCGAGCGCGGCACCGTCGCCGAGCGCTACGTCGCCGACGGCATCACCGGCATCCTGCTGCCGCCGGGCGACGCGCCAGCGACGGCGGCGACGGCGGCGTCGTTCCTCGCGCACAACGACGAGCGCGTCGCGATGGGCAACGCGGGTCACGTGCGTGTCGCCCGCGACTTCACCGAGGCGCGGATGGCCGACGGCTTCGAGCACGCCGTCGC
Organism: Gemmatimonadaceae bacterium; assembly: GCA_035554795.1. GTDB lineage: Bacteria > Gemmatimonadota > Gemmatimonadetes > Gemmatimonadales > Gemmatimonadaceae > DATMHT01. Next base: position 2,659 of record DATMHT010000081.1, on the reverse strand, counting down.
CGCCGCGCGCGACCGGACCCGGTGGATCGTCTAGGCGGCTCGCCCGGTGCGCCCCGCGGCGACCGTGCGACGACAGCGGACCGTCCGGCCTCCGTCGCCGCCGGCGCGCGCGTGCCAGTGACGGTCGTCGTCGCCGCGAAGAACGAGGCGCGCCACATCCGCGCCTGCGTCGAGAGCGCGGCGTCGTGGGCGGGCGAGGTGCTCGTCGTCGAGAGCGGGAGCACCGACGACACGGCCCACATCGCCGCCGAGGCCGGCGCGACGGTGTTCACGCACCCGTTCCGTACGATCGGCGCGCAGCGCAACGCCGCCGTCGAGCGCGCGGTGTACGATTGGGTGCTCGTCGTGGACGCCGACGAGCGCGTCACGCCCGAGCTGGCGGCCGCCGTCGCGCGCGTCGTCGCGGCGTCGGCACCGGGCGAGCGGGCCGCGCCCGATGCGTACCGTGTCCCGCGCCGGAACTTCTTCCTCGGCCGCGAGATCCGGCACGGCGGCTGGGAGCGCGACCGCCCGGTGCGCCTCTTCCGCCGCCATCTGCGCTACGACGAGCGTCCGGTGCACGAGCACGTCGTCACCACCGCCGCGCCGGCCACGCTCGACGCGCCGCTGCTCCACTACACCTACGACTCGCTCGACCAGTACTTCGAGAAGCTCGAGCGCTACAGCCGCTGGTGGGCGGAGCAGAGCTTCGCGAAGGGGCGCCGCGCGTCGCCGCTCGCCATCCTCCTCCGCCCGCCGGCGCGCTTCGTCACGATGTACGTCCTCCGCCTCGGCTTCCTCGACGGGGTGCACGGGCTCGTGCTGGCGATGCTCGCGGCGACGAGCGTGGCCGCGAAGTACGCGCGGCTCTGGGGGATCGAGAGAACGGCTTCATGAATCACATCTTCGTCACCCAGGACTACGCCCCCGATCGCGGCGGGATGGCGCGCCGGCACGTCGAGCTCTGTCGCCGCTTCGCGCCCGACGAGATGGTCGTCTCCACCGTCGCCGCCGCCGGTGCCGACGCGTTCGACCGCGACGAGCCGTACGCGATCGCGCGGCAGCGCTTCCCGTTCAGCCGCGCCAACCGGTTCACGAATCAGCTCCGCTGGGCGCGCTGGCTCGTGCGTCGCGTGCGCGCCGACCGCACCGACCTCCTGCACTGCGGCAACGTCCGTCCGGCCGGCTACGCCGTCTGGTGGACGCACCGCCGCACCGGCGTGCCGTACGTCGTGTACGTGTACGGCGGCGACCTGCTGCGCGAGCTCCGCAAGACGGCGCGCAGCCGGCTCAAGCGCGCGAGCGCGCGCCGCATCTTCGGCGACGCGGCGGCGGTGATCGCGATCTCGCCGTGGAGCAAGGGCGTCGCCGAGCGCCTGCTGGCGCAGCTCGGTCTCGCCGGCCGCGTGCCGGTCGTGACGTTCGACCTCGGCACCGACCCCGCGCACTTCCATCCGTCGCGCGACACCGGTGCGCTGCGTCGCCGTCTCGAGCTCGGCGACGCGCCGCTGCTCCTCACCGTCGCGCGCCTCGTCCGCCACAAGGGGCAGGACGTCGCCATCCGCGCGCTCGCCCGGCTCGCGTCCGACTTCCCGACATTGCGCTACCTCGTGGTCGGGGACGGCGCGGACGAGCCGCGCCTGCGCGCCCTCGCCGCCGAGCTGGGCGTCGAGGATCGCGTCGTCTTCACCGGTCCGCTCTCCGACGACGAGATCGCCGAGGCGTACGCGACGGCGTCCGTCTACGTCGGCCTCTCGCGTGTAGACAACGGCATCAACGTCGAGGGGTTCGGCATCTCGTTCGTCGAGGCGGGCGCGAGTGGGACGCCGTCGGTCGCCGGCGACTCGGGCGGCGTCAGCGCGGCCGTGCGCGACGGCGAGACCGGCTTCCTCGTGCCGCCGGAGGACGACGCGGCCGCCGCCGCCGCGATCCGCTCCCTTCTCGCCGACCCGGCGCGCCGCGCGGCGATGGGCGCAGCGGCGCGGCGGGCGGTCGAGGAGCACTACAACTGGGACCGCGTCGCGCACGAGACGCGCGACTTCGCGCACGCGCTGCTCTCCCGCGGCGGCGTCCCCGCGATCGGCGCGCCGGCCGTCGGAGCGTCCGCGTGAGCGAGGGTCGCCCCGCGCGTGGCTCGCTCACGCACCGCGCCGAGTACTACGCGGTGCGCGCCGCCGTCGGCGGGCTCGACGCGCTGAGCTGGCGTCGCGCCGGCGCGCTCGGCGCCCGGCTCGGCGCGCTCGGCTACCGGCCGTTCGGCATCCGGCGGGAAGTCGTCGAGCGTCAGATCGCGGCCGCCTTTCCGGAGATGAGCCGCGAACAGGTGCTGCACACCGCGCGCGCCTCGTACGAGCACCTCGGCCGCACCTTCGTCGAGGCCGCGCTGCTTCCGGGGTTCGACCGCGAGCGGATCGTGTCGCTCTTCAGCGGCGCCGAGAACTGGCACCTCGTCGAGAACGCGATGGCCGCGGGGCGCGGGCTGATCGTCGTCACCGGCCACCTCGGCAACTGGGAGCTCGCCGGCTCGTACGTCGCCGCGCGCGGCGTGCCGCTCGAGGCGATCGCCCGTCGGATGGCGAACCCGCTCTTCGACGACTACGTCACGCGGACGCGCTTCGCCATCGGCATGCGCATCGTGCACGACGCCGACGCGGTGCGCCGCACCCCGCGTGCCCTGCGC
>DATMHT010000080.1:0-1619 GCA_035554795.1 Gemmatimonadaceae bacterium | reverse complement strand
AGCGCGAGGTGGGCGCCGCGCTTCGTGCCGGCGACGGCGTGGATCTCGTCCACGATCACGGCGCGGAGCGCGCTGAACATCGTCCGGCCGCGGACGCTCGTCAGCAGGATGTGGAGCGACTCGGGCGTCGTGATGAGGATGTGCGGCGTCTTGCGCAGCATCCGCGCGCGGGCCGACGCCGGCGTGTCGCCCGTGCGCACGGCGACGCGGATCTCGGGGAAGGTCTGCCCCGCCTTCCAGAAGCGGTCGGCGAGCTCCTGGAGCGGCTTCTCGAGGTTGCGCTGAACGTCGTTGTTGAGCGCCTTGAGCGGCGAGACGTAGAGCAGGTGGACCGCGTTCGCGAGCGGCTTCTCGAGCCCGTCGGTGATGAGCGCGTTCAGCTCCCAGAGGAACGCCGCCAGCGTCTTCCCCGTCCCCGTCGGCGCGAGGATGAGCGTGTCGTGCCCGCCGGCGATCGCCGGCCACCCGGCGCGCTGCGGCGCCGACGGCGCGCCGAGCGTCTCGGCGAACCAGCGGCGGACGATCGGGTGGAAGGGGGCGAGGGCGTCCTGGTCGCGCGGCATCGCCGGGTAGTGTAGCGATAAGCGTGCGAGGAGGGCGGCGCTCGGCGCTCCGCCCTCGGCCCTTGTTCGACAGGATGAACAGGATGTGGCCGTGCCGTCATCGCGCTCATCCCGTTCATCCTGTACAACATCAACCGAGAGTGGTCGCGCAACGGGCCAGCTCGCGGTGGCGGGGTGGGGGATGAGTGATGCGTGATGAGGCACGGTTGGTCGCGTGCCTGGCGACTCTCCGGACACGGCGGGCTCCGCGCGCGGTCTCGCCCGGCCGGGATCGTGGCCGGGCGCGCGACACACGACTTCGCCACCCATCACCCATCACCCACCCCGGCGATGCGCATCCGTCCCGCCGCGACGGGCCGCACGCCGCGTCCCGTCCATGGGCGCGCTCCGCCCAGTGCCGCGCGCCACCGTTCTTGACAACGCCGCGCCCCGCCGTGCGTATTGCCCGGCATGCCGCGGCGGAATGGGGACGACAGCAGTAGCACCCGCACGAAGAGCGCGGGCTCGACGGCGAAGCCCGCGCGGGTGACGGTGCACGACGTCGCCCGGCGCGCCGGCGTCTCGCAGCCGACCGTCTCGCTCGTCATCAGCGGCAATCCGACGGCGCGCGTGGCGCCGGCGACGCGCGAGCGGGTGCTGAGCGCGGTGCGCGAGCTCGGCTACCGGCCGAATGTGCTCGCGCGCGGGCTGGTGCAGAGCCGCTCCTACTCGCTCGGCATCGTCATCCCCGACCTGCGCAACCCGTTCTTCATCGACGTCGTCAGCGGCGCCGAGCGCGTCGCGGCGGACGAGGGCTTCGCCGTGCTGCTGTGCAACGCGATGGAGGTGTCGGCCCAGCGGCACGTCGAGGCGCTGCGCGGGCGCCAGATCGACGGCATCATCATCGACGCGCTCGGCGCGGCGTCGCTGCCCGAAGAGGCGCTCGCCGGGATCAACGTCGTCCTCATCGACGAGCCGGAGAACGTCCACCGTGGCGTCGTCAGCGACGCGCCGGCGGCCGGCCGGCTCGCCGCCGAGCACCTGCTCGCGCTCGGCCACCGGCGGCTCGGCGTGCTC
>DATMHT010000079.1:0-11914 GCA_035554795.1 Gemmatimonadaceae bacterium | reverse complement strand
CTCGATCAGCTTCACCGCCTCGACGTGATCCGCCTCCTCGCCGAGCGCGTGGCGCGCCAGCCGGAACAGCTCGGACGTCAGCTGGAGGATCGGCGACGCCACGCCCTCGCCGCGGGCGACGTCGGCGGCGATGCGGAGGTCCTTGTCGAGCAGCGCGAGGCGGAAGGTGCGCGGGAACGCGCGCGTCAGGACGCGCTCCGGGAAGAGGTTCATCGAGGTGTTCGACCGCCCGCTCGACGCGTTGATGACGTCGAGCGCGACGTCGGCGCGCACGCCCAGCCGCTCGAGGATCGCCAGCCCCTCGCCCGTGGACCAGACGTGGATCGCGAGCAGCGCGTTGTTCACCGCCTTGAGCGCGTGCCCGGCGCCGACCGGCCCGCAGTGCACGATCTTCGACCCGAACGCCGACAGTGCCGCGCGCGCCCGCTCGACCGTCGCCGCGTCGCCGCCGCACATGATCGTCAGCTTCGCGTGCTCGGCGCCGATCACGCCGCCGCTCACCGGCGCGTCCACGAAGCCGATGCCGCGCTCGGCGAGCCGCGTCGCGATCCGCCGCGACGTCGTCGGATCGCCGGACGTGCAATCCACGAGCACGGAGCCGCTGGCCATTCCGGCGAGCAGCCCGTCGTCGCCGTCGAGCAGCGCCTCGACCTCGCGCGACGTCGGGAGGCAGGTGAGCACCAGCTCCGCGCCGCGGGCGGCATCGGCCGGCGTCGCGGCGATGCGCACCCGCTCGTCGGCGTCGGGCACGTGGGCGGCCACGGCGCGCGCCTTGGCCGCGGTGCGATTCCAGAGCGCGGTCGCGACGTCGGGGCGCGCGGCGAGATTGCGGGCCATCGGCGCACCGATGGCGCCGAGGCCGAGGAAGGCGGTCTGCAGCATGCGGGCTCGGAGAGCGGGTGAGCGAGCAAGTTCACCGACGCGCACGCGGGCGTCAACGGAATGCGGCGCTCGGCGCTCGGCTCTCGGCTCTCGGCCCTTCTTCGACAGGATGAACAGGAGGAACGGGATGAAGAGCACACCTCATCTCGTCCATCCTGTTCATCCTGTCCGACCGACAGGCACTGACAGCCGAGAGCCGACAGCCGAGAGTCGCCGTGTTGACATCTCCCCCGTGCCGGCGGCTTCTTGTGCGGCAGCGAAGCGGACTGAACCCACCGATGGAGGAGCCCGATGGCGGTACGCACGTGGAGAGCGCTGGCGCGCGGTCGAACGGTCCGCCTCGCGGCCGCGGTGCCGCTGCTCTGGGCCGGCACGGCGGCGTGCGGCGACTCGGCGTCTGGTCCCGCGGGCTCCGGCCCCGTCACGTACGACCTGCTCTACGTGGACGACGCAGCGCTGCCGGCGACCATCGCCAGCGGCACGGGCTTCGCGGAGGAGCTCGTCGGCGGGAAGCTGATCCTCAGCGGAGCGACGGCGACGGTCGTCCAGTCGCGCGAGGTCAGCACGACCGGCGGCGCGACGACGACGCCGAGCGACACCGTCCGCTACGCCGCGCAGCGCATCGGCGACAAGCTGGTGCTGAAGAGCCAGGCCGACGGCTCGGTGGTCGGCACCGTGATCGTGGACGGCGCGATCGCCCCGGACCTGTACCTCCACTGGTCGACGACCATCGTCGGCCAGCGGGGGAGCCGCGCGGCCACGCTCACGTACATCAAGCACGCGTGAGCGCGCCGCGCGGTCCCGTCGTCGTCAGCGTCGTGACGATTCGCGGCATGATCGCGGTGCACTCGGTGCGCGCCGTCTTCACCGCGCTCGCCGGCGTCGAGGGGATCGCGAGCGCCGACGTCGAGCTCGGGCGGGCGACGGTCGAGCACGACGGGCGGGCGACGCCGGAGCGCCTGCGCGAGGCGATCGCCGTGGCGGGGTACGAGGTCGAAGAGGTGGTCGAGGAGCGGAAGCGGCGGCTGCCGTTGCTGTAGACAGGTCGGAGGTTGGAGGTGGGAACGAGCGCCGAGCGCCGGTTCCCACCTCCGACCTCCAACCTCCGACCTCATCGCCGTCGCCTTGTTCTTCCCCTGACCCCTCCCCTAACTTGACCCGCCCGCCGCCGCCGCCCGCCGACACGCCAGGACGGTCCCGATGACGCCACCCCAGCGAAACGCCGCCGAGCGACCGATCGGCGTGCTGCTCGCCCCCGACATCCTCGCTCTGCTCGACGACGCACCGGGGAGCGTTGCGACGGAGACCGAGGAGATGCACCCGGCCGATCTGGCCGACGTCGCCGAGGCGATTCCGCCCGATCGCGTCGCCGACCTGCTGCGCGCCCTTCCGGCGACGCGCGCCGCCGACGTGCTCGAGTACCTCGACGAGGAGCTGCGCGCCGAGGTGCTCGAGGCGATGTCGAGCGTGCAGGCGGCGCGGCTCGTCACCGAGATGACGCCGGACGACCGTGCCGACGTCCTCGACGAGCTCGAGGAGGAGACGGCCGAGGACATCCTCGCCGAGATCCCCGCCGAGACGCGCCGCGAGACGCAGCGCCTTCGGGCCTACGAGCCGGACACCGCCGGCGGGCTGATGACGACCGAGTATGTCTCGGTCCCGGAGACGCTGACCGTGGACGCCGCCCTCGCCGGCGTGCGCGCGGCCGCGCGCACCGGCCGCCGCGAGGCGATGTACGCCGTCTACGTCACCGACGAAGGCGGGCGGCTGCGCGGCGTGCTGTCGCTGCGCGAGCTCCTCGCCGCCCCCGACGGCGCCCGCATCACCGACGTCGCCTGGACCGAGGTCGTGAGCGTCCCCGCCAGCGCCGACCGCGAGGAGGTCGCGCGGCTGACGACGAACTACGCCCTCGTCGCGATCCCCGTCGTCGAGGCCGACGGGCGGCTCGTCGGCGTCGTCACCGCCGACGACGTCATCGAGGCGATCCAGGAGGAGCAGACGGAGGACGTGCAGAAGCTCGGCGGCGTCGAGGCGCTCGACGAGCCGTACATGCAGATCAGCTTCGCCGGCATGCTGCGCAAGCGCGCCGGCTGGCTCTCCATCCTCATGGTGAGCGAGATGCTGACGACGACGGTCCTCCAGCACTACGACAACGAGCTGAAGACGGCGTTCGTGCTCAGCCTCTTCGTCCCGCTCGTCATGAGCTCGGGCGGCAACTCGGGGTCGCAGGCGACGTCGCTCGTCACGCGCGCGATGGCGCTCGGCGAGGTCCGCCTCGGCGACTGGTGGCGCGTCGCGCTCCGCGAGCTCCCGTCGGGCATGGCGCTCGGCGCGATCCTCGGCGTCATCGGCGTCGCCCGCATCCTGCTCTGGCAGAACATGTGGGACTCCGGCACGACGCTCTTCGGCGTGCGCCTCGGCTACTCGTACGGCAACTACCCCGGCCACGTCGCGGCGACGGTCGGCCTCGCGCTCATCGGCATCGTGACCTTCGGCTCGCTCACCGGCTCGATGCTCCCGTTCGTCCTCAAGCGCCTCGGCTTCGACCCCGCCAGCGCCTCCGCCCCCTTCGTCGCCACGCTCGTGGACATGACCGGGCTGACGATCTACTTCGCGGTCGCGTTCCTGGTGCTGCACGGGACGCTGCTGTAAGAGGCGGGTCGGGGGTCGGGGCTTGCCCTCGGCCACGCCGAGCAACAGCCCCGACCCGCGACCCCCGACCCCCGACCCCGCCCCACTTGGTCTCCAACGTTCAGCCCTCGACCACCCGCGCCACCCTCCTCGTCCTCCTCGCCGCCTGCTGCTTCGGCTCCGTCGTCGTCCTGACGGCGCTCGCCGAGCGCGCGGGGGCGACGCTGGCGACGGTGATCTTCTGGCGCTACCTGATCGGCGGCGTCGTGCTCGTCGCCGTCGCCGGCGGGGTGCGGCGCACGTGGGCGGGGCGGCGCGACGGCTGGCGGCTGCTCCTCCTCGGCGGCGGTGGGCAGACGGTGGTCGCGGTCATGAGCCTCAAGGCGCTCGACTACATCCCGGCGGCGACGATCGCGTTCCTGTTCTACACGTATCCGGCGTGGGTCGCCGTCTTCGCGGCCGCGCGCGGCACCGAGCGGGTGGACCCGATGCGCGTCGGCGCGCTGGCGCTCTCGCTCGCCGGCATCGCGACGATGGTCGGCGCGCCGTGGCGGGCGGGCGGCGCGCTCGACCCCGTCGGCGTCGCCCTCGCGCTCGGCGCGGCCATCGCCTACGCGCTCTACATCCCGCTCATCAACCGGCTTACGGGCGAGCACGCGCCGGCGGCCGCCGCGGCGCACGTCTCGTTAGGCGCCGCGGCGATCGTCGGCGCCGGCGGCCTGGCGATGGGGCAGATCTCGGCGGTCCTCGCGCCGGGCGCGTGGGCCGCGGTCGCCGCCCTCGCCGTCATCTCGACCGCGGTTGCGTTCGTCGTCTTCCTGCGCGGGCTCCGCACGCTCGGCGCGGTGCGCACGGCCATCGTCTCGACCATCGAGCCGTTCTGGACGACACTGCTCGCCGTCGTCGCCCTCGGCCAGCCGATGCGCGCCTCCACCGTCGCCGGTGGCGCGCTCATCGCCTGCGCCGTGATGCTCCTCCAGCGGCAGCCGGCGCGAACGGCCGCGGCATAGCCGGCCCGCACGCCTAACGAGCGGCGCCCGCCGGCCCCGCACCCTGCCCGCGGCGGCGAAGGTGGCGGACATGGCGGACGGAGCGCCGCCGGCGCGGACCGTGCCGGGCGCGGCTGGCGAGCTTCCTGCAAGCGGAGCCGGGCGTGCGGACCGGCGACGACGCCGGCGCCGCCGCGCCCCATACCGTACTCCGGGAGGTAGCGCATGACCGTCGTGCAGCGCGTCGCGCAGATCTTCGGCATCGTCTTTCTGCTGATCGCCCTCGTCGGCTTCGTCACGGCCGGCACGAGCATGGACCCGCACACGATGACCGCGCCGCGGGCGCTCGGGCTCTTCCCCGTGAACACGCTCCACAACCTGGTCCATCTCGTCTTCGGCCTGTGGGGCCTGCTCGCCGCCCGCGGCATTCGCGCCTCGAAGAACTACGCGCAGGTCTCCGGCGTCGCCTACATCCTGCTCGCCGTGCTCGGCTTCGTCGCCCCCGACGGCTTCGGCCTGCTCCCGCTCGGCGGCAACGACATCCTGCTCCATGCCATCATCGGCATCCCGCTCGCGATCGTCGGGTTCACGGCGCGCGATCGCGTCGTGGCGACGACATCGGGCCGCGACGAGCCGCCGCGCGCGTAGGCCGAAGGACCGAGCACGAGCTGCAGTCGTCGGTTCCACGGGGAGCCGCAAGGTTACTTTCCGTCGCGCTTGACTCGCGGACCCGCTGCTCTATCGTCTAGGTGTGCGGCATCGCTCGCTGCACGACGACGCGACCCCGCGCTCGCCTGCGCGGCCGCCCTCCGTCGCCCGCTCGCCGACGACCGCGCCCGTCGGGACGGCGGCGCAGCCGTCGAGCCACCCAGGAGGTGGCCCATGTCGCCAGCCATCCGGATCGTCCTTCCCGCCGCCGCGCTGTGTCTCGCGGTCGCCGGTACCGCCGGCGCGCAGGAGAAGGGGAAGACCGCCAAGCCGAGCTACGGCGCGCGGGGCAAGCGCTCCAACGCGGAGCTCATCCGCAGCGCGCTCTCCGCCGCGCCCAGGAGCATCGCCGCGGGGGCCGCCGTCGTCGTGCCCGACTCGAGCGGGAACATGGTCGAGCTGCGCCCCGGCACGAACGGCTTCACCTGCGTGCCCGAGCTCACCGGGACGCAGGAGGAGGACCCGATTTGCATGGACGCCGAGGCGCTGAAGTGGGGGCAGTCGCTCATGGCGCACGAGGCGAAGCCGGCCAACACGCAGCCGGGCATCGCGTACATGCTCGCCGGCGGCCGGGACTACAGCTCGACCGATCCGTTCGTCAAAAGCGGTCCGCGCAACATCGTCTCGCCGCCGCACTGGATGCTCCTGTGGCCGGTGGACGCGAAGGCGAGCGGGCTGTCCACCACGCCGAAGAAGACGGGCACCTGGATCATGTTCGCCGGTACGCCCTGGGCGCACCTGATGATCAACCAGACGCCGTAGTACGCCCTGACGCGCCGGCCGGCGGCGGCGCGGCGGCACCAGCGCCGGGCTCCCCGCCCGCGCGATCGTCGCGGACGAGTCCGGCGGTGCGCGCCTTGCGAAGTGCGCCCGTCGGACCCCTTCGCCCCGACGCTCCATGCCAACGATTCGCCGCCGCCGCCGGCCGCTCGCGCTCCTCCTCCCGCTCGCCCTGGCCGCCGTCGCCGGATGCAGGACGATGCGCGGCCAGCGCTACCACTACGACGTCGCCTTCGACAGCGAGGGACCGCCGTGGAAGGAGGCGAGCCACTCGGAGACGGCGGCGGTGATGACGCGCGAGTACGTGCGCCCCGGCGAGACGCTCGGCGACTGGCGCGAGCTGTTGACCGTCCAGGTGTTCGACCGGGCGCGCGGCGGCTTCCCCGCGCCGGCGGCGGCCGAAGCGTCGCTCCGGCAGAAGATGGTCGCGCGCTGCCCCGGCGTCGTCTGGAACGAGATCGCCGCCGACTCGGCGAGCGTGCTCTACGAGTGGCGCGTCGCCGGCTGCGCGGGCCAACCGGACCAGCACGAGGTCGCGCGCATCCTCGAGGGCCGGGGTGCGCGGGCGCGGATCGCCTATGCGCGCAAGGGCGCGGCGATGCCCGACTCGGTGCGCGCGGGGTGGGTCGCGCGGCTCGGCAAGGCGCGCTTCACCACGGCGCCGATTCGTTAGGCGCGGCGCGCCGCCGGGCGTGTGCTCGGCGCCGGACGCGCCGGCTGTCGCTCGCGCCGGCGTCCGACGAGCACGAGCCCGAGCCCGCCGAGGGCGATGACGGCGAACGAGAACCACTGCAGCGCGTAGCCGAAGTGCGGTCCCTCGTCGAGCGGCGGCACGGGGACGCGCACCGGCACGCTGTCGGCGAGCGCGCCCGGCACCGCGTTCTCCATCAGCACCACGTACGGCGCGACCGCGTAGCCCGTGCGCCGCGCGACGTCGCGGTCGTCCAGCCAGAGCACCGTCCGCGCGGCGGCGCCGCCCGCTTCCGCCGACGCCGAGGGCGCGAACCGCGCCGGCCGCGGCGCGATCTCCTCGACGAAGCCGGCGACCGTGACGAGCGAGTCCGGCGCCGCCGGCTTCTCGCGCCACCGCTCGAGCGCCACGGTCGCGCCGTTCGGCGAGTAAACCCAGCCGCGATTGACGAGCACCGCCGGCGCGGTCGAGTCGGCGCCGGCGAGACGCAGCGGCGTGACGACGTTCACGCCCGGCGAGCCCTCGTGGGTGCGCGCCATGACGACGACCTCGTTCGCGTAGTCGAAGCGTCCGACGAGCCGCACGCGCCGGAATCGCGCCGCCGCCGTGTCCGTCGGCAGCGCCCGCGTGCTCGCGACCTCGGGCAACGACAGCCGCGCCGCGACCACTGCGTTGCGCGCCCTCCGCTCGTGGAGCCGCGACAGCTGCCAGAACCCGAGCCGCACGCAGACGGCGGCGACGACGATGGCGAAGGCCGAGAAGACGACGTAGCGACGGGGCATGCGGGGAAGCTAAGGACCGGAGGGCCTGAGGCCGTAGGCCCTCAGAACAGACTCATTTGCTCCCCGAGCTGATCCGGCTCCACGGGCCGCTGGCCGAGCAGCCGCTGGAGCTCGCGCGCGCTCGCCGGGCTGTGGCCGGAGAAGTGGTTGTTGACGTAGCCGTACACCTCGCGCACGCGCTGCGAGAGCGACCACAGCGCCTGCGACCACTGCTCGAGCTCGCGCGAGCGATCCACCTGCACACGCGAGTAGTCCACGAGGTTGCGGTTCGGTCCCATCCACCGCACGTACGCGAAATCGCGCGCCGTCGGGCGCGCGGCGAGGGCGACCATCTGCTTCCGCGGGATCCAGCGCGCGTCAACGAGCGCCAGCGCGACACCGTGCTCGGCGAGCAGCGCGAGCACGCCGTCGTTGATCCAGCCGCGGTGGCGGAACTCGACCGCCACCTGCAGGTCGCCGGGCAGCAGCGGCAGGTACTGCGCGAGCGCCGGAAGCTCCGCCGGCCCGAAGTCGGGGCCCAGCTGGATGAGAATCGGACCGAGCTTGTCGCCGAGCTCGCGCGCGCGGTCGAAGAAGAGCGCGCTCAGGTCGGCGGAGTCGCGCAGCCGATTCTCGTGCGTGATCTCCTGCGGCAGCTTGAGCGCGAACTTGAACTCGGCCGGCACGCGCTCGCCCCAGCCGCGCACCGCCTTCACGCTCGGCACGGCGTAGAACGTCGCGTCCACCTCGACGGTCGAGAACGCGCGCGCGTACACGGAGAGGTAGTCGTGCGGGCGCGTGCCGACGGGATAGAACCCGCCGACCCACGCGTCGTAGTTCCACCCCTGCGTCCCGATGCGCACGACGCCCGGCTGCGGCGTGTCGCCGAGCTGCTGCTGCTGTTGATGCTGCCGCGACCGAGGCCCTGGCTTGGCTGGCATGGGCGCAAAATGGGGCGCGCGTGTCGTTCAATGTCAAGCTCGGTTCGGCCCTCAAATTGCAAAACGGTGCTGGGCCGTCACCAATGACAACGCAGCCCTGGGAGGGGATATGGACCGCAACGAACGGGATCTGGACGAGACGAAGGTCACGCACAACAACGTCCTGCACCACGACGACAACCCGAGCGTCGGGGACGAGATCGGCGAGGCGGCCGGTGGCATCTCCGGCGTGCTTGCGGGCGCGGCCATCGGCTCGGTGGGTGGTCCGATCGGCACGATCATCGGCGGCATCGCCGGCGCCGTCAGCGGGTGGTGGGCCGGGCGCGCCATCTCCGAGGCGGCCTCGCGCTTCACGCACGACGACGACGCGGCCTACCGCACGCACTACGAGGGCTCGCCGAACCGTCTCGCCGACCGCGGCTACGACGACGTCCGCCCGGCCTACCAGCTCGGCCACATCGCCGGCATGAACCCGGACTACAGCGGCCGCTCCTTCGACGAGGTCGAGGGCGACCTGCGCCGCGGCTGGACGGACGACGTCAGCGCCCGCTACGGCAGCTGGGACAGCGTCCGCGGCTACGCCCGTGACGCGTACGAGCGCGGCCGCACGAGCTCCGGCCTCGGCGCGGCCGCGGCCACGGCGACGGGCGCGGCGGCTTACGGCGCCGGTCGCGCCGCGGATGACGTCGGCTACGCCGCGGACCGCGCGGGCGACAAGATGGAGCGCGGCGCGGAGCGCACCGCCGACGCGGCGCGCAACGTCGGGCACGACGTGAAGCGCGGCGCCGAGAACCTGTGGGACAAGACGAAGGCCGGCGCGGAGCACCTGGGCGACAAGGTGGAGCGCGGCGCCGAGCGCACCGCCGACGCCGTGGACGACACGAAGGATCGCATGGACGGCAACCCGGCGTCGCGCCCGGGCCCGGACGCGACCGACTCGCCGCGTCGCCTCTAAGCACGATCGGTGACGGAGATCACGCCGCGGCGCACTTCGGTGCGCCGCGGCGTGATGCGTTTCCGGCCTCATCCGACGGCGTTGACCGCCTAACGAGGCAGTCGCCGCCGCGGTCAAGCGCGCTCGGCGGGAAAGGGCGCGCGGATTCGCGTGCCAGGCCCTCGACTTGCGCGAACCCGCTCCCCCACGCACGTCTCATCATTCAGGGAGGGACAATGGCGGACAGAGAGCGCAACTTCGACAGAGCGTCGGACGACCTGAACCGCGCCGGCGACAAGGCGGCGCGCGCGGCCGACAAGGCATTGGGACCACACGACGAGCCGGCGACCACCGGTGACGTCGTCGGCGAGACGATCGGCGGCGTGTCCGGCATCGCCGCCGGCGCGGCGATCGGCTCGCTCGCCGGTCCCGTGGGCACGGTGATCGGCGCACTCGCCGGCGCCGTCGGCGGGTGGTGGGCGGGACGCGCGGTGTCGGAAGCCGCGTCCACCTTCACCGATGCCGACGACACCTACTACCGGCGCCACTTCGAGAGCAGTCGCAAGGCGACCGCGGGCTCGCGTGCGGCCGACGCCGACTACGACGCGTACCGGCCGGCGTACCAGCTCGGCCAGGTCGCGAGCCGCAACCCCGACTACGCCGAGCGCAACTTCGACGCGGTCGAGGGCGATCTGCGCCGCGGCTGGACGCCCGACGTCAGCGCGCGCTACGGCGACTGGGACAAGGTGCGCGATCGCGCCCGCGCCGGCTTCGAGTACGGCCGCGAGCGGCTGGCGCACCCGACCGACGCGAGCCTGCGCACGGACCGTCCGATCGTGACGCAGCGCGGCATGGAGACCTCGCGTCCCGCCGACACGGTCGCCGGCGCCGCCGCCTCCGAGGCGGACCGCGCCGGGAACGCGATCGAGCGCGGCGCGCGCAAGGTCGGCGACAAGCTCGACGACCTGAAGGACCGCGTGGACGCCAATCCGGCGTCGCGCCCGGGCCCCGACCCGACCGACAGCCCGAGACGGCTCTGATCGGACGACGGCGTACGGCAGTCCGTCGCGCCTAACGGGGACGGACCGCAACGGCGGCTCGCGGTTCCACCGAAAGATCCCGGTAGATAGTCGTCAGTCGCCGGGCCAGGACGACGGCGCGCGGAGCATCCATCCGCGCGCCGTCGTCGTTCATCGCGCACGTCCCGCCAACAGCCAACGACGATTCGTCACGACAGCGACGGGCGTGGTCGTGCGCGGTACCGGCCCGCGCCGTATCTTCCGGCTCGTTTCGTTCCCCGCTGCCCTCCGCACTCCATGTCCGACATTCGCATGATCGGTGTCCCGCTCGACTTCGGCGCTTCGCGGCGCGGCGTCGAGATGGGGCCCGCCGCCCTTCGCATCGCCGAGATGGCGGAGTCGCTTCGCGCCATCGGCCACACCGTCACCGACGTCGGCGACATCGACGTCCCCGAGCGTGCGACGATCCCGGCCGCGATCGCCGGACGCGGATTCCTGCCGCTCATCACGCGCGTCTGCGAGGAGCTGGCCGACGAGACGGCGGACGCGATCGCCGAAGGAGAGATCCCGCTCGTCCTCGGCGGCGACCACTCACTGATCGCCGGCTCGTTCGCCGGCGCCGCACGCTACTTCGGCGCCAAGGGCGAGCGCGTCGGCTGCGTCTACCTCGACACGCACGGCGACCTGCACACGCCGGAGACGAGCCTGACGGGGAACGTGCACGGGATGCCGCTCGCCCATCTGCTCGGTCACGGCGACGAGCGCTTCCGCTCCATCGCCGGCCTGCCGCGGCCGGCGCTGCTCCCCGAGCGTCTCGCGCTCGTCGGCATCCGCGAGCTCGACCCGCCCGAGAAGGAGGCGGTGCGCTCGTGGGGCCTCCACTGCTTCACGATGCGCGACATCGACGAGCTCGGGCTGCGCGAGGTGATGAAGCGCGCGATCGCGATCGCGACCGCGTCGTCGGACCGTCTCTGGGTGTCGTGCGACATGGACTGGGTGGACCCGAAGGACGCGCCCGGCGTCGGCACGCCGGTGCGCGGCGGCGCGACCTACCGCGAGGCACACCTCGCGATGGAGATGATCGCCGACACGGGCA
Source organism: Gemmatimonadaceae bacterium (assembly GCA_035554795.1). Lineage (GTDB taxonomy): Bacteria > Gemmatimonadota > Gemmatimonadetes > Gemmatimonadales > Gemmatimonadaceae > DATMHT01. The sequence goes on along the minus strand of DATMHT010000079.1, from coordinate 482 downwards.
AGCTCGTGGGCCTCGACATCGTCGAGACGAACCCGATCCTCGACGAGCGCAATCGCACCGCGGAGCTGGCCGTGCAGCTCGCCAAGAGCGCGTTCGGCAACTGCATCGTGTAGCGTCGTGTAGCGCGCGCGTCAGCGCGCCGGCTCCTCGGTGAGCGCTTCCTCGAGCGCCGCGGTGCGCGCGAGGCGCCGGCCGACGATCGCGCACCCCGCCGCGACGACCAGAAAGCGCACGCCGCGCCCGACGAGCAGCGCCGTCACGAACAGGATCGGCGGCACACCGAACGCGCCCGCGGCGAGGCAGACGATCTTGCCCGGCATCGGCGTGACGGAGCTGAGCGCGACGACCCACCATCCGTGGTCCACGAACAGCGCGCGCCGCGCCTCGACCGACGCGCGCGACACGCCGACCCAGTCGAGCACGTGGACGCCGATGCTGTCGAACGCCGTCACGCCGACCACGAACGCGGCGAGCCCGCCGAG
>DATMHT010000078.1:0-8896 GCA_035554795.1 Gemmatimonadaceae bacterium | reverse complement strand
CTTCGACGGGTTCATCAACGGGACGGATGCCTTCCCGCCGGTCAGCTACCTGGCCGAGCGTCTGGGGTGCCACGGCCTGATCGCGGGGGCGCAGCCGGACAGCGCCACCTGCTTCGGTGCAACCCACATTGCGCTCTACGGTCCAGCGGCGACGGAGTGGCTCAACCTCGAGTGGAGCGTCGCCGCGCGGAACGACGGCGGCCGCTGGACCTTCCAGCGCACCGGTCCCACGCAGCCCTTCGAGGAGCGCGAAGCGTACACGCGGCGCCGGATACGCGACCGCTTCCCGCCGGAGCTGCTGTGGCGGTACTGCCGCGCGCTGGACGTGCCGCTGGACGCGGCGACGTTCGGGCCGGCCCACGTCCTCGACGTCCCGATGGCCCAGGCGTCAGCCGGCCAACGCCGCGAAATGCTCGCGGCGGCGCGCGCCCGCCTCGGGCTCGCGCCCGGCGCCGCGACGTGAGCGCAGACGAGCGGCCCGTCCGCATGCCCACCTCCTCTGCCTCCACACCCGTGGTCTTCCGCACCACACGCGTGCTGCCCCATTCGCCCGCCGTGGTATATGCCGCCTTCGCCGACGCGGCCCGCCTCGCGCAGTGGTGGGGTCCGTCGGGATTCTCGAACACGTTTCAGCTGTTCGAGTTTCGGCCCGGCGGTCGCTGGGAGTTCGTCATGCACGGGCCCGACGGCCGTCACTACGCGAACGCGAGCGTCTTCCGGCACCTCGAGGACGCGACACGTCTGGTGATCGAGCACGTGTCGCCGCCACACTTCACGCTGACGGTCACGCTGGCGCCGCAGCCGAGCGGGACGATACTGTCCTGGGAGCAGGCGTTCGCGGACCCGGACGTGGCGGCGCGCGTAGAGGCCATCGTCGTACCGGCGAACGAGCAGAATCTCGACCGGCTGGCCGCCGTGCTCGCGCGCACCGCGGCGTCGGGCAGCGCTCCTGAAGAGAAGCGGGAGATCGCTTGACGGGGATGCTCGAAGTCCGATACCTCTTCGCGCACGGCGTGACCGCGGACGCGTCGCGCCGTCTCTTGACGTGGCTGCTCGATCACGGCGCCGACGAGTTCACCGTCGTCGTGATGGCGCTGCAGGGCGAGCCGGCACCGACGGCGGACGCGTTCGAGGATGCCCTGGCGCCGTTCGCGCTGCCGCCCGAGCGGCGGCGCGTGCTCACGGACACCGAGCGCCCGGATCCGAGCCGCGAGGTCCGGCGCTGGGCGCTCACGGCCAAGAGCCTGGCCGCGCTGCTCCCGTTCTTCGCGGGCGGGTTGTTCGAGTACCGCGCGGGCCCCACCGGCTGGCTCGAGGACCTCACCGTGTATCGCCGCGGGGAGCTCGTCCTCGGCGTGGTCTCGCACGAGGACGAGGGCGTGCTGCGCGTCAGCCCGGCGGAGCACGCCGAGCTGCGCGCGCTGGGCGTGGCATCCGCCGCGGCCGGCGAACGGGTTGCGTACTAGTCGCAAGGCCGCCGTCCGACGAGACGCAGGTTGGACGCTCGCCGCCGAGGTGAGTCGTTAGGCGGCATCGGCGCGCGTCGCTTGCCGGCCGCCGGCGCGCGGCGTACGTTCGGGCGCGCTGTGCTGAGCTCAGCACAGCGGAGCTGTCAGATCGCAATCCGTACTCGATGACTCGCCAACGCAGCGTCAGACGCGAGCTCCTCGTGTCGCTGGTCTCCGTGGCCGTGAGCCTGATCAGCGCCATCGACCTGATCGGCCACCCCGCGCGCACCGTGCACGTCCTGACCATCTTCGCCGGCGGTCTCGGCGCGGGCGTGGCGCTCGGACGGGTGCTGGATCGCGTGCGCGCGGAGCGTCGCGCCCCCCATAACTCCTGACGTCATGTCCCTCGCTGTCGAGCGCTCGCGCACCGATCGGATCGCTCCCGTGGTGCTCCTCGCGGGCTACATCGCGCTGTTCGTCTGGGGCGCGATCAACCCGTACGATCGCGCCACGTGGTGGGCCGAGAACATCCCGATCGTCGCCGTCGTCGCCACCCTCGTCGTCCTGTACCTGCGCGGGGTCCGCTTCTCGCCGCTCGCGTACGTGCTCATGGCGGTGCTTCCGTACTGGCACACCGTCGGTGGGCATTACACCTTCGAGCGCGTGCCCTTCGGATGGTTCAGCCGCGCGTTCGGCTTCGAGCGCAACATGTTCGATCGGGTCGGGCACTTCTCCGTCGGCTTCTTCGCCTTCGGCATCCTGGAATACCTGCTCGGCCGTCGGGCGATGAGCCCTCCACTCGCGTGCCTGTTCGCGGTGTTCGCGATCGCGTTCGTGGCGATGTCCTACGAGCTGATCGAGTGGGGCTACGCCGCGTACGGCGGCAACGCCGAGGCGGGCGCCAACTTCCTCGGCAGCCAGGGCGACGTCTGGGACGCGCAGAAGGACATGCTAATGGACACGCTCGGCGCCGTGACGGCCGTGCTCCTGTTCTTCATCGTGCGGCGGCCCAACGAGAAGCGACTGACGGAAACCACACCACTCGACCTCGCGTAGGGTCTGACCGAGGCGACCGGACGCGCCCTCACCGCCTCTCGGGATGGTCGGTAGCAACCACAGGAGGAGCTCCTCATGACTCGACGCTCCAAGGTCTGGTGGGTGGTGGCCGTGGTCTTCAGCCTCGTCAACCTGGCCGGCGCGGTCCTCGCCGCGTTGCAGGGGGAAGCGATCCATACCGGCATCCATGGCGGGCTGCTGCTGATCGGCGGCTATCTCGTGTGGCGGCTCGCGCCGAATCGCGTCGCCGAGTACTGATCTCCGGCGAGCAGGTCACGATCGCGGCCACGGCTAACCGAGGCACGACGGGGGCGGATCGCGGATGGCGGCCGGTCGAGGCGTCGGCGCGCACGCTCTCCGTCGCCAGCAACGACACGACACTCGGCGCGGCCGTCCGCGCGGCGCTTGCCGACGCGCAGCCTTAGCAGACGCACTCACCATGGACTTCGACCTGACGGCCGGCATCGCCGTCCTCGAGCGCACGCCGCAGACGTTGCGTGCGCTGCTCGCGGGGCTCCCGCCCGCGTGGACCGACGCGACCGAAGGCCCCGAGACGTGGAGCCCCTACGTCATCGTCGGCCACCTGATCCACGGCGAGCGCACCGACTGGATCCCGCGGGCCCGCATCATCCTCGACCAGGGCCCGGAGCGCCGGTTCACGCCCTACGATCGGTTCGCCCAGTTCCGCGAGAGCGAGGGGAAGTCGCTCGCCGACCTCCTCGACGAGCTCGCGCGCCTTCGCGCGGAGAATCTCGCCACGCTCGCCGGGTGGCGCCTGACCGACGCCCAGCTCGCGCTGCGGGGAGAGCATCCCGAGTTCGGGCCGGTGACGCTGCGGCAGCTGCTGGCCACCTGGGTCGCGCACGACCTGGGACACGTCGCGCAGACGGCCCGCGTCATGGCGAAGCAGTACCGCGACGCGGTCGGCCCGTGGCGCGCGTATCTTCCGGTCATGGATCGGTGAGCTCGGACGCCCGCCGCCCGGCGCGTCGTCGCCATCCATCTCTCGCCGACCACACACGCCCCTCGATGACCAACTTTCGCCGCGGCCCGCGCATCCGGCCATCGCTCGGCCTTCCGCTCGCTCTCGCGCTTCTCGCGGGCCCGCTCGGCGCGCAGCATGCGCCACCGAGCGCGCCACCGAGCGCGGCGCCGCACGCGACGCCGATCGCGGCGGATCCCATCCCGGCTCACGACACGTTCACGGTCGCGTCGCGCGCGCTCGGCGAGGCGAGGCTGGTGAACGTGCACGCGCCAGCGGGCTATCAGGCGTCGTCCGCGGCTCGCTTTCCGGTGCTCTACATGCCCGACGGCGGCCTCGACGAGGATTTCCCGCACGTGGTCAACACGGTCGACTCGTTGATCGCGCTCGGCGCGATCCGGCCGGTGATCGTCGTCGGGATCCCGAACACGGAGCGCCGCCGCGACCTCACCGGACCGACGCGCGTCGCCACCGACAGCGCGATCGCGAAGCACGTCGGCGGGTCGGCCGCCTTCCGGCGCTTCCTCCGCGACGAGCTCGTCCCGGCGGTGCGGGCGCGCTATCGCACGACCGAGGAGCGCGCGATCGTGGGCGAGTCGCTGGCCGGCCTGTTCGTCGTCGAGACGTTCCTCCGCGAGCCGTCGCTCTTCACGCACTACGTCGCGCTCGACCCGAGCGTCTGGTGGGACCGGGGCGCGCTCGTGGACTCCGCCGCGGCGCGCCTGACGGCGTTCGACCGGGCGCCGCGCACGCTCTATCTCGCGACTTCGCTCGAGCCGAGCACCGCGGTGGGAACCGCCCGTCTCGCCGCGCTCCTCCAGGCCGCGCCGCCGGCGGGGCTGCAATGGACGTACGAGCCCCGGCCCGATCTCACGCACGCGACGATCTTCCGGGGTGTGGGACCGGCGGCGCTGGCCCGCGCGCTCCGGTAGCCGCTCGCGAACGTCATGTCGCGGCGAGCGTCGAACGGGCGTCGAAGGAGAGCCAGCAGGTGACGAGAGTCGGGATCGTCGGCGGACTCGGGCCGGAGTCCACGATCGACTACTACGAGCGCATTCTCGAGGCGTGGGAGCGGGTCGATCCCGCCACGGCACCCTCGATCGTCATCGACAGCCTCGACGTGCGGCTGGCCCTGCACCTCGTCGCGACGGACCGGCCGGCGCTCATCGAGTATCTGCTCGCGTCGCTGCGCCGGCTCGCGGGCGCCGGTGTGGACTTCGCCGCGATGACGGCCAATACGCCGCACATCGTGTTCGACGAGCTCGTCGCGCTCTCACCCGTGCCCCTGATCAGCATCGTCGAAGTGTGCGCCGAGGAGGCGCGGCGGCGCGGGCTGCATCGCCTGCTGCTCCTCGGCACGCGGTTCACGATGGAGGCGCCCTTCTACCCCGCGGTCTGCGCGCGCTGCGGCGTCGCCGTCGTGACGCCCGGCGAGGCGGACCGGCGCTGGGTCCACGAGCGCTACGTGGGCGAGCTCCTCCGCGGCGACTTCCGCGACGACACGCGGCAGGCGTTCATCGCGCTCGTCGCCCGACTGCGCGGCGAGCACCAGCTCGACGGTGTCATCCTCGGCGGGACCGAGCTGCCGCTGCTCCTGACCGCACCGGACATCGCGGGGCTTCCCGCGCTCGACACCACGGCGCTGCACGTGGCCGTGATCGTCGAGCGTCTGCGTCAACCGGCGGCGCGTTGACGATCGCGCCGATTACCATTCCTCTCACATGACGCACGTCTCTTCCGCTCCCCACCGCCGCCCGCTCCTGCTGCGCCCCTGGCGCGCCGATGATCTCCTCGCGCTGCGCGCGGCGATCGACGAGAGTCTGCCCGAGGTGCAGCGCTGGCTGCCCTGGGGCAAGGAGGAGCCCTCGAGCCTCGAGCATCTCGCCGCCCGGCTCGAGCGCTACACGCAGGATTTCGCCGCCGGTACGACGTGGCGCTTCGCCCTCGTGGACGACGCGGATGGCGCGCTCCTCGGCACCGGCGCGCTGCTGCGGTGCACCGAGCCGGACGCGCTGGAGGTGGGCTACTGGGTGCGGACGAGCGCGGCGGGGCAGGGGCTCGCCACGCGCGCGGCGGCGGCGCTCGTGCGCCACGCGTTCGACGCGCACGGCGTCGCGCGGATGGAGCTCTGGACGCTGCCCGGGAACGACGCGAGCATGGCGGTCGCGCGCCGGCTGGGCTTCTCCTGGCGCGAGCGGCGCGAGACGTCGCGGCAGGGCGCCGCGCCCGAGACGTACGAGATCTTCGATCTCTTCTCCCGCGGCGCGCTGCGGGCGCCCGAGGATCCCGCGGTTCGCGTCGCGCTGGCGTAGCGCACGTGCTCCGCACGCGACTCGAACGTCAGCCCGTCACACCGTACACCGCATGATCGAGATCCGCAGCGCGGACGATCCCGCGACGCTCGCCGCCGCCAGGTCGCTGATTCGCGCGCACATCCTCGCCCACTCCACCGCGCACGACCCGGCGTCGGCCGAGCGCATCGTGGCGGCGCTTCCGGCGCCGTACCTCGCACCGGCGGGCGGGCTCTGGGTCGCCTGGGCGGGAGAGGAGGCGCTCGGCTGCGTCGCGCTCCAGGCGCTCGCGCCGGACACCGCGGAGCTCAAGCGCATGTACGTGCGACCCGAGGCCCGTGGCCGCGGCGTCGCGCGGCGGCTGACGACGCACGCCATCGCGACCGCCGGCGCGCTCGGCTATGTCCGGCTGCGCCTCGGCACGCTCGCCACGATGCACGCGGCGCAGCAGCTGTACGCGAGCGTCGGATTCCGGCGGATCGCGCCCTACCGGCCGGTGGAGTTCGGTGACACGTGGTTCTACGAGCTGACGCTCGACGCGCCGGCCGCCTAACGAGACAGTCTCGGCCGCGAGCGCATTCGACCGCACGAGCCCGGCCGCACGAGACCGGGCTCCGGTGCATCACGGACTCGCGTCGGCGGCGCACCGTTCGTACGTTCAGCGCGCGTGGCGGAGCGCAGACGCGCGACCACGAAACCTTCACCAGCGGCATGCCCATGCGCGGCCTCGGCTTCCTTCTCATCGTCGTCGGCCTGGGGGTGCTCCTCGTCGGCGGCATCGGCATCACGCGCCGCCGCGAGGTCGCCCACATCGGGCGGATCAGCGCGAGCGTCCAGGAGCGGCAGACCTATCCGGCCGCGCGCATCGTCGGCGCGGTGCTGCTGCTCGCGGGCGCCGGCCTCGTCATCGCCGGCCAGCGGGGGCGGCGGGTGTGAGCCAGGCGCCTGCGGAGGGAGTCGGATGATCGCACGGAGCTGGCATGGCCGCGTGCCGGCCGCGAAGGCCGATGCCTACCACGCCTACCTGCTGCGCACCGGCCTCGCCGACTACGCGGCGACGCCCGGCAATCGCGGCGTCCACGTGCTGCGGCGGATCGAGGGTGACGTCGCGCATTTCCTGCTGCTGACCTTCTGGGATTCGCTCGAGGCGGTCCGGGCGTTCGCCGGTCCGGAGTACGAGCGGGCGCGCTACTATCCGTCGGACGACGAGTATCTGCTGGAGCGCGAGCCGTACGTGACGCACTACGAGGTGCTCGCCACGTCCGACTCCGGCGCGCCCGCGGGCTGACGACAGGGTGGAGACGCCGTCGTGCGCACGCGGAGCCGTTTCCTGCTCGGGGTCGCGCTGCTGGTCGCGGGGCTTCTGCTCGGCTTCGGCGATCTGTTCCTCGCGGTCTGGGGCCTGAAGTCGGGGCGTGCGCACGACCTGCGCGCCCGCGGCCCCTGGCTGATGGCGATGGTGCTACCGCAGATCGGCATCGCCACCGCCGTCGTGGCGACGGTGGTCGCGTCGCTCGCGGCCCGACACGTCGCGCTCCCGCTCGCGCTCCGTCTCGGCGCGCCGGCCGGCGCCACGGTCGTGCTCTATTCCGTGCTCTATCTCGACCGGGGCGCGCACGTCTGGCGTGCGCTGCGGCCGGTGCGCGGGGCGGTCGGGCTGCCGGGAGCACTGGCCCTCGACCTCGCGCTGATCGCCGGCGCGGTCGCGGTGCTGCTCCGCAACGCCTCATCCGATGATACCCGTGCCTAACGACATGATGCTCGAGCGCGGGGAGCTCTCGCCGCCGCTTGCCCGGGAGCGGCCCGGGGCACAACTTCCGCGAGTCTTCTCGCGTGGTGCGCCGTGCCAGCGACTTTCGTGATCGAACCCGAGCGGCGCCTGGTGCGCAGCCGGGCCTGGGGCGTGATCGTGGACGCCGATCTGCAGGGCACGCAGCGTGGGGTCCGGGAGGATCCCCGCTTCGATCCCCACTTCCGTCAGATCTACGATTTCACCGAGGTGACGCACGTGCGCCTCACCGGCTCGGGCGTGCGCGCGCTGGCGAGCAGCTCGCCGTTCGCGCGCGACGCGCGCCGGGCGATCGTGGTCGCGAGCGAGGTCGCCTACGGCATGGCGCGGATGTACATGCTCGTGAGCGATCGCGACTCGTCGGTGTTCCGGATCTTCCGCGACCTCGCCGCGGCGGAGCGCTGGCTCGACGCGGAGGCCGACGTAGCGGTGGGCGAGCAGCGCGCGCGCTGATGGCGTCCAGCCTGACCTTCTTCGCGCTGCACGACGACCTCGTCGCGCTCCTCGAGTTCCTCGTCGCCGACACCGGGGCGCACGTCTTCGAGGCGTACTCCGAGTTCGACCGGGAGCTGCGCGAGTTCGCGTCCGCCGAAGCGGTCGGCCGCGCCTTTCGGCTCGGCGTGGACGCGCACGGGAACGGGAGCGCGCCGTTCCTCCAGCTCTGGTGGCCGGCGGTCTGCCCGCCACCACGCATCGAGCGCATCTCGCTGACGCCGGGCGCCGTTCCGGGCCACTCCTTTCGTCACGCGGTACACGGCTGGGGGCTGGCGCAGCTGCAGTGCGGCGGCGAGCACGACGGCGCGATCACGAAGTCGCACTTCGGGCACTTCACCGAGGCCGGCGCCCGCGAGAAGGGGTACGATCCGGGTGGCCCGGGCGGGCCCGTGGACTGGCGCGCGCTCCAGCAGATCAGCGGGCGCGTGCAGCGCCACCTGCGCACGTCCCTCGCCGGCGGGCGCGTGCCGAACCGCGGTCCCGTGCTCCGCGCCGCGGCGGCGAAAGTCCGCGCGGGCTGGGCGGCGAAGGAGAGCGGCCGCGCGCCGTGGAAGTACGACGTCGAGCTGCTGGAGCCGAGCGGCGAGCCGGGCCGAGCGCCGCCTAACGACGCGATGGCGCCCCGCGGCCGCGCGACTGGACGGCCTGCGCCGCCGGAGTAGCGCGCTCGCGGTGCGCATGGTTGTGCTCGGGCCGGCGCCGCGCCATACTCGGCACCGGGCAACCGCCCGACGCCGGCGCACGACCGCGGGACGGCCGCGACGCGCGCCGCGGGGCGACCACGTGAGAACACACGCCATGGAGTCCCGATGACGATGACGTTGACGGAGGCAGA
>DATMHT010000077.1:0-6065 GCA_035554795.1 Gemmatimonadaceae bacterium | reverse complement strand
GCCGAGAGCCGAAAGCAGCCCCACCCCCACTCCCGACGCATGTCGCCGGTTCTCCGCACAACGCTGCTGTACTCGCTCGTGCCCGTCGTCTTCACCATCACCGGTGCCGCGCTCGGCGCGTTCTGGCCGGCGATGGCGAGGCTCCGTTCGTACGTTCTGCACCTCGCCGCCGGCGTCGTGTTCTCGGTCGTCGCCGTCGAGCTGCTGCCGGAGATCCAGCGGCGCGCTCTCGTGTGGGACGTCGTGCTCGGCTTCGCGCTCGGCATCGCCACCATGCTCGTCGTCGACAAGGTGCTCGACCGGATCCGCGGCGAGGACGACGATGACGATGACGATGACGACGACGACCGGAAGGAGACGGCGAGCGAGCGGCGCGTGGCCGGCCCGAGCGGCACCGTCGGGCTCAGCCTGCTCGTCGCGGTGGGCATCGACTTCCTGCTCGACGGGCTCCTGCTCGGCGTCGGCTTCGCGGCGGGGGCGCGCATCGGCATCCTGCTCGCGCTGGCCGAGGCCGCGGAGCAGCTCAGCGTCGGCCTCGCGCTCGCCGGCGAGATGACGCGCGGCGGCGTGGGGCGGGGGCGCGTGCTGCTCGTCGTCTCCGCGCTCGGCACGCTGGTGTTCGCGAGCGCGGTGCTCGGAGCGACCGTCCTGAGCAGGCTGACCGGCGGAGCGATGGAAGTGGTCCTCTCCTTCGGGCTCGCCGCGCTGCTCTACCTGGTCACCGAGGAGCTGCTGCGCGAGGCCCACGAGGAGCGTGAGACGACCCTCGCCACGGCGATGTTCTTCGTCGGTTTCCTCGCCTTCCTCGTCGTCGGCATGACGCTCGACTGACGTCGGCCCGCGCCGGCGACGTTGCGGCGTGGGCGCGCGCGGACGATTCTACGCGCCATGTCTTCTCACCCCTGGCGTTTCACGAGCTGCTCACGCGCGCTGGTGGCGGCGTCCGTGGCCGTCCTGGCCTGCGCGGCGCCGTCGCGCCCGACCGCATCCGTCGTTGCTCCCGCCACGTCGCCCATCGCGCGGGCGCGGGTCGTCGTGGAAGCGTCGCGAACCGAGGGTGAGATCAGCCCGCTCCTCTACGGCCAGTTCGCCGAGCACATGTTCGAGGGCGTGAAGCGCGGCATCCACGCCGAGCTGCTACGCGACCGCGGATTCGAGGAGTCGCCCAACGCGATCGGTCTGCCGCGCGACTGGGAGCGCTATCCCGACGACCGCAACGACGACTACGGGCTGAGCTTCCGCTGGGACGACTCGGTCGCGTACCCGGTGCGCGTCGACTCGCTCGCCAGCCGCCGCGCGGCGCACGCGCTGCGCGTGGACGCTGGCGACGGCGTGATCGAGCGGCACGGGTTCTTCCAGCCGCGGCTCGTCGTGCGCGCCGGCGTGCCGTATCGCGCCGCCCTCTGGCTGCGCACGGCGGACTACGTCGGTCCCGTGCGCGTCGCGCTGGAGCAGGACGCGAGCGGCGCTCGCGCGTACGCCGAGGCGGAGATCGCGCGCGTCGAGCGCGATGGACGTTGGCATCGCTACGAGGTCGTGCTCCGGCCGTCGGCGGGTGACGCGCTCGCCCGCTTCGTCGTGCTCGTGCCGGGGAAGGGAAGGTTGTGGGTGGATCAGGCGTCGCTCATGCCCGGCGACACGGCCGCCGGCGGCGCACGGCGCGACGTCTTCGAGCGCGTGCGCGCGCTGCGGCCGGCGTTCATCCGCTGGCCGGGCGGGAACGTCGCCCAGGACTACCACTGGCGCTGGGGCGTCGGCCCGCGCGACGAGCGGCCGACGTGGACCAACCTTTCGTGGAAGAACGAGCCGGAGCCGGCCGATTTCGGCACCGACGAGTTCATCGCCTTCAGCCGCGCGGCGGGCGCCGAGCCGTCGCTGACGGTCAACGTGGAAGGACGGGGCGCGACGCCGGAGGAGGCGGCGGCGTGGGTCGAGTACTGCAACGGGCCGGCGACCTCGCGCTATGGTGCGATGCGCGCCGCGAACGGGCACGCCGCGCCCTACGATGTGAAGTACTGGGAGATCGGCAACGAGATCTGGGGCGACTGGGTGCGCGGCCACTCCGACGCGGCGACGTACGCGCGCAACTACCGCCGCTACGTGGACGCGATGCGCCGCGTGGACTCGAGCATCCGCTTCGTCGCCGTCGGCGACAACGACATGGCGTGGAACCACACCGTGCTGCGCGCGGTCGGCCGCGACGTGGACTTTCTCGCGATCCATCACTACTTCGGCTTCGACTCGGCGCAGCGCGATCCGCGCACGCTGATGACGCACCCGCTGTTCTACGAGCGCTTCTACCGCGCCGTGGACTCGCTCGCCCGCACCGAAGTGCCGGGCCACCCGATCCGCCTCGCGATCAACGAGTACGGGCTCGCCATCGGCGAAGCCGGGCAGCACGGGATGGACGCGGCACTGTACGGCGCGCGCATGATGCTCGTCTTCGAGCGGTCGAGCCCGCGGGTCGCGATGAGCGCGATCTCGGACATGGTGAACGGCTGGCCGGGCGGGATCATCCAGGCGGGGCGCGACGGGGCGTTCGTGACGCCGCTGTACTACGCGAACCGGATGTTCGCCGACCACCCGGGGCGCGAGCTGCTGCGCACCACGGTCGAAGACGGCCCCACTTTCGGCGACGACGCGACGCGCGGCGGCTCGGGCGTGCCCACCACGGACGCGTCGGTGCTCGACGCGGTCGCGAGTCGCTCGGCCGATGGAACGCAGCTGTTCGTGAAGCTCGTCAACACCGACCCGACACGCACGGTGGAGGCGCGGATCGAGGTCGATGGCGGCGCGGCGGTCGCGCCGGCCGCGGAGTGGGAGCTGCTCGCGGCCGCCACGCCCGGGGCACGGAACGACTTCGCCACGCCCGACGCCATCGTGCCCCGACGTTCGGCCGTGCGGGCGACGGGCGGGTCCGTCACGCTGCGGCTGCCCGCCCGCTCGGTGTCGGTTCTCACGCTCGACGCGCGGCCGCACTGACGGCCGCGGCCGTCCGGAATGCGGGGCGTCTTGACATTAGGTGTGATAACACCCATATTCCGTCCATGACACCCGCACTCCGCGACGAGCTTCGCCAGCGCAAGCCGTTCAGGAGCCTCGAGCAGGAGGCGCACCTCAACATCGTCCGCACCGCGGCGGTGCTGGCGGACGCCTTCGAGCAGATGCTGAAGCCGGCCGGCATCACGGGGGCGCAGTACAACGTCCTGCGCATCCTCCGCGGCGCCGAGGGCGATGGCCTGTGCCGTAACGAGCTCCGCGACCGGCTGCTGACGCGCATGCCCGACGTCACGCGGCTCCTCGACCGTATGGAGGAGGCGGGGCTCGTCGCCCGCGCGCGCGACGCCGACGACCGCCGGCTCGTCACCACGCGCATCACCGCCCGCGGCCGCCGCGTCGTGGACGAGCTCGACGCCGCCGTCGCGAAGGAGCACCGACGCCGACTCGGCCACCTCGACGCCGATCAGCTCGGAACGCTCATCGAGCTGCTGACGCTGATTCGCCAGCCGGAGTGAACTTCTTTTGCCCGAATGTGTGTTGTGACACTGGATAGCAGGACACCCAACTTCCCGTCTCCCTTCACCGGACTCCTTCCATGACGCTCTTTCGCTCTCCGACCGCCCGCCAGCTGAACGCCGGCCTCGCCATCCTCCGCGTCGTCGTCGGCGCGATCTTCATCGCCCACGGCGCGCAGAAGCTCTTCGTCTACGGCTTCGCGGGTGTCGCCGGCGCCTTCGGCCAGATGGGCGTGCCGATGCCGGAGCTGATGGGCCCGTTCATCGCGCTGCTCGAGTTCTTCGGCGGCATCGCGCTCGTCGTCGGACTGCTCACGCGCCTCGCCGGCCTCGGCCTCGCGCTCAACATGCTCGGCGCGATCCTGCTCGTGCACCTCAAGGGCGGCTTCTTCCTCCCTAGCGGCGCCGAGTTCGCGCTCTCGCTCCTCGGCCCCTCGGCGCTCCTCGCGCTGACCGGTGCCGGCGCCTTCTCGCTCGACGGCCTGCTGGCCGGCCGCGGTGACGCGACCGCCGCGGCGACCGAGCGTGCCTCGCTCGGCGCGCGCCGCGCCGCGTAACGGCTCGGAACGTCACTGCGGGCACGACGGCGGCGCGGAGCATCGAGCTCCGCGCCGCCGTCGTGCATCGGGGACTCAGCGGCCTCGGGCTGCCGCGGTCGTCGTCGTGGTCGCGTGCTCGAACGGCTCCATGTGCACGAGCACCGACTGCACCCGCGGCACCGCGGCGCGGATCGCGCTCTTGACCTTGCCGCTCAGGATGTGCGCGTCGCGCAGGCTGAGCGACGGGTCCGCCTGGACGTGGATCGTGATGCGGTAGACCATCCCCGTCCTGCGCACGGCGAGCTGCTCGGTCGCGAGGACGCCGGGTACGCCCTCGGCCGCGCGCCGCACCGGACCGACGACGTCCTCGCCCGGCGTGCGGTCCATGAGGTCGTGCAGCGCGGGCCGCAGCATGGACAGGCCGTTGAACGCGATGACGGCCGACGCCAGCAGCGCGGCCCAGTCGTCGGCCGACGCCCAGCCAGGGTGCCCGGTGACGCGGTTGGCGACGACCGCCACCGCGATGCCGATGAACGCCGCCGCCGACGTCACCGCGTCGCTCATGTGATGCCAGGCGTCCGTCGTGACCGCCGTGCTGCCGATGTCCGCGCCGACCGCGTGCACGCGGCGCGACAGGACGTACTTCACCAGCACGACCGCCGCGAGGACCGCCAGCGTCCATGGCGCCGGCGTCAGGTGCGGCGTGCGGATCTCGCGCGTGGCCTGGATCGCGATGCCGACCGCGGCGGCGAGCAGCATCAGCGCCACGACCGCCGCGGCGAGCGTCTCGGCCCTGCCGTGGCCGAAGGGATGGTCCTCGTCGGCCGGGCGGGCGGCGATGGCGAGCCCGGCCCAGACGATCAGCGACGACAGGATGTCCGCCGTGGACTCGACCGCGTCGGCGACGAGCGCGTAGGTGTTCCCGAGGATGCCGGCGACCAGCTTGATCGCGGCGAGCCCGGCGTTCACGAGCATGCCGAACTGCGCCGAGCGGATGCCGCGGTGGACCGGTTCAGTCATGTAGCGTCGGGTGGGGCGCTGGTGTGGATCGGGGAACCGGCGGCCGGTCCGACGGGTTCGGCCAGCGCGCGCGGACACCCGTTCCCGCGCACGGGCCGAGGCCGGTTCCGGGAGCACTTCTTGCGGCGCTGAATTTGTACACCCGCGTCGCTTCCCGGCTGCGCACGTCGTGTTCCCGCGGTCCGGCGACACGACACGGAAGACGCGCGGCATCGCGCGTCGCGTCACTACCTCAGGAGGGTTGCGATGATCGGATCGAGGGCAGTGCTCGTACCAGCGGCGCTCGTCAGCGTGATTGCGGTCGGCGCCTGCAAGGGGAAGGAAGCGGCGACCGATACGACCGCCATGGCGCCGCCGCCCGCGGCGGCGGGCAGCACGACCGCCGCCACGCCGGCGCCGGCCGCGCTCACCGACGCCAACATCGTCTACATCCTCGACCAGGCGAACGCCGCCGACAGCGGGCGGGGCCGCGTCGCCGAGACCAAGGGGACGAGCGCCGACGTCAAGCAGTTCGGGCGGCTGATGGTCGGCGAGCACCATGCGCTCCGCGCGCAGGGACAGTCGCTCGCGAAGAAGCTCAACGTCACGCCGCAGGCGCCGTCGGGCGACCAGAGCGAGGCGCAGGCCAAGCAGGAGCTGGACAGCCTCAACGCGATGGCGAAGGGCGCGGCGTGGGACAAGGCGTACATCGACTACGAGGTCACGTATCACCAGCAGGTGCTGCAGACGGCGACCAAGGCGCTCGACGCCGCGCAGAACGCCGAGCTCAAGGACCTGATCAAGAAGGCGGCGCCGATCCTCCAGCGCCACCTCGATCGCGCGCAGCAGATCCAGAAGAAGCTCGGCACGGCGGCCTGACGACGACGGTCTCCGGCCGACGGACGGGCGCGCCTGCTTCGGGGCGCGCCCGTCTCTTGACATCGAATATCTCAGTGCTAAGATTATATGCAGCGGCGAGCGCACGCGACGTGCGCCTCGCCGAACCTGAGAG
>DATMHT010000076.1:0-2389 GCA_035554795.1 Gemmatimonadaceae bacterium | reverse complement strand
GACGCCGCTCGTCAACCGCTACTACTTCCCCGAGCGACAGGACGCGACGGGGTGGCACGTGTACGCGGTGGACTGGTGGCCCGACAGTCTCGTCTTCCGCGTGGACGACGCCGTCGCCTACCGCGTGACGCGGCCGATGGTCGAGCACCACGGCCGCTGGGCGTACGACAACCCGAAGTACCTGATCCTCAACCTCGCCCTCGGCGGCGGATACCCGGTGTCCGTCAATGGCGTGCGCGCGCCCTACCTCGGCATGCCCGCGGCGACGGTGGATCGGATCCGGAGCGGCGACGCGCGCGTGCTCGTGGACTGGGTGCGCGTGACGGCGCTGCCCGGCGCACCCTCGGGCGCGCCACCGCGGTAGCCGCGCCCGACGACCCGGACACACGCGAGCGATCCGGGCACCTAACGAGGACCCGTGCGGACGGGCGGCGGCGGTGCTAGGTTGGGCGCGCCGCGTTTGTCGCGTGCCCCGCCTCCCGCCCCGTTCTCACGTCCAATGAGTCTCGTGAACCCCGCGGTCCCCATGGCCGCCGCCGCGCCGCGCGCCGGCGTCGTCGCTCGCGTGCTGGCGGTCGTCGTCGGCATCGCGCTGTTCCTCACCGGCGGCACGGTGACGCTCGGCCTGGCGCTCGCGGCGCCGGTCGGGATGCTGATCGCGTGGGCCGTCGCGCGGGCGCGGCGCCGACCGCTGACACGGCTCGCGAGCTGGATCGCGGCGATGCTCACGGCCGCCGTCGTGGTCGGCGCGGCCGGCGCCTACATGGCGACGAAGGCGCCGGCCGGCACCTTCTCGGAGATGCAGCACGCCATGGACTCCGCGCGAGTCGCCAGAGCCGACCAGCCGATGCCGGCGTGGGTCGAGCGGATCGCGCCGGGCACCGCCGCGGCCCAGCGAAATAGCGCGACGACGCCCTTCGCCCGGTCGCGCGCCGTCATGTACTGGGGCGCGGCGATGGGCGTGATCTTCACCTGCGCGCTGTTCGGCGCGATCGCCGGCACGCTCGGCTGGGGCGCGACCGCGCTCGTCGCCTACGGCGCGCGCGGCCGGTGGCGGCCGTCGCATGCCGTCACGGCGTCGGTGCCTGACGAGCCGGATCTCGCCTGACGGGTGCGTGTCCACGACGGATCGATCTTCCTGGCGCCCATCGCGTACTCGAACGACCATGGCGACTTCTCCCATGCCTGACGAGCACGCGCCGGCGCGGCGCGGTCCGCGGCCGTGGATCGCGGGCGTGCTGTCGCTGCTCGTCCCGGGACTCGGCCAGCTCTATACCTGGCACCCGCTCGGCGCGCTGCTCTGCTGGCTCGCCGCCCAGGTCGCCGGCTTCATTGTAGTCGCGCTGCTGTTCGAGGTGTCGGGTCCGTTCACTCTGGTGGCGGTGCTGGTCCTCGCCCTCGCCATCCACCTCGCGATCGTCGTGCACGCCTGGCTGCTGGCGGGGCAACCCGACGCTGCCAGCCGGTACCGTCCCGGCCGCGTGCCACTCGCGGCAACGATCTGTGCGGCGGTGGCCTTCTCGTGGACGATCGGCGGCGCCGAGCAGCGCGCGATCCACGCCTCGGGAGTGCGCGCTTTCCGGATTCCGAGCGGCTCGATGTCGCCCGGCATCGTCACCGGCGACATGCTCCTGGTGCAGACGCGGAGCGCGCGCGACACGATCCGCGATGACGAGATCGTCGCCTACCGCCTGGACGGCCACGACCTGCTGAAGCGCGTCGCCGGCCTCGGCGGCGACACGCTCGCGATGCGCGGCGGCCAGCTGCGGCGCAACGGGCGGGCGCTCGTCGAGCCGTACACGCGCAACGACAGCACCTCCGCGGCGAGGAGCGACGAGGACTTCGGCTGGCAGCGCACATACCTGGCCGCCGGCATGGACACGACCGCGTATCACGCGTCCACCGACGACTGGGGCCCGCTCGTGGTGCCTGCCGGCAAGGTCTTCGTCCTCGGCGACGATCGGCACAACAGTCTGGACAGCCGCTACGTCGGCTTCGTCGACGCCGACAGCGTCTTCGGTCGGCCGACGCGCATCTACTTCTCGTGGGACGCGAGCGCGCGCGCCGTGCGCTGGTGCAGGATCGGCCACCTCGTTCGATGAATCGCGCGCCGCGCCCGACAGCTCGCTCTAACTCACGGAAGACCGGTAAGCGGTCGGCGGTCGGCAGTCGGCGGTAAGCGCGAGCCCATTCCCTGTCGTCCCGAGCGCAGCGAGGGACTTGCACTTCCTGCCTCGGCAAGGTGCAGGTCCCTCGCTGCGCTCGGGACGACAGGGAATGGGCTCGCGCTTACCGCCGACCGCCGACCGCCGACCGCTTACCGGTTTTCCGTGAGTTAGAGCGAGCTGTCGGGCGCGGCGCGCGATTCATCGAACGAGGTGGCCGATCC
>DATMHT010000075.1:0-7673 GCA_035554795.1 Gemmatimonadaceae bacterium | reverse complement strand
AGCACATGCTCGTCCCGCTCCTCCTCAACCGCCCCGCGCCCCGCACGCCGCGCCGCACCACCGACGTCATGCCGAGCGCCCTCGCGGCCCTCGGCATCGCCGTCCCGCCCGGGCTCGACGGCGAGAGCTTTCTGTAGCCCGACACTCGGCGGAAATGTTCGCCGCGGATTTCCGCGGATGAACGCGGATATGGCGCTCTGTAGGAGCGAATGCGCCGCAGATCAACGCAGATGAACGCAGATTGATTGTGCTCCAGGAGCAAACGAAGCGTCTATCGGCCGGCCCGGCGAGCGGAGCCTTGGTGGCCGAGGGGTTTGCTTCATCCGCGTTCATCTGCGGAAATCCGCGGCGCCGCTCCTCGCCGAGCGCCACGAGTCATCCCACCCGCGGCATCAGGCCGCGCACTCCCTACCTCGACACGCATGCTCCGGTTACGTCACCACCTCGCCGCGGCCGCTCTCCTTCTCGCGAGCACCGCGTTCGTCGCGCCTGACGAGGCAGACGCGCAGCACGCGAGCGGCTCGGCCACGTCGGCCGCTCGTCCCGAGCGTCTCTTCTACTACGTGGACCGGGAGGAGAGCTACAACAGCCTGCTGCGCCACGTGGACCAGATCGACGTCCTCGCGCCGCAGGTGTACACGGCCGACAGCCTCGGCGTGATCTTCGGCTCGCTCGACCCGCGCGTGCTCGACCTCGCGAAGCGGCACGGCCTGCGCGTGATGCCGCTCTTCGTCAACGAAGGGTTCCGGCAACCGGGGCTCCACCGCCTGCTCGGCGACTCCGCCGCTCGCGCGCGGGCGATCGAGTCGCTGGTGCAGCTCTGCCGCGAGAACGGCTACTGGGGGATGCAGTTCGACGTCGAGAACCTGAACGTCGCCGACGGCGAGCGCTTCACCGCCTGGTACCGCGATGCGGCCGCCGCGCTGCACCGCGCCGGCTATCACGTCAGCATCGCGATCGTCCACCGCACGAGCGACCTCGCGGGGCCCACCGGCTACCACCGCTTCCTCCTCGACAGCTGGCGCGGCGGCTTCGACCTGAAGCGCATCGCCGCGGCGAGCGACTTCGTCTCGGTGATGTCGTACGACCAGCACACCGGCCGCACCCCGCCCGGCCCGATCGCCGGCCTGCCGTGGACGCGCGAGGTCGCCGACTACTTCCTCCGCTCGGTGCCGCCGGAGAAGCTGTCGCTCGGCATCCCGCTCTACGGCAAGCACTGGTCGGTGCGCGACGTGGACGGCCCGGCGCGCGTCGGCACCGGCGCCGACTACGTGAGCTGGAGCTGGGGCGCGGGGCTCGCCGAGCGCCGCGGCGCGGTGATCCAGTGGGACTCGACTCAGGCCGTCCCCTGGGCCTCGTTCGAGAACGGCGGCGTCTTCGAGTGGGTCTTCCTCGAGAACGCCCGCAGCTTCGCCGCCAAGCTCGCCCTGATGAGGGAGAAGCACCTGCGCGGCTTCTCGGCGTGGGCGCTGGGGACGGAGGACGAGGGGGTGTGGGAGGAGGTGAAGAAGTAGGACCTGGGGCCTGGAAAGACGACGGGACGCCACTCAGCGCGAGTGGCGTCCCGTCGTTGTTTGCGGGCCAGGCCCTACGCTCTAGGCCCTCACCTCAGGGATTTCGATCCACCAGCGTCGCCGATGTCAGTGGCGATCCGCCGCCCGCCTTCTCGAGGGCGACGACCGTGCGGATCTGGCCGGCGAGCAGCTTCGCCGTCGTCACGTCGAGCTGCACGGTGGTCGTGCCCGCCGTCGTGAGGCGGATGCGGGTGGCGGCGCCGGCGGGGACGTTGACGTACGGCGTCGCGCCGCGGAACGACAGCGCCGTCGCGACCGGCGTGGAGGTCGCGAGGTCCGCCGTCGTCGTGGTGACGTAGACGTCCACGCTCCCCGCCGCCGCCGCCGCGTCCACGACGCGCACCTCCGCCATGTCGGTCGGCGGCGCGGTGTTGACGTCGGCGAGCACGAGCAGCGACAGGTCGCTGCCGCTCCCCGTCGCGAGCACGGTGTAGTCGGCCGGCTGCGCGACGGTCACCGTCGCGTCGAAGGCGGGGTTCGCGACCGCGACGTCGGCGCGACGGCCGACGAAGTGCCGCGCGCCGACGTACGTCGGGACGTAGGCCGTCGCCGCGCCGTAGGCGACGCTGCCGGTGAGCGGCACGTCGTCCACGCGGACGGCGAGCGTCTTCGCGACCGCGGTGTCGGTCGTCGCGTTCACGAACCGCACGCGGCCGGCGTCGGCCGTCTTGCGCGGACCGGTGGTGGTGGAGTCGGAGCACGCCGCGAGCGTGGTCACGCCGGCGAGAGCGCCGAACAGGAGCAGGCGAGCCGTCATGCGATACTCGAAAGAAGAATGTGTCATGGGTGCGACCTAGACGCCGCAGCTCTTGGGACCGCTCGGCGCGTCGGGCGACTCGGGGTCGGCCGGCGTCTGCGGGTTCGTCTGCCGCTCGCTGTCGGGGTAGAGCAGCCAGCAGCGCTGCGCGCTGAGGCCCGCGCCCACCTGCCCGAGCCGGCGCACGTCCTCCCAGCGCAGCCCGGTGGCGAACAGCTCGAAGCGGCGCTGCGTGTAGATCTCGGCGAGGAGCTCCGCCGGCGTCGCGAGCGACGCGAGCGGCAGCGGCGGAAGGCACGCCTCGGGATCGCCCGTTGGCGCCGCGTTGCACTTCGTGCGCACGGCGTTGACGGCGTCGGCCGCCTCGGGCAGCCGGCCGAGGTTCGTCAGCGCCTCGGCGCGGATGAGGGCGATCTCGCCCGGATAGTAGAACGGGATCGGCGCCGAGCGGTTCGCGTACTGGTTGAACTCGTCGAGCGGATAGGCCGGGTAGAACGAGGCCGGCGCGGCGACGGTCACGAAGTACGCCTTGCGGCCGTCGTTCGCGTTGGCCGAGTCGGCGGCGAGGCGGAACTGGTCGCGCGGCTTCACGTAGCCGGCGCCGAGGCTCAGGTTGTTGATCGGGTTGCGCGTCTGCGGGTAGGTGAACGGCATGGACGAGAGCACGGTCTGGTTGACCGAGTCCGCCGCCGCGAGCGCGCCCGCGTCGTCGTGCGCGAGGCGCCGGTAGCGCGCCTGCATCGCGAAGATCGTGTTGCGCAGGTCGAAGCCGCGCGCCTTGATCGTGTTGTTGAACGTCGCCCCCGCCGGCTGCGCGCGGTAGATGGCCGCCGCCGAGTCGAGGAGCGCGTTCGTGTAGGCGAGCGACGTGGCGCGGTCCACGAACGGCGCGCTCGCGTTCTCCGGATCGATGATGATCTTCTCGTACTGCTGGAGCAGGTCGCCGTACGACATCGCCTTGAACAGGTACGACATCGCCAGGACGCCGTTCTTCGTCGCCGTGTCGAGGACGACGTCGTCCACCGGCAGCGCGCGCGTCGCGGTGATGAGCTCGTCCGCCTGGCGGATCGTGCGGTAGTGCGTGCGCCACGGCAGCTCGACCGGGTCGTAGCTCGGGACGAGGCTCCCGATCTGGGTGTCGCGGTACGACGGCAGCGCGAGCGTCGTCGCCCCGAGCTCGTCGGTGACGAGCCCGTTCGGGTAGACGAAGTCGTCCATGCCGTCGGCGAAGCGCGCCTGGAGGCCGACGGCGAGGAACGCGATGCCGTCGCGGCTCTTGAGCACGTCCGTCTCGTTCGGATCGTTCGGGCTCGTCGCGTCGAGGCTGCACCCGGCGAGGGTGAGCGTGGCCGCCGCGAGCGCGCCGATGATGGAGAGTCTGCGCATCTGGTGTCGGTCCGTCATCAGTAGGTGAGGCGCGCGCCCACGGTGAACACCCGCGGGATCGGGTAGGTCGCGAAGTCGTTGCCGCGTCCCACCGTGCTCGTGCCGAAGAGGTTCGTCTCCGGGTCGTAGCCGGAGTACCTGGTCCACGTGTACAGGTTGCGACCCGACGCGGTGATCTCGACGGCGCCGAGCCCGGCGCGGCCGGCGAGGCGCGTCGGCAGCGCGTAGCTGAGCGAGATCTCGCGCAGCTTCACGTAGCTCCCGTCCTCGACGTACTCCTCGAAGATCGAGCCGCGCCCGGCGACGTAGCCGGCCGGCAGGCGGCGCGGGTCGCCGAGCGGCAGCAGCTCGCGCTGCGCGTCCCGGCCGGTGCCGAAGATGTCGAGGATGCGGCGCGAGAAGTTGAGGACGTCGTTCCCGAAGCTGCCGTCGAACAGGATGCGCGCGTGCACCGACGAGCCGAACTTGAACTCGTTGAGCAGCGACGCGAGGAAGTCGGGGTTCGGGTCGCCGATCTTTTTCTGCTGCAGCGCGGGATTGGACAGCAGGCCGCTGCGCAGCGGGCGGCCGGTGTTCGGATCCACCTTGATCGAGCCGTCGGCGTTGCGCTGGTAGTACTGGCCGTAGAAGATGCCGATCGGCTGGCCCTGCTGGACGCGGTTGGCGTAGCCGACCGTGAACGGCGCGCCGATCAGCTTGTCCACGCGGTTGCGGTTGGTCGAGTAGGTGACCGTGCTCTCCCAGCGCAGCATCGGCCGGTCCACGTTCACCGTGCGGGCGAGCAGCTCGAGCCCCTTGTTCGACATCTCGCCGATGTTGGCGAGCTGCGAGGTGTAGCCGCTGCTCGGCCGCAGCTGGCGCGGGAGCAGGAGGTCGCTGACGCGCTTGTCGTAGGCCGTCACCTCGAGCGAGGCGCGGTCGTGGAAGAGGCCGAGGTCGAAGCCGCCCTCGATCTCGCGGCTGCGCTCCGGCTTGAGCCCCGGGTTGCCGAGGCGCGTGCTGAACGAGATGCCGACGAGCGTGTCGAGGACGATGCGCTGCGCCAGGTTGGCGTAGGCGTAGGCGTTGTCGAGCGACGGCTGGTTGCCGGCGTAGCCGATCGCCGAGCGCAGGCGCAGCGAGCTGATGCCGTGGTCGCTCTTGAGGCGCTGGAAGAACGGCTCGTCGGAGACGACGTACGACGCGCTCAGCTTCGGGAAGGTCTGGTAGCGCTGGTCGCGCCCGAAGGTGGACGAGCCGTCCACGCGCACGGCCCCGTTCAGGTACAGCCGGTCGCGCCAGCTCACCGTCTGCTGGCCGTAGTAGCCGAAGGTGAGCAGGTCCACGCGCGACTGGCCGGCGGTCGTCGTCGCGCCGGCGCTGAGGACGTCGAGCGACGGCAGGAGGTTGCTCGCCGAGCCGGAGACGGTGCTGATGCGCTGGTTCGTGTAGTTGGTGCCGATCGAGCTCTGGAACTCGAAGTCGTCGCCGGCGTGCGTCGTGAGCGTCGCGACGGCGTCGGTGTTGAGCGTGCGCGAGTCGCGGACCGCCGTGAACGCGCGGCCGCCGAGCTCCGACGGCAGGTTGTTGCGCGGGATGAACTGGTTGATCTCGAGCCCGTAGCCGTCGTAGCCGACGTTGAAGTCCATCGCGAGGTTGTGCAGCGGCGTCGCGTGGGCCCGGGCGTTCCCGATGAAGTGGTTGACGTCCTGCGGGTTGCGAAAGTTCGCGATCGCCGCGAGCGGGTTGGCGAACGTCGCGCCCGTCGGCGCGAACGGGTACGTCCCGTTGGCGCGGCGGTGGAAGTCGAACGTCGTCGGCGTGAACAGCACCGCCGTCAGCACGCCGGTCGTCTGCTCGCCGTTGGGCTCGAACTCGTCGTGTGTGTTCACGAAGTTCGCGCCGACGTCCACCTTGAGCTGCGGCAGCACCTGCTGGGTGAGGTTGAGCCGGGCGCCGCGGCGGAGGAAGCTGCTGCCGCTGATGATGCCGTCCTCGTTGGCGTAGTTCGCGCCGAAGTAGAACGTCGTCAGGTCGCTGCCGCCCTCGAAGCTGAGCTGGTTGTCGCTGCGGGTGCCGGTGGTGAAGATGTCGTCCTGGTAGTCGTAGCGCGTCACCGGGTTGCCGGCGGCGTCGAACGGATAGTCGTTCAGCTCGAGCCGCTTGCCCACCTTCTCGGTGCTGTAGTTCGACTGGAAGCTGACGCGCGTCTTGCCGGGCCGGCCGCGGCGCGTGAAGATCTGGACGACGCCGTTGTTGGCGCGCGAGCCGTAGAGCGCGGCCGCGGCGGCGCCGCGAATGACCTCGATGCGCTCGATGTCCGCCGGGTTCACGTCGGCGAGCCGGTTCTGGACGTTGCTGCGGGCGCCGAGGTCCACGATCTGGTCGGAGCTGTTGTCGACGATCACGCCGTCCACGATGTAGAGCGGCTCCGAGCCGGAGACGATCGAGCTCGTCCCGCGCAGCCGCACCGAGACGCCGCCGCCGCCGGGGTTGCCGGAGTTCTGGATCACCTGCGCGCCGGCGATCTTGCCCTGCAGCGCGACGTCGGGCGAGATCGCGCCGGAGTTGGAGAGCGCGGTGCTGTCCACCGCTCCGACGCTCGTGCCGAGCGCGCGCCGCGAGGTGGGCGCGGCGGTGCCGGTGACGATGACCTGGTCGAGGTTGACGGCGGCGGCGCGCAGGGAGAAGTCGGCCGTCGCCGTCGCGCCGGTGGCGAGCTGCACGGTCTGGCGAGCGGCGGCGTAGCCGATGCGCCGCGTCACGACGACGTGCGCGCCGGCGCTCACGCCGGCGATGACGTACTCACCGTTGTCGCGCGTGATGGCGCCGAGGCGCGTGTCCTCGAGCACAACCTGCACGCCGCCGAGCGTCGCTCCACTGGCCGCGTCGGTGACGCGACCGCGCACGCTCCCCGTCGTCCCTGCCTGGGCGCTCAGCCCCCCGGGCGCGGCGAGCGCCGCGCCGGCGAGCGCGAGCAATGTCGGCAGCCACCGACGAACGCATCGATGCATACTTCTCCTTCTCTCATGAAGTGAAATGGCGGCCACTGTGGGCCGCCGCCGTCCCGCGCCATCGGTCATTCCTTCGGAACGGAGGCGACAACCTCGGCCGTCGTGGCGGAGGTGTCAAGCAGTATTTTCATGGCGCGCGACCGCCGCGCCGCCCGCCCCCCGTTAGGCGTTTCCAATGCATCATCGCCCCCTCCTCGCCGCCGCCGCGGCCCTCCTGCTGCCCCCCGCGTCGGCCGCCCGCGCGCAGTCGTCGGCGCCGACGCACTCGGCACGGGCGCTCGCCGTGACGCTCTCCCCCGCCCGCCCCGTCCGCGGCCGGCTCTTCACCGTCCGCGTCGCCAACGTGCCCGACGCCGGCACGCTCGCGGCGACCATCGCCGGCGAGCCGCTGCACTTCGTCGGCGTCGCCGGCGCGAAGGCGGGCACCCGTGGCGGCGGTGCCACCGCCCTCGCCGCGATCCCGATCGACGCGCCCGACACGCTGCCGCTGACGATCGTGCGCGCGGCCGCCGGCGGCCGCGCCGACACGACGCTGCTGCGCGTCGCCGTCGCGCCGGGCAACTACAAGGTCGAGCGGATCACCGTCGCCCCGGAGTTCGGCCGCGAGCCCGACTCCGCGCTCGCCGCGCGCATCGCCCGCGAGAACGCCCAGGCGCGCGAGATCGGCGTGCGGTCGCACGAGACGCCGCGGCTCTGGCGGGCGCCGTTCACGCTGCCGCGTCCGGGGCGCGTGACGAGCGGTTTCGGCACCGCGCGCACCTTCAACGGCGCCGTGCAGTCGCGCCACATGGGCGTGGACTTCGCCGGCAAGGTCGGCGCGCCGATCCGCGCCGCGAACCGCGGCGTCGTCGCCCTCGTCGCGAACTTCTACCTCGCCGGCACCGCCGTGTACGTGGACCACGGCGGCGGGCTCGTCACCGGCTACTTCCACATGAGCAAGCCGCTCGTCGCCGCCGGCGACAC
>DATMHT010000074.1:0-5027 GCA_035554795.1 Gemmatimonadaceae bacterium | reverse complement strand
CTCGCGCATGACGTGACATCACGGCGCCGCGCCGTGCGCGCGACTGGCGGAGCGCGACCGCGCGGCGCATCTTCGGCGCGACCTCGCCCTCCTTCTCGAGACAGCCGATGCGTTCACCGCACCTCCTCGCCGTTGCCGCCGTCGTCCTCTCGGCGACCACCGCCGTCGCCGCCACGCCCGCGCGGCGGCCGCACCCCGCCGCCCCGAGCCCGGCCTCGATGCGCGCGCTCGCGCTGCGCTACTACGCCTGGCGCGACTCCGTCTATCCCGTCGCCTCGAGCGACCAGGGCAAGCACACCTGGGACGCGCGGCTCGCCGACTATCGCATGAGCGCGGTGCGCGAGCGGCGGGCGCACGTCGCACAGACGCTCGCCGAGGTACGGGCGATGAGGACGAGCGGCTGGAGCCGCGACGACGAGGTGGACTGGCTCCTCCTCCGCTCGCAGCTCGCCCGCGACGACTTCTTCGGCCGCGAGCGCACGCCCGAGGAGTCCGACCCGCAGGTGTACGTCAACGAGATCGCCAACGGTGTCTTCTCGCTGCTGAAGAAGGCGTACGCGCCGCGCCGCACGCGCGCCCTCGCCGCCACCGCGCGCCTCGCGCAGGCGCCGGCGCTGCTCGCGACCGCGCGGTCGAACCTCGTGTACCCAGTCAAGCTCTACGCGAAGCTCGCCATCGAGGCCGCGCGCGGCGGGGACGATCTGTATCGGACGTCGCTGATGACGCTCGCCGACAGTCTCACGCCCGACGAGCGCGCGGCGCTCGTCCGCGCGCGCGACGGCGCGATCGCGGCGCTGCACGACTACGCCGACTGGCTCGACCGACGCTCGACGACGATGCCCGACTGGAAGCCGATGGGGGAGAAGAAGTACGAGTATCTGCTGCACGAGGTGCTGCTCCTCCCGCTCGACGCCGAGCAGGTCGCGATGCTCGGCGAGGCGGAGCTCGCGCGCTATCGCGGGCTCGAGGCGATGCTCAAGGACCCGCGCATGGCGTCGCCCGATCCGGCGCGCGCGAAGAGCATCCCGAAGGACCAGGCGGAGTTCCTCGCCGCGTACGAGGCGCGCGAGCGCGAGATCGTCGACTTCCTCAAGGCCAACCAGATCGTCACGCTGCCGTCGTACCTCGGCCCGTTCCAGATCCGCCAGCTTCCCGAGGCGTTCAAGCCGACGAGCCCCGGCGGCTTCATGAACCCGCCGGGCATCTACGACTCCGACCCGGGCGGCTTCTACTTCATCCCGACCTACGACCCAAAGAGCGGCAACTTCTACATCCGCGCCGCGATCGAGGATCCGCGACCCATCCTCGGCCACGAGGGAATCCCGGGCCACTTCCTCCAGCTCTCGATCGCGAACCACCTGCCCGACGAGATCCGCCGCCAGCAGGGCGACAACACCTTCACCGAGGGGTGGGCACTCTACGGCGAGGAGATGCTCATGCGGCAGGGCCTCTACCCCGATCAATCGGCGGGGCAGGCGCAGGTGCTCCGTCTGAGCCGCTACCGCGCCGCCCGCATCGGCGTGGACGTCAACCTCCAGACGGGGCGGTGGACGTTCGAGCAGGCCGTGCGCTACTTCATGGAGGCGGGCGGCCTCGATCGCGAAGCGGCCGAAGGCGAAGCGGCGGGCGCCGCGTCGAGCCCGACGCAGAAGATCGGCTACATGGTCGGCAAGTGGCAGATCATGCGCCTCCTCGGCCGCTACCGCGACCAGCAGGGAGACAAGTTCCGGCTCGGCGATTTCCACGACCGGCTGATCAGCTACGGCAGCCTGCCGGCGTCGGTGATCGAGTGGCTGATGCTCGGCGACTCGACGCAGGTCATGCGCGCGACGCGCCCGGGCGCCGCGTCATCTCACGGCCGCCAGACGGTGGGCGCTCCGACGAGCGGCGGCGCGAGGTAGAGCTCCGCGATCCGCTGCGCGATCTCCCACGGCGCGCCGCCGGTGCGGTTGGTCAGGACGACGACGGTGAGCCGCCGCTCGGGGTAGCGCACGATCGCGTTCGTGAAGCCGCGGCTCTCGCCGTGGTGGATCAGCCGGGTCGCGCCGCGGTCGTTCGTGACGAACCACCCGAAGCCGTACTGCGTCTCGCGTCCCTCGGGCAGCCGCGGCGGCGTCCAGGCGAGGCGCTGCGCGTCGGCGCTCACCAGCGTGTGTCGCTCGAGGGCGCGGTCCCACTTCGCGAGGTCGGCGGCGGACGTGTAGATGCCGCCGTCGCCGAGCGTCGCGCTCGTGTTGCTCTGATCGGTGCGGTGGACGAGGCCGGCCGAGTCGAACGTGTAGCCGTAGGCGCGGTGCGGCACGACGGAGCGGCCGTCCTCGAACGCGACCGTGCCCGTCATGTGCAGCGGCGCGAAGATGCGCTGGTGGAGGAAGTCGGCGAACCGCTGGCCGCTGACGCGCTCGACGACGAGCGCGAGCAGGACGTAGCCGGTGTTGCTGTACGCGTACTGCGTGCCCGGCGCGAAGCGAGGAGCGGTCGCGCGCGCGATCAGCGCCGGGATGTCGGCGTCGTGCACCTGCGCCGTCTGGCTGTCGGGGACGAAGTCCTCGTAGTCCGGCAGGCCGGCGGTGTGATTGAGCAGCTGCCGCACCGTGACGCGGCGAGCGTACGCCGGCAGGGCGGGGAGGAAGGTGGCGAGCGAATCGTCGTAGTGCAGCCGGCCGTCGGCGACGAGCAGCATCACCGCCGTGGCCGTGAACTGCTTCGAGAGCGACGCGAGGCGGAAGTTGGTTCGGGGCGTGACGGGCGTGCCGCTCTCCACCTCGGCGAGCCCGTAGCTCCGCTCGCAGGCGACGCGGCCGTCGCGCACGACGAGCACGCTCGCGCCGGGCCCGGCCGGCGCCGCGTACGGGGCCATGAGCGCGTCCACGCGGCGCTCGGTGGATGGCGTGGTCTGGGCGGACAATATGGATGCGGGCAGCAGCGGATGCGCGAGCGCGACGAGCGCACCGCATCCGAACGTGATCGCTTCGTGGAGTCGCACGGGTCGGAGTCGGGGTAGCGGCGGCGACCAAGCTACGAGCGCGCCGCGCGTCGGGCCAGACGCGAGCGTGGGACGCCGCGATATGTGGCCCGTGGACGGCGCGGAGGAACGCTTCTGGCGGCCGCGGCCGGCGTGTCCTATCGTGGTCGTCGCAGCGATCGCGTCCACCGTCAGACTGGAGGCAGAATGCGCTCGAGCTTCGTTCATCGTGCGGCTATAACCGCGCTCGCCATCGCGGTCGTGGGGTGCGACCACGCCACCGGTCCGGCCGACACGCGTCAGGAGGCGACTCTCGTCCTCACGACGACACCTGACTTCTCGGCCACGGTGACGAAGGCGTGGTACGAGAGCGCCAACGGGCCGGCGGGTCCGTACGCGCAGTACGACGTCTGGGTCGCCATCGCGCCGGCCACCAGCGCGAACGCCGGCGTCGTCGTGCCGGTGAAGGCGCCGGTGTTCTTGCGCAGCGGCGGCCGTCTCCTCACCGCCAGCGGGGAGGACATCCGCGCCGGCGATCGGATTCAGGTATGGCGCGACCCGGTCTTCGTCGGCTATGGGGCCGTGCAGGGTCCGCCCGGCGCCCCGACCTACGAGGGAAGGCAGATCGTCATCGTGCGCTAGGCGCGCTCGGCGCTCAGCCGCGGGCGAGCGCGGCGTCGCGGGCGCGAAAGTAGGCGGCGGCGTGCGTGATCGCGAGCGAGACGGCGCCGACGAGGAGCTGGAGCGCGATCGCCGCGAGCAGGGCGGCGTCGCACAGCGCGAGCGCGCTCGCCACGCGCAGCGCGAGCGATGTCGCGAAGGTGCCGGCCCAGAGCGTGAGCGCGTTCGCGAGGAGCAGCAAACAGCCCAGCGTCCACATCCCGGCGCCGGCGGAGCGGAGGTCGCTGCCGCTCAGCCGCATCGCGCTGCCGCCCACGTAGGCGAGGTAGAGGAAGATCCACGTCCGCCACCGGTCGGCGTGCAGCGCCATGGCGAGACGCCCGACCGCGTGCACCGAGGCGCCGAGCTGTGTCGCGAACGTGCGCGTCACCGTGGTGAGCTCGGGGGAGCCGTGCGCGACGGTGCGCCCCGACGGACCCTGGACGCCGAGGAGGAAGCGCGCCGCGAGCGCGATCACGAGCGCGCCGACGGCGACCGGCGCGACGCCGATGAAGAAACGGCCGGCGCGCTGGTAGAAGCTCTTCGGGTCGTACTGGTGCTCCACTTGGCCGAGCGTGCCGTCGCTGGCGTGGAAGTCGAACCACTTCACGCGCGTCACCCGGTGCCCGAAGAGGAGCGCGAGCGCCGCGTGGCCGCCCTCGTGGAGGGCGGTGGACAGCCACCCCGCCGCGACCCAGTGCGCGCGCTCGCCGACGAGTCGCCGCGTCCACTGCTCCGACCGCAGCGCCACCGGCTGCATGACCGCCGCCAGGAGGAGCGGCGGCCCGAGCACGAGCGCGCACTGCGCGAGCGTCGCGAGCGCGACCCGGCCCGCGTAGGCGAGCGCGATGTGGAGGGCATGCGTGGCGGGACCCATCGGGCGATGACGTCCGAGGGGCGCCGCGGGCAACGGGAGAGCGGCACCCGGCACTCGGCTCTCGGCGGAAGCGGCGCCGCGGATCGACGCGGATGAACGCGGATCCCGCCCTCATGCTGTGCGAGAGCGTTTCCGCCGCAGATCAACGCAGATTTACGCAGATGCTGTGGTTTGCTTCACCAACCAGAGCTCCTCTCACCGAGCCGGCTGAGCGGAGCTTTGATGGTTTTGGCAACTGGATCGATCTGCGTAACTCTGCGTCGATCTGCGGCGAAAACGCCTTTCGCTCTCGGAGAGCAGCAGTATCCGCGTTCATCCGCGGAAATCCGCGGCGAACGCCCTTGCCGAGAGCCGAGCGCCGAGAGCCGCGCTTCTCACCCCCGCTCGACGATGCGGTCGATCAGGTAGCTCGACTGCTGCAGCGCCTCGGCGGTGAACGGGCCGAAGAAGGCGCGCACCTCGGCGAACATCGCGTCGAACGCGGCCTGATCGCCGCCGCTGACGATGTCGGCGAGCTCGCGCGCC
>DATMHT010000073.1:0-8604 GCA_035554795.1 Gemmatimonadaceae bacterium | reverse complement strand
GAGGTTTTCATGCCCGTCAAGGATCTTCACTCCCTCCTGAAGCACGAGCTGGGGGATCTGTACTACGCCGAGAAGCACATTCTCAAGGCGCTGAAGAAGATGACCAAGGAGGCGACCGACGCCGCGCTGCGCGAGCGCATGGTGCGCCATCAGAGCGAGACCGAGGACCAGCTCGAGCGGATCGAGCGGGCGTTCGCGGCGCTCGACCTCAAGCCGAAGGCGCAGAAGTGCCCCGGCATCCTCGGCATCATCGAGGAGCACAAGGAGTTCAAGGAGAAGGAGGAGCCGTCGAAGCAGACGCTCGCCGCCTTCGACCTCGGCTCGGGACTGCGCGTCGAGCACTACGAGATCGCCGCCTACCGCGGCATCATCGCCCTCGCCAAGGCGCTCGGCGAGCGCGAGGTCGCCGACCTCATGGCGCAGAACCTCGCCGAGGAAGTCGACATGGAGAGATTCCTCGTCACGAACAGCCTACGGGCCCTCAAGGAGCAGGCGCGCGTCGAGGCGGCGTAGCTCCCTCTACCGCGAAACGAGAGCAGGCAGGAAACGGGAATCAGGGGAGATGCTGGCCACGCACCCCTGATTCCCGGTTCCTGCCTGCTCTCGCATGCGGGTAGAGTGGGTAGCCCCACCCTGATTCCTGATTCCTGCCCGCTTCCCCGCGTCCCGATAGAGCGCCCTACGCCGCCGTGTACGCCTGGTACGCCCCGTACGACTTGTACTCCCCGTAGTACCGCATGTCCCGCTTGAAGTCCACGTCGTTGAGCACGGCGCCGAGCACCGGGGCGCGGACGGCGCGGAGCTGGTCGATCGCGTAGGCGAGGCCGGTCGCGGTCGTGACACCGGCGCGGCCGACGAGGACCACGCCGTCGCACGCGGTGCCGAGGAGGGCGGCGTCGGTCACGAGGTTGAGCGGCGGCGAGTCGAAGAGGATCGCGTCGTAGCGCTGCTCGAGCGCCGCGATCAGCACGCGCATCTTCTCCGAGCCGAGCAGCTCGGCCGGGTTCGGCGGGAGCGTGCCGGTGCCGAGGAAGTCGAACCGCCCGCCGGCGCCGAGGTCCACCGTGCGCACCGCCGTCTCGATCGGCGTCCCGGCGAGGAGCACGTTGGAGAGCCCCGGGTCGCGCGGCAGGTCGAACAGGTTGTTGAGCAGGCCGCGGCGCAGGTCGGCGTCCACGAGGAGGACGCGCTGCCCCTGCTGGGCGAGCGTGATCGCCAGGTTCGCCGCGCTCGTGCTCTTCCCGTCGCCCGGCATCGGGCTCGTGAAGACCATCGTCCGCGGCGGCTGGTCGGGATTGGCGAAGGTGATGTTCGTGCGCAGCGCGCGGTACGCCTCCGACACCGGGTTGCGCGGATCGGTGCTCGTGACGAGACGGCCCTCGTGCGGATCGTCGCCGCCGGACGACGACTGGCTGCGCATCCCCGCGAACGGCGACAGGCGCGCGAGCGAGAAGCGCGAGACGAAGCGATTGCCGCTCGCCTCGCGCATGCCCGCGGTCGAGCCGACCGCCGCGACGATGCGCGGAATGAGGCCGAGGACGTTGATGCCCGTCGCCGTCTGCACGTCCTCGCGCGTGTGCACCGCGCTGTCCATCTGCTCGCGCACGAACGAGAGCACGATGCCGAGCACGAGTCCGACGGCGGCGGCGAGGATCAGGTTGAGCTGCGCCACGGGCCGCACCGGCCGCTCGGGGAGGATCGCCGGGTCCACGACGCGAACGCTCGGGTCCTCCACCGCCTGCGTGATCTCGGCCTCCTTCAGCCGCGACTGGAGCAGCGTGTAGATCTCCTCGAGCACCTTCGGCCGGCGCTGGAGGCGCACGAACTGCACCTCCTTCGCCGGGATCTGCGCGAGCTGGCCGTTGAAGCGCGCGAGCACCGCGTCGGCCGACGTCACCTGCGACGCGAGTCCGTCGAGGTACGTCGTGGTCAGCGACTGGAGCTGCGTCTCGATCTCGACGACGCGCTGCGTCAGCGCCGCGACGTCGGGATCGCGCGGCGTGCGGCGCGCGAGGAGCTCGGCGCGCTGGTCCTCCACCTGCGTCAGCGCGTTGAGGAAGCTCGTCGCGGTCTGGTTGCGGAGCAGCGTCGGGAAGCCGAGCAGGCGGCGGTACGGCGACGGGTCGCCGGGCTGGCGGTTGGCGGCGGCGACGCGGACCTCGTCGAGCAGGCGCGAGAGCGCGGCCCGCTCGGCCTCGATCTCGTTGCGCTGCGCCTGGGCGGCGGCGAGCTGCGTCACCTGCGACGTCGCCTCGGCCTCGAGGCTGACGACCTTCGCGTCCTGGCGGAAGTCGCGCAGCGCGTCCTCCGACGCGGCGAGCTGCACCGAGAGCGTGTCGAGCTGCTCGCGGAGGAAGCGCACGGTGCTGCGCGCCTCCGTCTTCTGCACGTCGCGGCGCTCGGCGATGAAGCCGTGAGCGAGCGCGTTCGGCACGTCGCGCACGAGCTCGGGGTCGGCGGCCTCGTACTTCACGAGGACGATGTTCGCGTCGCGGCTCGGACGCGAGACGCTGGTCGCCTTGCGCAGCGCGTCCACGGCGTCGCGCTGCGAGTAGACGCGGAAGCGGATCTCGCCCTGCTCGGCGGCGTCGGGCGTGAGGCGCAGCTCGAGGCCGGCCGCGGGGAACATCGCCACCGTGCCGACGGCGACGTCGCCGAGCCGCGCGCCGCTGCGCCGGTCGCTGAGGGTGAAGCGGCCCGGCGCGGTGCGGTCGAGCGCGTAGGTGCCCGACGGCGCGCCGTCGATCACGCGCAGCCGGTCGAACATCGCCGAGCGGAGCGTGCGACGCGGGCGCTCGAGCCGCACGCGGAGCTGGAGCGAGTCCACGACCGCCTCGGCGAGCGTGCGGCTGCGGAGCACCTCCATCTCGGTGCTCACCTCGCTGCCGTTGTCCATCCCCTCGAACATCTCGAGGCGCTGGAGCGGCGACTGCTTCTCGTCGATGCGCACCGACGCGGTCGCCTGGTACTTCGGCGTGGCGACGGCGGTGTAGGCGGCGCCGAGCGCGACGCACGCGGCGACCGCGGCGACGATGATGCCGCGATTACGTCGGACGACGGCCCACGCCTCGCGCGGGTCGATCTCGTCGTCGCGGCGAGCGCCGCCGCGCAGGCCGTTGGCGGCCGGGGGTTGCATGATCACGGAAGAGGAGTGGTGCGCCGTGGAATCGCCTGGCGGACGCGGTAAACGGGAAGCGGGAAGCGGTAGGCGCGCACCTGCGTGGTCGCGCTTACCGCCTACCGCTTCCGCTTCACCGCCGCATGAACGACACGACCGCCAGCAGCGTCGTGACCGAGCCGAGGAGGAGGCTGCCGTTGCGGACGGCCCAGCTCCGCTCGGGGACGAAGATCTGGTCGCCGGAGCGGACGGGGGAGTCGCCGATGCGGGTGCGGACGCCGAGCTGCGTCGTGACGCGCTCGGTGCCGCGCATGACGCGGACGCGGTCGGGGCGCCCCTGCGGCGTGGCGCCGCCGGCGAGCGCGATGACGTCGGCGACGGTCGTCGTCGGGTCCACCGTGAAGACGCCCGGCCGCATCACCTGGCCGCCGACCATCACGCGCCGCAGCGGCACGACCTCGATGGACGGGTTGCGGAGGTACTCCTGATACGCGGTCACGAGCTGGCGCTGCAGCGAGTCGGGCGTCACGTGCGACACGTCCACCGGGCCGAGGCGCGGGAAGACGGCCATGCCGCGCCCGTCCACCGGGTACTCGCCCGAGAGATCCGGCTCGCGCCAGATGCGGACGCGGACGACGTCGCCGGGATGGAGCGCGGTCGCGGGCACGGCCGCGGCGGCGTCGTTCGTCGTGACCGGCGCCGGGCTCGCGACCGTGGCGACCGTCGCCGACGGCGCCGACGGGAGCGGCGGCGTGAGCGACGCGGACGACTGCTGCTGCTGGGCACCGGCGGCGCCGAGCGGCGCGGCGGCGAGCGCGCCCAACGCGACGACGACGAGACGACGGCGAAGAGCGATTGTCATGGCAGCGGAACGGGGCGGGAGAAGCGGGCGCGGCCCCGCG
The DNA here is from genome assembly GCA_035554795.1 of Gemmatimonadaceae bacterium. Lineage (GTDB taxonomy): Bacteria > Gemmatimonadota > Gemmatimonadetes > Gemmatimonadales > Gemmatimonadaceae > DATMHT01. The sequence goes on along the minus strand of DATMHT010000073.1, from coordinate 4,584 downwards.
GGGCGCGCGCCGACACTGCCATGACGCGCGAGCCGGCTCGGGGTGACAGGGCCTGCGTGGGGTGCGTTCTGGAGAGCAGGCCACAGGACCGCGATCACGCTCCCACGGAGGAGTCAGGCGCCACACCGCGCTCACGCTCTCGCCCTCCGCTGCCGTCGCGCGCATGAGCGCCGCGCCGCGTGATGCACCGGTGTATCGCTCGTGCTGGACGAGTCGTATGTTTGCGGCGCCGGCCGGTCCGCCCCGCACCCCTCCTTCGTACTCATGACTCGTACGTGTCCGTCGCGCGCCGCCACTGCGATCGCGACTCTCGCACTCCTCTGCGCCTGCGACTCCGGACGGAGCGTCGCGCCCGTGAGAGAGACCGTCGTCATCCGGCCGACCAGCGCCACGCTCGGCGCCGGCGTCACGCGCTGGCTCGTCGCCACCGACTCGGCGGGCGCGCAGCTCTCCAATACCGCGGTCCAGTGGACGTCTAGCGACGTATCGGTCGCGTCCGTCGGTCCCGACGGCCTCGCGCGCGGCTGGCGCCCGGGCACCGTCACCATGACCGCGCAGCGCGGATCGGCGCACGCGTTCGCCACCCTCGCCGTCGAGCCGCTCGTGCTCGCGCAGATATCCCCCGGCGGCATTCACACCTGCGCGCTGACGCAGCACGGCGAGCCGCTGTGCTGGGGGGCCGGTGACGGCCGACTGGGCGACAGCTCCACGGCGCCGCGCTACGTACCCGCGCGCGTCGCGACGCCGCTGACATTCGCGATGGTCGCCGCGGGCGACGGCAGCCACTCGTGCGGGCTCGTCGCGGGCAGCGGTGCCGCGTACTGCTGGGGAATAGACGGCATGGACAACGTCATCAACCCTGGCCCCGACAACACCGGCTCGATCCCGGCCGCGGTGCCGGGCGGGCTGCAGTTCAAGACGATCGCCGTCGGCTACTGGCACGCGTGCGGACTCACGGCCGACGGCGCCGCCTACTGCTGGGGACGGAACGACTACGGGCAGCTCGGCGTCGAGTCCACCGGGGAGACGTGCAACACCGCGCACCTGCCGTGCAGCCACATGCCAGTGCGCGTTGCGGGTGGGCTCTCGTTCACCAGCATCACCGCGGGCGGAGCCCACAGCTGTGCCCTCACGGCGGACGGCACGGCCTACTGCTGGGGCTACAATGGTACGGGCGAGCTCGGGACTGGTACGACTGACCCGAGCGCCGCGAATGCCACGCCCCAGCCCGTGCAAGGCGGTCTGCACTTCGCCGCCATCTCGGCGGGAGCGCAGCACACCTGCGGCCTGAACACGACCGGAACGGCGTACTGCTGGGGCGCCGGCGAGAGTGGCCAGCTCGGCGTCTCCTTCGGTGCCATCTGCCCCTCGTCCGGCTGCACCAGCACGACGCCCGTCGCGGTGTCCGGCGGGCTGACCTTCTCCACGATTCAGGCAGGGCTCGGCTTCACCTGCGCGCTGACGGCCGACGGGAGCGCATACTGCTGGGGGATGAACGACGTCGGGCAGCTCGGCGACGGCACCGCCACCAGCCGGGCGACGCCGGCGGCAGTGAGCGGCGGCCTGCACTTCATCACCATGAGCGCCAAGTGGCACGGCTGCGGCACGACGAACGACGGGTCGGCCTACTGCTGGGGGCGAAACGACTACGGTCAGCTCGGCGACGACCACATCACGAGCGACCCCCACGAAATCTTCAGCGTCCCGCGCCGCGTGGGCGGCACCCCGCCCTGACGTCCGGTCCCGCTTACCGCATCCCGCTTACCGCTTCCCGGCTCTTCTTCAACGCCCGCTCGATCACCGCCTCGAGCCGCGCCGCGAACTGCTCCTCGCCGAACCGCTCGGCGTGCCGCCGCAGCGCCCGCGCGTCCCACGCGATCTCGTCGCAGCGCGCGACCGCCGCCGCGAGCGACTCCGGCGTCGGCTCGCCGAAGAAGACGCCCGTCCGCCCGCCGATCACCGTGTCGAGCGCGCCGCCGGCGCGGTAGGCGATCACCGGCCGCCCCGCGGCGTTCGCCTCGAGCGGCACGATCCCGAAGTCCTCCTCGCCGGGGAAGATCACGCCGCGGCACGCCGCGTAGAGCTGCGACACCGCGTCGTCGTCGAGCCGGCCCATGAAGCGGACGGTCGGGCCGGCGGCGCGCTCGAGCGCCGCGCGATCGGGCCCGTCGCCGACGACGACGAGCCGGCGCCCCAGCCGCGTGAACGCCTCCACCGCGAGGTCCACGCGCTTGTACGGCGCGAGCCGCGAGACCACCAGATGGAAGCCGACGCGCGCCGGCTCCCCGCTGTCCGACGAGCGGCGCGTCACGTCCACCGGCGGGAAGACGATCTCCGCGTCCCTCCCCCACACCCGCCCGATGCGCTCGGCGGTCGCCGTCGAGTTGGCGACGATCACGTGCGCGCGCTCCGCCGTCCGCTCGTCCCACGCCCGAAGCCGGCGGATCATCAGCGGCAGCAGCAGCCGCGTCAGGCGGCCGAAGCGCTCGCGCGCGACGTACCGCTCGTAGTCCCACACGAAGCGCATCGGCGTGTGGCAGTAGCAGACGTGCACCGCGCCGGGTCGCACGACGGCGCCCTTCGCCCACGCGCTGCTCGAGCTCACGACGAGGTCGTAGTCGCGCAGGTCGAGGCTCTCGATCGCGCGCGGGTAGAGCGGCAGGTACTTCCTGAAGTGCCGCTTCACGCCCGGCAGCCGCTGCATCCACGACGTGCGGACGTCGGCGTCGCGCAGCTCGGGCCAGAGCGTGTCGCGGTCGAGCACCGTCGTGTAGATCGGCGCGTCGGGGAACATCCTGTGGAGCGTGCCGACCACGCGCTCGGCGCCGCCGGCCTGGTTCAGGTAGTCGTGCACGATCGCGACGCGCAGCCCGCGCGCCACACGCGACGGGAGCGCGCTCGCGCGCGGCGGCGCTTCCGGCTCGGCGAGCAGCAGCGGCGCCGCGGTCACCGTGTCACCGCCTCGGCCACCTGAACGGCGACGCCGCGCAGCGTCGCGTCGAGGCTGAAGTGCGCGAGGGCGCGCGCGCGGCCGGCCTCGCCCATGCGCGCCATCGCGCCCGGCGTGGCGAGCAGCGACGCGACCGCGTCGGCGAGCGCGTCGGCGTCGCCGGGCGGCACGAGCAGCCCCGTCTCGCCGTCGCGCACGATCTCGGTCGCGCCGCCGGCCGCGGTCGCGATCACCGGACGCGCGGCGAGCATCCCCTCGACGAGCACGCGTCCGAACGGCTCCGGCGCGGTCGAGGTGTGGACGACGACGTCCACCGCGCGCGTCAGCCGCGGCACGTCGGCGCGGAAGCCGAGGAAGTGCACGCGGTCCGCGACGCCGCGCGCCTTCGCGTCGGCGGCGAGGCGTTCGGCGTACGCGTCCTCGCCGAAGAGCGGCGCACCTACGAACACGACGTGCGTCGTCGGCAGCCGCGTCAGCGCCTCGATCATCACGTGCTGCCCCTTCCACGGCGACAGCCGGCCGAAGACGCCGAGCAGCGGTGCCGGGTACGGAATTCCCAGCTCGGCTCTGACCGCGCCGTCGTCGGCCGCGCTCAGGAACGGCGCCGGATCGATCCCGTTGTGCACGACGCGCACGCGGTCGGCGAGCCCGCCGGCGGCGACGAACGCGTCCGCCGTCGCCCGCGAGTTGGCGACGACGCGCGAGGCGGCGCGGTTGGCGAGCGCGACGACGAGGCGCACGTTGGCGCCGCTGAAGTGCTCGCGGTCGAGGATGTCGCGCAGGTGCCAGAGCACCGGCCGCCGCGCCAGCCGCCCCGCGACCGCCGCGACGACGAACGACTTCTGCGAGTTGGCGTAGATCAGATCGAACGCGCGCGCCTCGGCGGCGACGCGCCGCGCCACGCCCAGCGCGCCAAACGCGGCCCGCGGCGACGGCAGCGCGCTCGACTTCTTCACCGCCCGCAGCCGCTCGCCGCCGCCGAGCACGCGCACGTCCACGCCGCCGGCCGCGAGCCGGTCGCGGAACGGCCCATCCTCCATCAGCAGCACGCGCCCCCCGTTCCCCCGCTCGGCGCGGGCGACGTCGAGCAGCGAGAGCTCCGCGCCACCGAGGACGGCGGCGTGGTCGAGGAAGAGGATGCGGGTCCGGGTGGCGGGTGGGGGGTGGGGGGTGGCGGCTGAACGCAGCGGAACGGCGGTCATGCGACCTCCCGTACGCGCGTCGGTTCTTCCCACCCGCCACCCGCCACCCGCCACCCGGCCGCCTCGGCATACACCTCCGCCACCCGTCGCGCGATCACGTCCCACGAGTAGTTGTTGGCCGCGAACCGCGCGCACGCCGCCGCGTTAGGCAGCGCCAGCGTCCCGTCGAGCGCGGCCGAGAGCGACGCGGCGATCGCGCGCGGGCCGGCGGCCTCGGTGACGAGCGACGGCGAGAGCGCCTCGACGACTTCGGGAAGCCCGCCGACCGGCGTCACGATCGCCGGTGTCCCTGCCGCCAGCGACTCGGCGACGATGAGACCGAACCCCTCGAGCGCGACCGTCGGGACGACGGTGACGTCGGCGGCGCGGTAGGCGAGCGGGAGCTGCGCGTCGGGGAGGAAGCCGAGCAGACGTACGTGCTCCGCGAGCCCG